>NZ_JAMYOE010000031.1:50000-69565 GCF_040319695.1 Mesorhizobium sp. M0898 | reverse complement strand
CCCCCCTGGGTCCGCCCAGTCGCGCCCGGGCGCCGCCCCCGGGGGGGGGGCCCCGCCTTCGCGGTCTGCCGGGCCATTCCCGCCGCCGGGGGGCCCCCGGGGGGCCCCCGCGCCCGTCTTTAGCCCCCCCGAAGTCTTGGCACCCCCCGAAAACGGCAATTCGAAATTCAGCGGTGCCATCACCGCACGTCCGTTGACAAGCTTGCCGTCGATGAGGTTCATCGGCGGCGAGCCGACGAAGCTTGCCACGTAGGTGTCGCGCGGATTGTTGTAGATCTCGTACGGCGTGCCGGTCTGGACGATGCGGCCATGGTTGAGCACGCCGACCTTGTCACCCATCGACATCGCCTCGATCTGATCGTGCGTCACGAACAGGAAGGTGGCGCCAAGCTGCATCTGCAGGTTCTTCAATTCGGTGCGCAGCGCTTCGCGCAATTTGGCGTCGAGCGCCGACAACGGCTCATCCATCAGGAATACCCTCGGCTTGCGCACGATGGCGCGGCCGATCGAGACGCGCTGCATCTCGCCGCCTGAAAGCCGGTCGGTCTTGCGGTCGAGTAGATGCTCGATCCGCAGCGTCCTGGCGGCGCGGTCGACGCGATCCTTGATCTCGGCATCGGGCAGCCGGCGGATTTTCGGCTTCAGCGGAAATTCGAGGTTTTGGCGTACGGTATAGCGCGGGTAGAGTGAATATTGCTGCAGCACCAGCGCCACGTCGCGCTCCGCCGCGCCCCAATCGGCGACATCGACGCCGTCGATCAAGACCTGACCTTCGCTCGGTTTTTCCAGGCCGGCAATCATGCGCAGCGTCGTCGTCTTGCCGGCGCCGGTCTCGCCGAGCAGGACGAAGAACTCGCCATCGGCGATGTCGAGATCGAGCCCGGTCAAGGCGGTGTGGTTGCCGAATTTCTTCGAGATGTTCTTGAGCTGGATGTGGGCCATCAGAGTCTCACTCCCAGCGATTTGCCGCTCGCCGTGTCGAAGAAATGCGCCTGGCCGGGATCGATTCTGACGAAGACTCTTTCGCCGGGGCCGCCGATGAAGCCGCTCTTGGTGCGCGCACGCAGCATCTTGGAGCCGACCTTGAGGTCGACGATGTCGAAGGAGCCGAGCGGCTCGACGATCTGCGTCTCCACCGGCAAGAACCCTTCGGCTGCTTCGCGGCGGACGAGGACGCCTTCCGGCCGGATGCCGAGCGCGAGTTGGCCGCCGGCATGGCCGTTGAGCTTCGACAGCAAGGCGCGCGGGAATTCGAAACCGGCGGCCGCATCGCCGACGGTGACCGAGGCCGACGAGGCTTTCTCGGTCACCGAAGCGTCGGCGACGTTCATCACCGGGCTGCCTACAAATTGCGCGACGAAAAGGTTCGCCGGATGCGAATAGACCTCGTCCGGCGAGCCAACCTGCTGCAGCACACCTTCATGCATGATGACGATGCGGTCGGCGAGGCTCATCGCCTCGATCTGGTCGTGGGTGACGTAGATGCTGGTCGAGCCCTGCTTGATGTGCAGCCGCTTGATCTCGGCCCGCATCTCCTCGCGCAGCTTGGCATCGAGCGCCCCGATCGGCTCGTCCATCAGCATCGCCTTCGGCCGCCGCACCAAGGCTCGGCCGATCGCCACGCGCTGCATGTCGCCGCCCGACAGCGCCGACGGTTTCTTGGCGAGGAGATCGCTGATCTGCAGCGTCTTGGCGACCGAGCGCACCTCGCTGTCGATCTCGGCCTTGCTCTTGCGCGTCGCCCTGAGCGGAAAGGCGATGTTCTCATAGACGCTCATATGCGGATAGAGCGAGAACGACTGGAAGACCATGGCGATATCGCGATCGGCGGCCTTGAGGTGCTGGACCGGCTTGCCGTCGATGAGGATGTCGCCGCCGTCGATCGTCTCCAGCCCGGCAATCGCCCTGAGCGTCGTCGTCTTCCCGCAGCCCGACTGGCCGAGCAGCACGATGAACTCGTTGTCGTCGATCTTCAGGTTGAGGTCCTTTATGACCTGCACGGCGCCGAAATATTTCTGGACGCCTCGAAGCTCGATCTGGGTCAATGCTGTGCCCCCGGATTTGCCCCTTGCCCGGTGCCGGCCTTCTCCTCCGGCGCGATCTTGGAGGTGATGTTGAAGCCGATCAGGCCGATCAGGATGATGGTCACGCCATAGCTGTGCAGCAGCATGTTCCACGGCTGGCAGAGCGCGATGATACCGAGCACCATCAGCACCTGGCTGCCCGGTTCGAGATATTTCTGGTTGATCTCGCGAAAGCTCATTTGCGGATCGCTCCAAACGACATGCCGCGCAACAGGTGATTACGGAGCAGGAAGGTGAAGATCGCGACCGGCAGCAGGAACAGGAAGGTTCCGGCGGCAATCACCGTCCAGTCCGGCAGGCCGGAACCGACCTGGCTGGGGATGAAGGGCGGTGCTGTCTGGGCACGGCGGCTGGTCATGATCAGTGCGAAGGCATATTCGTTCCACGCCGTGATAAAGCAGAACACGGCGGTGGCGGCGATGCCGGTGGCGGCCTCGGGCAGCACGATCTTGAAGAAGGCCTCCATGCGCGTATAGCCGTCGACGAGGGCCGCCTCCTCATACTCCTTGGGGATCTCGTCCATGAAGCCTTTCATCAGCCACACCGAGAAGGACAGGTTGAAGGCGGTGTAAAGGATGATCAGGCCGATATGGGAATCGTTGAGGCCGACCGCCCGGTACATCAGGAACATCGGAATGGCGACGACCACCGGCGGCAGCATGCGTGTCGACAGGATGAAGAACAGTAGGTCCGCCTCGCCTTTTACCTTGAAGCGCGAGAACCCATAGGCGGTGAAGGTGCCCATGCCGACGGCCAGGACGGTCGAGGTTATGGCAACGATCAGTGAGTTCATGAAACGGCTCGGATAGCCCGACCACTGCACCTGGCCCTTGCCGTCGCGCACGATCTTTTCGCCCCCATTGAAGACGACGCGCTCCCACCACGGCGCAGCCGCGTACTCCTCCGGCGACGGCGGGCTGCGCAGCTGCGAACGCTTGGTAAACAACTTGACGAAGGGCGATATCTCCGGCTGGAAAACCACCGTCGGCGGAATGGTGGTGGCGAGGTTGCGCGGCTTGAACGCCGTCGAGGCGATCCAGTAGATCGGCGCCAGGAAGATGATCGTCACCAGCAGGACAGCGACGATGGCGACCCGGTTGAAGGTGATTTCGGAAGAAGTGCGGACTGCGGCCATCTCAGCGCTCCTTCACCTTGTTGAGGTATTTGACATAGATGTTGGTGATCGCCAGCACCATGATTAGCACGATGTAGGCGAGCGCGCAGGAACGCCCGGTCTGCCATTCCTGGAACGCCATCTTGTAGAGCCGGATCGAGATCAGCTCGGCCGTCGGCTGGCTGGTCAGGATGTAGGCGAGGTCGAAGGTCTTGAACGCCTCCATGGTGCGGAAGATGACCGCGATCATCAGGATCGGCGCAACCAGCGGCAGCGTTATGCGGAAGAAGGTGTAGAACGGTCCGGCCCTGTCGATCGCGGCTGCCTCGTAGAGATGCTTGGGCACGGCCGACAGGCCGGCCAGCGACAACAGCATGACGAAGGGCGACCACATCCAGATGTCGGTCAGCGCAACCGCATAGAGCGCCATTTTCGGATTCGACAGCCATTCGAAGGTGCCGAGGCCGAGCGCATAATTGATGATGCCGAAGGACGGATCGTAGAGCAGCTTCCAGAACAGGCCGACGACGGCCATCGACAGCATCATCGGCAACAACAGGAGCGTCGTCAGCAGGCCCTTGAGCGGAATGTCGCGATTGAGCAGCATGGCAACGCCGAAGCCGACGAGCAGCTGGCCGGCGACCGAGATGATGACGTATTTTGCGGTGATGGCGAAGTTGGACCAGACATAGGGATCGCTGAGCAGGTCGCGATAGTTTTGCAGCCCGACGAAATTCGCCGCCGCGCTGGTCGAGGCGCGGAAATCGGTGAACGAATAGCCCAGCGAATAGATCAGCGGGAAGATGTTGAAGACGATCAGAAACAGGATCGTCGGGATGATGAAGAGATTGCGGATCGAAATGTCGCTTAGACCGCGAGCGGCGGCCCGCGAGGACCTGTCCAGCGTGGTGATCATCGTGGTCGCCAAGACCCTGCTCCCGGTTCAAGAATCAGAAAAAGAAACGGAGGAGGCACGAACGCCCCCTCCGTGAAACTTCATGCTTATTGGCCGCGGCCGTATTTCTTGAAGGTCGCGTTCCAGTCGGCTGCCAGTGCGTCCAGCGTCTCCTTGGCGGTGCCTTCGCCGCCGATCATGTAAGGATAGATGCGCTGGTTGAGCTGCTGCAGCAGTTCCGCATATTCCGGAACCGCCCAGAAGTCCTTGACCTTGAACATGGTCTCGTAGAACGCCTTGTTGTAGGGCGTGGCGTTCTGGAATTCGGGCGACTTGAGCACGGCGGCACTGCAGGTGTAGCCGCCAAGCGCTGCCCATTTCTTCTGGGTCTCGTCCTTGATGAACCATTCCAGGAACTTCGTCGCCTCTTCCTGCTTCTGCGAGTAGGAAACGATGGAGATGCCCTGACCGCCGAGTGCGGCGAACTGGTCGCCGCCAGGTCCGGCTGGATTGGCGAAGAAGCCGGTGTTCTTGGCGTTCGGGTTCGACGCCTCGTTGATCAACGAGGGGAAGAACGCGAAGTAGTTCATGCTCATCGCGGCCAGGTTTTCAGTGATCGCCTGGTTGTCCTCGACGAAGAACGACTTGGCCCAGCCCGGAGGCGTGAACTTGTAGAGTTCCTTGTAGGCGTCGAGCGCCGCGATCGCCTTGTCGGAGTTGATGAAGCCATCGACCTTGTAGGTCTTATAGTCACCCAGCTCGCCGCCAAAGGAGAACAGCGCGTTTTCGAAGCCCATCGCCATCGCGTCATAAGAATTGTCGGTGTAGATGGCGATGCCGTATTTTTTCTGGTCCGGCCGGTAGAAGAATTCGGCGATGTCGCGTAGCGCCTTGAAATCCTTCGGCACGTCGAGATCGTAGCCATACTTGGCCTTGAAGGCTTCCTTTTCCTTGGGGTCTTCGAACCAGTCCTTGCGATAGGACCAGCCGACGGCGTCGCCTTCGAGCGGAATGGCCCAGTACTTGCTGCTGCCGCCCGGATATTCGGCATAGTATTTCACCGTGGCCGGTGCCATCACTTCACCGACCTTGTGCTTGTTGAAGAAGTCGGTCAGGTCGACATAGTGGCCACCGGTCGAGCCAGCACCAAGCCATTGCGAGTCGCCGACGACCATATCGTAGGCGTCGCCATGGGCGTTGAACTCGGTGAAGGCCTTGGTCTGGAAGTCGGGCCACGGTGTGGTTTCCACCGTGATCTTGACGCCGGTTTCCTTCTCGTACTCGTTGCCGAGTTCCTGCAGGTAATTGGCCGGATCCCATTCCGCCCAGAAGATTGTAAGTTCCTTTTCCTGCGCGTAGACGGACGTTCCGCAGGCGAGCACTAGGCCGATACCAGCAAGCAAGCTGGTCATTGTCTTGCGCATAATGATTTCCTCCCTTGTGCGCATTCTACCGTTCATGAGAACCGGCATCGAGGCCGGCCCTGGTAGTCCTCCCGTGACGGCACCGTTTCGGTCTGTGAGCCTCCTCGCTCGACCGAAACGGATCTCAGCCTTCACCTTTGATCCGCTTTATTTGTCCTGATCTGGTATTACCAATTTAAGAGGAACGTCAAGCCCTTTCTTGGACGGTGGCGGACACGCAGACAAGTTGGCTTCTGCGATATCTGCCTGTTTTCCCTGAATTTTCCTACTCCTTGATACATGAATGCCTTACTTGGGCCACTGCATCGCTAGTAGCATGAATAGCCAGGTTGAAAATCTGGTCGAACCAGATTGGCGTCATCTCACGGCGGTCATCGGCGCGATCCCATCTCCTTCAATCATCGATTCGGTCATAGCCGCGCGCACAAGAGCGCCGGCCGCCCATTGCGCAACCGACATCATACTGCGGCTATCCAATCCCCATATATCCTTTAAAACGATCAGCACCTCAACACCGAAGATCAATGACAGCGCCTGCGCGAGCCGCTTGAATTCGCGCGGCGGCAACCGGCCTTTGAGTGGCGCGATCGCATCTTTCAAGAGATCGACGCGATGGCCGCGGGTGAAGGCAGGTTCGCCGTCAAGCGTGCCTGCCTGTCGCTGCGCCCACTGGTCGAGCGACAGTTTCAGCGCCGCCTTGAACGTCGCTTCGAAGACCTCGATGCGCGGCATGGCGGTCTCGAACAGCTCGGCGACCCGGCGCTCGGGATCGGCAGAGCTCGATTTCCACGTAAGGATCGGCCCAAGCCCCTCATCGACCACCGCCTGCACCAACGCCGCCTGGCTCGGAAAATACCGATAGGCGGTGGCGCGCGAGACCTCCGCTGCCTCCGCCACCTCGCTGACGGAGGGCGTGGCGCCCGCCTGCATCAGCTTTGTCGCCGTCTCCAGCATGAGACGCCTGGTGCGCGCGCGGGCCCCGCGCTCTACCTGGGGGTTCGGCCCTTGGCTGGCATCGTCGTCGATTGCCGCCTGTTGACGTGAGACATTCATGTCAATACGATACGCGTGTCTCAAAAAATTGCAATGGTCCTTCGCGCCGTCGAACGGCCGGACAAAAAGGGGCGGCAGCGCCGAACACGCCCAAGACCGGGGAAACGCGATGAAGCGCATCTATGTGGTGGGCACCGCCGACACCAAGGGCGAGGAACTCGCGTTTCTGGCCGATGCGGTCGCCGCTACCGGCGCTTCGATTGCCCGTGTCGACATCGGAACACGCGGCGCGACCGCGCCGGTCGATGTTTCGGCAGACGAGGTCGCCAGCCACCATTCCGAGGGTCGCAATGCCGTACTCGGCGTCGACGATCGCGGCACCGCGGTGGCGGCGATGGCTGCCGCCTTTGCCCGGTTTGTCCAGTCGCGCAGCGATATTGCCGGGATTATCGGCATTGGCGGCGGTGGCGGCACTTCGATCATCACCGCAGGCATGCGCACGCTGCCGCTCGGTCTGCCCAAGATCATGGTTTCGACGTTGGCCTCGGGTGACACCGCGCCTTACGTCGACGTCTCCGACATCGTCATGATGCCGTCGGTGACCGACATGGCCGGCCTCAACCGGCTTTCGCGTGTCGTGCTGCACAATGCCGCCCAGGCGATATCAGGCATGGCGACAAAGCCGGCGCCGCCGCCCGACGGCAAACCGTCGCTCGGCCTCACCATGTTCGGCGTCACCACGCCATGCGTGACCGCGATCGCCGATGAGCTTCGTTCGACTTATGACTGCATGGTCTTTCATGCCACCGGCACCGGCGGCCGCACCATGGAAAAATTGGCCGACAGCGGCCTGTTGTCCGGCGTCATCGACATCACAACGACCGAAGTCTGCGACTTGCTGTTTGGCGGCGTGCTGCCGGCGACCGAGGATCGCTTTGGCGCCATCGCCCGCACCGGGCTGCCTTATGTCGGCTCGGTCGGCGCGCTCGACATGGTCAATTTCTGGGCGCCGCCGACAATTCCGGAACGCTATCGCGGCCGGCTGTTCTATGAGCACAATCCAAACGTCACACTGATGCGCACCACTGCCGACGAAAGCAGAACGATCGGCGAATGGATCGGTGCAAGGCTGAGCCTCTGCCAGGGTCCGGTTCGTTTCCTCATTCCGGAGAAAGGCGTGTCGGCGCTCGACATTGAAGGCGGCGCCTTCTTCGACCCTGAAGCCGATGCCGCTTTGTTCGAGGCGATCGAGCGTACCATCAAACCCGCCAAAACGCGGCGCGTGCTGCGTTTGCCGCTTCATATCAACGACCCCGAATTCGCCTGGGCTGCCACAACGGCCTTCCTCGACATCGCCAGACAGTGAGACACCAAGACATGGCCGCCATACCGCGCAAGAAAATCCTGGAGAAATTCCGCAAGATGATCGCGGACGGCGTGCCGATCGTCGGCGGCGGTGCCGGCACCGGCCTGTCGGCCAAGGCAGAGGAAGCCGGCGGCATCGACCTGATCATCATCTACAATTCGGGCCGCTACCGCATGGCCGGGCGCGGCTCGGCCGCCGGCCTGCTCGCCTATGGTAACGCCAACGAGATCGTCAAGGAAATGGCCTACGAAGTGCTGCCGGTAGTGAAGAAGACGCCGGTGCTGGCCGGCGTCAACGGCACCGATCCCTTCGTCATCATGCCGCTGCTTTTGGCCGAGTTGAAGACGATGGGTTTTTCCGGTGTGCAGAACTTTCCGACTATCGGCCTGTTCGACGGCCAGATGCGGCAGAGTTTTGAAGAAACCGGCATGGGCTTCGGGCTCGAGGTCGACATGATCGCCGAGGCTCACAAACTCGACCTGTTGACCACGCCCTATGTCTTCAACGCAGACGAGGCGCGCGCCATGACAACAGCTGGCGCCGACATCGTCGTCGCCCATATGGGGGTGACCACCGGCGGCTCGATTGGCGCGACATCGGCTAAATCGCTGGACGACTGTGTGAGCGAGATCGACGCCATCGCCAAAGCGGCACGCTCAGTGCGCGAGGATATGATCCTGCTTTGCCATGGCGGGCCGATCTCGATGCCGGACGACGCCAGATATGTTCTCGAGCGCTGCAAGGGCCTGCACGGGTTCTATGGCGCCAGTTCGATGGAGCGGCTGCCGGCGGAAGCCTCAATCGCCAGGCAGACGGCGGATTTCAAGGCGGTCACGTTCGGCGCTGCGTAGAGACCAGCAAACAGAAGGGTGGAACGATGACGGAGAACAGCAAGGTATTCGTATATCCAAAAGACGTCAGCGCCTTCGGCTTCGACTGGGGCAGGCTGTCGCTGACGGTCGCTCCCGAAGTGAACGGCGCAAAGCGATTTTCCGGTGGTGTCGTCGACCTACCGTCAGGCAAAGGCCATACGCGTCATAACCATCCGGGTGCGGAGGAGATCATCTTTGTCATCTCAGGCAATGGCGAGCAGATGGTCGAAGACGAGAAAGGCAACCCGGTCGTCGAGAAAGTCGGCCCCGGCTGCACCATCTATGTGCCGGAAAGCCGCTTCCACTCGACGCTCAATACCGGCGATGCGGGCATGCAGCTTTTCGTCGTCTATTCGCCGGCAGGGCCGGAACTGGCATTGCGGGAGTTGCCGGATTTCAGGTTGATCCCGCCGGGCAGATAATGTCACAGGCTGAGGCCAATCTTCATCGCACGAGCGACCCTTGCTAGGTTGTTAGTATCGCTTCCCAGAGCGAGCCTATCCGGCAAAGTGGGGACATCGCGCTCTGATCGGAAAGCATCCGGCGAAGGTAAGCGCGCCACCCAGTAGGACAAACAGTTTTCCGCTGCCTCCGGACCAAGCTGCCAGAGTACAAATCGAACAGCATTTTCAGGGAACATGAAGCCCGGAACTTCAGAACATGCGACCTGTTCGGCTAGTTTGCGCGGAACGTCGAAACGTTCGAAGAGCGGCAGGACAGTCGTTTGGATGTTGGCAACGATGTTCGCGATTTCAGCCTGGCGGGTATGCGGGTTTGCGATGTTCCATGTCCGCTCGTCCCACTCCTTTATTGCCTTGCTGTAGACCGACGCATGCACGACGAGTTCGACGTACTCGCCGCCGACGTTCAGATAGTTTGATTGAAAGGAGATTTTGAATGCCCAGTCGCCGGCCCGACGACTCGCATGAGGACCGGTTTTCGCAAAGCGGAACCCAATCGGTTCGAACTCCATGGAGATCTGCTCGCACCCGTCGATAAAGACCTGCTTGGGCAGTTCGCGTTCCATATCGGCAAATGCTCGCTAGTGTGACCAATTGTTTGCTCGAACGAGGTAATCTCAAGAACGGGCTAGGTACCAGCGCCTAAGCCGCCCCCGCCTCTGTTCCAGCCCCGGCCCCGATCGCCGAACATGACGTAGCCGGCATCGGTCACCGCCACCGTGTCCTCCAGCTTGATGAAGCCGCGCGTCGGGTGGAGCATGGTCGTCTCGACCGAAAGCACCATGTTCTTCTCCAGCGGCTTTGCGGCATAGGTGCCTTCATATGTCACCGGATGGTTGGTCATCAGGAACGGCGCTTCATGCGTGATCAGCCCCATGCCATGCGCGAAAAAATCAGTATAGGCCGCAACCTTGGATTTCTTCAGAACGCCTTCGGCATGAGAAATCATGTCACCGCCCAGCGTGCCCGCCTTGACCTTGGAGAAGGCCGCCTGCTGCACTGTCTCGATCTCGGCCAGCAGATCCTCGAGTTCGGCGTCAGGGTCGCCCAGCACGCCCATGCGGCAAAGATCGCCGATATAGCCGTGGTAGTTGCCGCCGGAATCGATCGACATCACTTCGCCCCGTTTCCACGCCTGCGGCGAGGCTGCGCGGTTGTGGCTGGAGCCTAGCGTCAACAGGCAATATTCGAAATGCGCGCCGCGATTGGTCTCCTCGCGCCTGAGATGTTCGATGATCTCGCTCTTTGTCGTGCCTTCGCGTGCCCAGCCGATGGTCGCCAGCATGGAATCGGTGATCAGCTCCGAAGCGATGCGCAGCTTTTCCAGCTCCGCCTCGGTTTTGATTGCCCGCATGCGCTCCAGCATATCAGTCGCATCGATCAGCTTGGCATCCGGCAGCGCGTTGCGGATCAGCATATAGGCGTCGGACGGCAGGAAGGCGGGCTCGATGCCGATGTGGGCATTGCCCTTGGTGATCTTTCGCAAATGCTCGACCGCCAGATTGGCGGCATCGAGCGTACCCCAGCAGGCGGCATGCAGTGTCGGCGTCCAGAATGGATGATTCTGGTGCTCGCCGCCTTCCATGCGGTTGCCGATGTAGGCGGCATGCTCCGGCCCACCTTTCTCATAGACGACGAAAGGCAGATAACGGCTGTGGCCGATTGCATCCATGGCGGCGAAGAAGATGAACTTGTAGCCGCCAAGCAGATATTGCGTGTTGTGCTTGGAGGTGGCGAGCAGCACGTCGATGCCGGCCTCCTCCATCAGCCCGTCCACCCTGGCCTGGTCGAACGGCACGCTGCCGACGGCATTCTTGCCTGGGGCAATGTTCATGTCTCTCTCCCTGAAATCCCTTAGCCGGCCGCTCGCCGGCACCGGCTTTTCCGGCTCTGAACCTCGGCTATGCTTAAATCTGCATCATTTTGCCCGATCTGGTCCAGCCAGAACGGGCGAACCAGCCCCAAAAGCTGCTCCACCTGCTGCACTTTACCCCAGCCTGGTCCTGCTAGAACCGCGCGTCGAACCGTTTTCTGTACAACTGGTCCAGCGGACGGAAATTTCAAAGCCACGTAGAGATGCGCCAATTCCGTCTTTGGCGAAACCCCGCACAAGGCCCATAATCAGCTTTGCAGGATGCTTACGAGCGTCCGAGGGGTACGGCGGACCCGGCTGGGTCCGCGGAGAGGACGGAGTTCGATCATGCCAGAGTTCACCATTTCCAGACGTACAATGCTGGCCGGTTCGGCGTTGCTGTTGGCCTCCACCGCCATGCCGACGATCGGCTCGGCGCAGACGCCGAGAAAGGGCGGACGACTGGTTGTCGCTGCCGATTCCGAGCCGCGCAATCTCAATCCGGCGATTGTCGCCTCGAACGGCGTCTTCTTCATCTCGAGCAAGATCGTGGAAACCTTGGCCGAGGCCTCCTTCGGCGGCAAGGATGGGCTCGATCCGCGGCTGGCGCTCAGCTGGGAAGGTGCCGCCGACGGCCTGTCGCTGACGTTCAAACTGCGCGAGGGCGTCAAATGGCATGATGGGAAGCCATTCACCTCAGCCGATGTCGCCTTCTCGGCGCTGCAGGTCTGGAAGCCGCTGCAGAATCTCGGCCGCACCGTGTTCAAGGATCTGGAGGCCGTCGACACGCCGGACGAAACCACCGCCGTGTTCAAATTCGCCAAGCCGACACCGTTCCAGCTGATCCGCAACGCCTTGCCGGCGCTGAGCAGCGTGGTGCCCAAGCACATCTACGAGACCGGAAAGATCGAGGACAACCCGGCCAACAACGCCCCGGTCGGCACCGGACCGTTCAAATTTGCCGAACACAAGCCCGGCGAATATTACCGGCTGGAGAAGAACACCGACTATTGGGGCAAGGACGAGCCCTATCTCGACGAGATCATCTATCAGGTGCTGCCGGACCGCACGTCGGCGGCCAGCGCCCTGTAAGCCGAAGAGATCCAGCTCGCCGCCTTCTCCGCCGTGCCCCTGGCCGATCTCGACCGCATCTCCAAAGTGCCCGGTCTCAAGGTGATCACCAAGGGTTATGAAGGGCTGACCTACCAGCTCGTCGTCGAGATCAATCATCGCCGCAAGGAGTTGGCCGACCTGAAAGTACGCCAGGCGATCGCTCACGCCATCGACAAGGATTTCGTCGTCGAGACGGTATTCCTTGGCTATGCCGCCACCGCCACTGGCCCGGTGCCGAAAAACGACCCGCAATTCTACACCGCCGACGTGCCGACCTACGCTTTCGACGTCGCCAAGGCCAATGCCTTGCTTGACGAGGCCGGCTACAGCCGGGGCGATGACGGCAAGCGCTTTTCATTGAGATTGCTGCCGGCGCCTTACTTCAACGAAACCAAGCAGTTCGGCGACTATCTGCGCCAGGCGCTCGCCGTCATTGGCATCGACGCCCAGCTGGTCAACAACGACTCTGCCGCGCACATCAAGGCGGTTTACACCGACCATGCCTTCGACCTTGCGGTCGGGCCGCCGGTGTTCCGCGGCGATCCGGCGATCTCGACCACCATCCTGGTGCAGAGCGGTATTCCCGACGGCGTGCCCTTCTCCAACCAGGGTGGCTACAAGAATGCCGATCTCGACGCCCTGATCGCCAAGGCATCGGAGACGCTCGACACCGCCGCCCGCACCGAACTCTACAAGGAGTTCCAGAGAAAAGTTGCCGCCGACCTGCCGCTGATCAACGTCGCCGAATGGAGTTTCATCAGCGTCGCCCGCGATACGGTCAACAACATCGCCAACAACCCGCGCTGGGCGGTATCGAACTGGGCGGACACTTGGCTGGAGGCTTAGGCAGGTCGGCTCAAGACTTGCACATCGCCTATGTGGGTGCTCAGCTTCGGCTATGAGAGTTCCTTCGCGCCCCCCTCTGTCCTGCCGGACATCTCCCCCACGAGGGGGGAGATCGGCTGTCATTGTCGCTTTCGCCAATCTCCAGCGTTGCAAGACGGCCGGCATCGCCGAAACTGCCAATCTCCCTCTTTGTGGGGGAGATGTCCGGCAGGACAGAGGGGGGCGCCGTAAAGCGCGGCACGGAAGACTTGGCTCTCCTATCGGCGTTGCGCCATGACCCGCGCCGTCATCCTCCTTCGCCGCCGTCTCGTCGGCAGCATCTTCGTGCTGCTGATTGTCGTCATCGGCACGTTCCTGTTGCTCGAAGCCGCTCCCGGCGATGCGGTCGATGCCTACATTGTCTCGACCGGTGGCGACGCCGGCATGATCGAGCTGTTGCGTCACCGCTGGGGGCTCGACCAGTCGGAGCTGACGCGGCTGGCCAATTATCTTTGGGCGCTGCTGCATCTCGATCTCGGCCAATCGGTCAGCTTTTCGCGGCCGATCCGCGATGTCATCCTCGAGCGCCTGCCCAACACGCTGCTGTTGATGGGGAGCGCCACGGCGCTCTCCTTCGGCCTCGGCTCGGCTCTCGGCATCTATGTCGGCGCCAGTCCCGGCAGCTTCCGCGATCGTTTCCTGTCCATCGGTTCGCTGGCGCTCTATGCCGTGCCGGGCTTCTGGCTCGGGCTTGTGCTGATCATTGTCTTCGCCGTCGACCTGCGCTGGTTTCCGATCGGCGGCATCGAGAGTATCGCCTCGGCCAAGAGCGGCCTCGATCGCGCCGCCGACATCGCCCGCCATCTCGTCCTGCCGGTTTCGGCGCTCGGCTTCATTTATCTCGCGCTCTATCTGCGCATGATGCGCGCCGGCATGGCCGAGGTGTGGCGGCAGGACTTTGTGCTGGCCGCCCGTGCCAGGGGACTTTCCCGCCGTCGCATCGTGCTCGCTCACGTCGCCCGTAACGCGCTGTTGCCGCTGGTCACCATGTTCGGCCTGCAGTCGGCGCAAATGCTGGGCGGCAGCGTCGTCATCGAGAGCGTCTTTTCCGTCCCCGGCCTCGGCCGGCTGGCGCAGGAAGCGGTGGCCGCGCGGGATACCCCACTACTGCTCGGCATTATTCTCACCAGCGCTGTCCTGGTCGTCATCATCAACCTTCTCGTCGACATCGCCTACGCCTTCCTCGATCCGCGCGTCGGCGCCAGTGAGGCCGGCGCGTGAGCCCGCTTCGCCGCTTTCTCCGGACCCCGGAAGCGATCGCCGGCGCGGTCATCCTGGCGGCGCTGTTTGCCGTCGCGCTTGCCGCACCTTTGTTCTTTCCCGGCGATCCGCAGGCGATTGCCGGGCCGGCGTTGCTGCCGCCGTTCCAGGACTGGTCGTTGCCACTCGGCACCGACCGCCTCGGCCGCAACGTGCTTGCCGAGCTTTTCCACGGCGCCCGCACCTCGCTGGCGGTCGGGCTGGCAGCAGCCGCCGCCGCCCTTGCCGTCGGTGCCGTGATCGGCACGTTGGCCGGCTTTGCCGGCGGTCTTGTCGACGAGATGCTGATGCGCATCACCGACGCTTTCCAGACCGTCCCAGCCTTTCTGCTGGCTTTGGCTTTCGTCAGCATCGTCGGGCCGTCGCTCGGCGTCATCGTCGCTGCGATCGCGCTGGGCGCCTGGACCGGACCGGCACGCGTGGCGCGCGCCGAAGTGCTGTCGATCCGCGAGCGCGATTTTGTTGCCGGCGCCCGCGTCATCGGCATGCATCCGCTGGAGATCGCCTTTCGCGAGGTGCTCCCCAATGCGCTGCCGCCGGTAATGGCTTTGTCGTCGGTGATCGTCGCCGCGGCGATTCTCACCGAAGCGGCATTGTCCTTCCTCGGCCTTGGCGACCCCAACCGCGTAACCTGGGGCGGCATGATCGCCGAAGGCCGCGCCGTGCTGCGCACCGCGCCCTTCCTGTCGATCATTCCGGGCGTAGCGCTCGTGCTGACCGTGCTCGGCGTCTATCTCACCGGCGAAGGCGTCGTCGAGACCACGGCGATGAGGAGGAGCCTGTCGTGACGGCGCTTGCTTCGATTCGCAGTCTGACGGTGACCTATCGCCGCGACGGCGCCGAGGTGGCGGCGCTAAAGAATGTCAGCCTCGACATCCCCGCCGGCGAGCGCTTTGCCATCATCGGCGAGAGCGGTTCCGGCAAGAGCACGCTGGCGCTAGCCATTGCCGGGCTGCTGCCGGCCACTGCCAAGATCGAAGGCCGTATCGATTGGCTCCTGCGCCCGCCACCAATGTTTGGTGCCAAGGCACCTGCCGGTCTTCGCGACCATGCTCCAATCGGTGGCCGTGACATCGGCTTTATTTTCCAGGACCCATCCGCAAGTCTCGATCCGGTGATGCCAATAGGCAAGCAGATCGCGGAAGTCGCCTACACCCATCTCGGCCTCAGTTGGCGAGACGCCTATGCCAAGGCAAAAACCCTGCTCGAACGGGTCCGTCTGCCCGACCCCGATGTCGCTTTGCGTGCCTTTCCACATCAGCTCTCCGGCGGCCAGAAGCAGCGCGTGGCGATCGCCGCAGCGATTGCGGCCGGGCCGAAACTGCTGGTCGCCGACGAGGCGACCAGTGCGCTGGACACCATCGTGCAGGCCGAGATTGTCGGGCTGATCCGGCGACTGGTGGCCGAGGACGGTATGACGCTGCTGTTCATCAGCCACGACATTGCGCTGGCCGCTGAGCTTGCAGAGCGCATAGCGGTGTTCCGGCATGGCGAGCTGCTCGAGCTCGATTCGACAGCCCAAATCGTCAATGCGCCGCGTCACGCATACACTCGTGTGCTGCTTGACGCTCATCTCGGCTTCGACGCCGAGCCGCTGTTGCGGCGAACATGACCAGTCCGCTGCTCGCCGTTTCCGGCCTGACCAAACGATACAGTCGCGGCGGCAAGACCATCGCCGCGGTCGACGACGTTTCCTTCCACATCGACCCCGGCGAGACGCTGGCGCTGGCCGGACCTTCCGGCAGCGGCAAGTCGACGATAGCTCGTCTAGTGCTCCGGCTCGTCGAATTCGATACCGGCAGTATCGAATTTGAAGGCAGCGATTTCCTGTCGCTGAACGGCGCTGCCTTGCGCGGCCGGCGCGCCCGTCTTCAGATGGTGTTTCAGGATCCGCTCGCCGCCTTGAACCCACGCGCCACAGTCGCGCGCGTGCTCGACGACCCTCTGCGCATCCATCACATTGCCTCCGGCCCCGAGCGCCCGCGCCGAATTGCAGCTCTGCTGGAACGCGTCGGCCTCAGCCCCGGTCTCGCCGGCCGCGCCATTCACGAGATTTCCGGCGGCCAACGCCAGCGCGTTGCAATCGCCCGCGCCATTGCCACGAAACCGTCGCTGATCGTGCTCGACGAGGCCGTGTCGGCGCTCGACGTTTCGGTTCGCGCGCAGATCCTGCAACTGCTGCTCGATCTTCAACGCGAGGAGCGCATCGCCTATCTGTTCATTTCGCACGATCTCGGCGTCGTCCGTGCCATCGCCCACCGCATGGCCATTCTGGACGCCGGGCGAATTGCCGAGAGCGGCGATGCCCGCAGCGTCATCGACGCGCCGCAATCCGCGATCGGCAAGGCGCTGGTGGCGGCAGCGCCAAGACTGTCAAGGATCGAACAGGACGCATCATGACCGACGCCGAAGCCCGAGCCGAAAAACTGTCGCGCGAACTCGATTCCGCCTTCCGCAACCGTGCCGATCTCTATCGTCTGTTGCTCGACGAGCTGACCGCGGAAGTTGGCGCGGAAAAGGCTGAGGCGATCATGATCCGCACCATCGAACGGCGAGGCAGGGAGGTTGCGGCGGCGGCCTTCGCCGATTTCGGCCCCAACGACGCACCGGCGATCGGCGAGGCGTTCCTGGCCGTCAGCCCGGATGGCGGCCGCATGTATCCGACCGATGTCGAACGCGGCCCGGACCGCATCGCCTTCAGGGTCAGGCGCTGCCCGCTGAAGGACGCCTGGGTCGAAGCCGGCATCGATGACGAGAAGCTCGCCACGCTCTGCCGCATCGCCGGCGCCTTCGATCGCGGCCTGTTCGAGGCCACCGGAGTGCGCTTCGACAACGTCACCTGGACGGCGGGCCACGGTTCCGGCTGCTGCCACATCGCCTTGACCAACCGCGATGCCGGTTAGAGCTGCAGCTCGAGCCATGTCGGCGAAGAAGTAGAGTTCCGTTCCGTTGGGCAGCACGGAGCCAAACACCCCGGCGCCATAAGGCAAGCGGGGATTTTGATGTGTGCATTGCAAGGAATTCGTGCGGACAGTATCCGCCTCGGTGTCCCGCTGTGTCGGCTTCGTTGCTAAGTGTCCGGGTTGCTAAGTGTCCGGCCGGAGACGTCTTTGTGGGTTCATGGTTGTGGCCTCGAGCCACGGCAATCAAATCAATCCGAGATTCTGTCGGATTGCGGCATCCTTGTTCGTCTTCTGTAGGGGAGTTCCTGGAGGTGAACTATGAGCGAATTGCCGGTGGTCAAAACGCGACGCAAAGGCAAGACGCTTACGCAGAGCATGCTGATCCCAACCGAGAAAATGGTCGCTGACGAACTCCGGGCTGCAGGACCTGGCCACTTTTCGGACCTTGCAGAGTTACGACGTAAGCTCGCGGCAAAATACGGAGCAGACGCCTGCTGCCCAGTGACTGTGCGGCGGCACCTGGTGCATATCAGTCAAGACGGCAGCGCGCCTTTTTGGCGCGTCGTAAATCCCGATCGGCCATTCGCCCCACGTATGAGAGGTGGATCGGAGCACATACGCGAAAAATTGGCCGCGGAATGCTAAGTGTCCTGTCGCCGTACTTCAGCCCATACGAAAACGGCCCGCACAAGGCGGGCCGTTTTCGAATTTGGTTGCGGGGACAGGATTTGAACCTGTGACCTTCAGGTTATGAGCCTGACGAGCTACCGGGCTGCTCCACCCCGCGTCAACCCTAGAAGTAAGCCTTGGCTCACTGGATTCAAGCTTCCGCCAAATGAAAGGGCCGCTTGCGCGGCCCGATATCCCGTTGGCGGGCCTGTTCGTAAGGAGAAGATTAAACAACGTGCGCTTGGCAGACCTGGCAGCGACCTACTCTCCCGCGTCTTGAGACGAAGTACCATCAGCGCTGGAGCGTTTCACGGCCGAGTTCGGAATGGGATCGGGTGCAGCCGCTCCGCCATAACCACCAGGTCGGCAAAACGCACGTTGCTCGAGAAGCTGTTTTCTGTGCCATTCATCTCGGCGCAATCCAAGGATTGTCACCAGAAATGGGCATTAGGAATGAGAACGATCAAGCCGATCGAACTATTAGTACCGGTAAGCTTCAAGCGTTGCCGCTCTTCCACACCCGGCCTATCAACGTGGTCGTCTTCCACGGTTCTCAGGGAATACTCGTTTTAAGGTGGGTTTCCCGCTTAGATGCCTTCAGCGGTTATCCCGTCCGGATATAGCTACCCTGCTATGCGGCTGGCGCCACAACAGGTCCACCAGAGATCCGTCCATCCCGGTCCTCTCGTACTAGGGACAGATCCTTTCAATATTCCTACACCCACGGCAGATAGGGACCGAACTGTCTCACGACGTTCTGAACCCAACTCACGTACCGCTTTAAATGGCGAACAGCCATACCCTTGGGACCTGCTCCAGCCCCAGGATGCGATGAGTCGACATCGAGGTGCCAAACAACCCCGTCGATATGGACTCTTGGGGGTCATCAGCCTGTTATCCCCGGCGTACCTTTTATCCGTTGAGCGATGGCCCTTCCACGCGGGACCACCGGATCACTATGACCGACTTTCGTCTCTGCTCGACTTGTCAGTCTCGCAGTCAGGCAGGCTTATGCCATTGCACTCAGCGAACGATTTCCGACCGTTCTGAGCCCACCATCGCGCGCCTCCGTTACTCTTTAGGAGGCGACCGCCCCAGTCAAACTACCCACCATACATTGTCCCGGACCCGGATAACGGGCCGCGGTTAGACATCCATAGTGATAAGGGTGGTATTTCAAGGGTGGCTCCACCTGAGCTGGCGCCCAGGTTTCAAAGCCTACCACCTATCCTACACATGCCACTACGAATGCCAATGTAAAGCTATAGTAAAGGTGCACGGGGTCTTTCCGTCTAACCGCAGGAACCCCGCATCTTCACGGGGAATTCAATTTCACTGAGTCTATGCTGGAGACAGCGGGGAAGTCGTTACGCCATTCGTGCAGGTCGGAACTTACCCGACAAGGAATTTCGCTACCTTAGGACCGTTATAGTTACGGCCGCCGTTTACTGGGGCTTCGATTCAGAGCTTGCACCCCTCCTCTTAACCTTCCAGCACCGGGCAGGCGTCAGACCCTATACGTCGTCTTGCGACTTCGCAGAGCCCTGTGTTTTTGATAAACAGTCGCTACCCCCTGGTCTGTGCCACCCTCCCATGCTTGCGCATGAAAGGGTCACGCTTCTTCCGAAGTTACGCGTGCAATTTGCCGAGTTCCTTCAGCATAGTTCTCTCAAG
>NZ_JAMYOE010000031.1:0-45000 GCF_040319695.1 Mesorhizobium sp. M0898 | reverse complement strand
TCGACCCGATGCAGGTGTTTGGCAATGGCGACGATAATGCTGCCCAGCCGGCAGCCGCCGCCGCCAGCCAGATCTATGGCGCCAAGGTCGAAAGCGAGATGAGCTTGAAGACCGTCGATTTCCCGATCGAGACGGCGGCCTTCGACGAAAAGAGCGACCTTTCTGCCGACGAGGTGGAAAAGGTCGTGCGCGAGGCCGGCACCGATCTGAGCGACGGCGCTGTCCAGGTCGCTTCGCTGCATTATGTCGACCCACAGCGATTCGGTGACGGCTTCGCCGAAAGCATGGCTGGCTCCTATGACGTCAAGATCGTCCCGGAAAACGTCTCGGTGTCGCCGCGTGCCGCCATCGACGACCAGGCGCCGGCTTTCGCCGAGGAAATCATCCCCTTCACCAAGGATCTCGACATTGCCGAGGCCTTCGCTGATTCGGGCTATACCGGCGAGGATGCCACCGGAATGGCCGAGGCGATCGCCAAATTGCTGAATGCGACGGCCCTCAAGGCAGGAACCGTGCTGCGCGTTGGGCTTGAGGTCCATGGCGACGCCGCCAAGATCGTTCGCACCAGCGTGTACGACAGGACCCAGCACATCGTCACCATCGCACTCGACGACCACGACCAGTACGTGCCGGCGCAGGAGCCGGAGCCAAATCCCGAATTGCTGACGGCGTTCGACGATTCGCCTGCGCCCGTAGTGCGCGGCAATCTGCCGAACGTCTATGACGGCATCTACCGCACCGCCTATTCCTACGGCATGTCCAAGGCGATGACGCAACGACTGATCAAGTTGCTGGCATCCAGTGTCGACTTTCAGTCGCGCCTCAATCCCACGGACCGCATCGAGGTGCTGTTCTCGCAGCCCGATGGCGACGACCAGGCGTCTGACGAATCCGAGCTGCTTTACGTCTCCGCGACTTTCGGCGGCACGACGCGAAATTTCTACCGTTTCCAGATGCAGGACGGCAGCACCGACTACTTCGACGAAAATGGTAGCAGCGCCGAGCAGTTTCTGCTGCGCAATCCGTTGCCCAATGGCCGATTTACGTCAGGGTTCGGTGCCAGGCGCCACCCCATTTTGGGGTATGTGAAAATGCATACCGGCACCGACTGGGCAGCTCCCGTGGGATCGCCGATCATTGCCGCGGGCAATGGCGTCGTCGAAAAAGCCGGCTGGGCCGGTGGCTATGGCAAGCAGATCATCTTGCGTCACGCCAATGGCTACGAGACGTCCTACAATCACCAGAGCGCCTTTGCCAAAGGCATCGAGCCGGGTGTTCGCGTTCGCCAGGGTCAGGTTATCGGCTATCTCGGCTCAACCGGCCTCTCCACCGGTCCGCATCTTCATTACGAACTGATCGTCAACGGCACAAAGGTCGATTCGATGCGCGTCCGCCTACCGGTCGGCAAGACGCTGAAGGGCGACGACCTCGTCGCCTTCAAGCGCGAGCGCGAACGCATCGACGACCTGCTCAAGCAGGAAGACAGCAACCAGTTGAAGGTCGCGAGCGCCAAGATCGAAGGCTGAGCCGACGTTTTTCGTCGTCAGCCGTGCTGATTCGCCGTGTCGCGCGCCCATGGCAGCCGCTCGCCGGAAACCGTCGTCCACGCGGCGATTGCCGAAAGCAGGCAAAGCACCGCGGTCACCGCGGCAACGGCGGCGAATGCCGCGTCGCTGGCGGCAAGTCGTGCCGCATCGAGGCCGGGCGCCAGGCCGGCTGGCGGCGGTTCGCCGAAACCCGGAATGCCGGAGCCGGCAGCGGTGCCGAGCACGCCAGCATAGACCCAGGCCGCCAGCGATCCCATCGCCGCCACGGCAATCAGGCCGCCGATGCGCGAGACGGCGTTGTTGATGCCCGAGGCCGCACCCGTATCCTTGTCCTCGACCGCCGTCATGACGGCGGTCGACAGCGGCGATACCACCAGCGCCATGCCGAGCCCCATCAATGCCATCAGCGGGAATACCCCGATCCAGAAATTGTGGATGCCCCAATAGGCCAGCAAGGCAAGTCCGGCAAAGGCAAGAGCCACAACCAGACTGCCGCTGGAGATCGGAAAGCGAGGCCCGATGCGGTCGGACCACTGGCCGACCGGTCCGGACAACACTGCGATCAATGACGAAAGCGGCAAGAAGATGAAACCGACCTCGGCCGCGCTCAGCCCCCATCCGGCGATCATGAGCATCGGCAGATAGAACAGATTGGCCGACAGCGCAAAATAAAGGAAGAAGGTAGCCACATTGGCGCCCGCGAACGCGCCGATCCGAAACAACGACAGATCGATCATCGGCTCGCGCCGCCGGCGCTCGAAGACGATGAACACGACGAGCAAAACCGCACCGGCGGCAATACTCGGGCCGGACATCAGCCCCTCCCCGTCGCCACTGATCGAGGTCAGACCGTAAGCGAGAGCTCCGAACGCCAATATGGCGAGTGCAGCGCCGCCGAGATCGAGGCTGCGCTTTTCCACCGGCGCGTCGGCAGGGACCTTGGCCAGCAGAAGATAGACCGAGATAAGGCCGAGCGGCAGATTGATGGCGAAGATCGCCCGCCAGATGCCGTCGCCGAACGCCGACAGCACGAAGCCGCCCAGCACCGGGCCGAGCGCCGTCGTCAGTGCTGATGCTGCGGCCCAGATGCCGATCGCCCGGCCGCGTTCCTTTTTCGGATAGGCTTTGGCGATAATGGCCAGGCTGCCCGGCACCATGATGGCCGCTCCGACACCCTGGATAGCCCGAAACGCAATAAGCACCGCCGGGTTAGGCGCCAGCGCGCAGGCAAGCGAGGCGGCAATGAACAGGACGATGCCGGCGACGAAGGAGTGGCGCAGGCCGAAGCGATCGCCGGCGGCGCCGCCGACGAGAATGAGGGCTGAGAGCGTCAATGCGTAGGCATTGGAAATCCATTGTGCCTCGGCGAGGCTGGCGCCGAGGTCGACGCGGATCGCCGGCGTCGCAATGGCCAGGACCGACCCGTCGATGAAGCCGAGCGCAGAAGCCAGGATCGCGGCGATCAGCACGAACCGCCGCTGCGCCTGCGGACAGAACGTATCGGCGGGAAGTGAGCCGGTCAGGGGAACGGCGCCGGTACCGACTTTGGTTGGCGTGTGCATGCCGCCTTACCTAGATCGCCGGCGCGCCGGCGACAACCGGCCAGCAGACTGTTCTCGTTGAAACCAGGCCCAACCGGCCACACAGGCAGGATCACGCCGCTCAGGGTGCAAACGGCAAGTGCCGTGCTAAGCTTCTCGCAGCGCTACAGACAAGGGGGAAATACCGTATGAAACGGCCGCTCGAACCCTCGGCGGAAGGACGCGGGCGCGTCGTCGGCATCACCGACGGCGTGTTCGCCATCGCGCTCACCCTGATCGTTCTCGAGATCAGGGTGCCGGCGCATGAAACGGTGCATTCCGAACGCGAGTTGATCACAGCGATCACAGCACTGGCGCCGCGCTTCCTGACCTATGCGCTCAGCTTCCTGACGCTGACCATCTTCTGGTTCGGCCAGCAGGCGCAACACGGGCTGATTGCAAAATCCGACCGGCGGCTTGCCACGCTGAACCTCTGCTTCCTCGGCTTCATCGCCTTGCTGCCGTTCTCGACCGACCTTCTCGCCGACTTCCTCGAATTCAGGACTGCGGTGCTCGCCTACTGGTTCAATCTTTTGATGCTCGGACTGACGCTGCTCGCCAGTTGGCGCTACGCGGACAAAAACGGATTTCTGGCCGAAGGTGTCGACGCGGAGACCACCCGAACGGTCTATCTGCGCATCGTCAAGGCACAGATCCTGTGGGCCGTCGGCGCTGCTCTCTGCCTGATCAGCCCGTTGCTCAGCGTCGGCTTCATCCTGGTGGTGCAGCTGATCTATGCCGCAGCGCCGCGCGCGCCACTGCTGCGCAAGGTCATCGGGTGATCCGGGCGCGGGCGTTGCGCTTTAGTCGACGAACTCCACGATAACGCCGGGCGTCACGATCTTGGCAAGCTCGCGCGCGTCCCAATTGGTCAGCCGCACGCAGCCATGGCTTTCGGTCTTGCCGATCTTGGACGGATCCGGCGTGCCGTGGATGCCGTAGGTCGGCTTGTCCAGCGCAATCCAGACCGAGCCGACCGGGCCGTTCGGCCCCGGCGGGATGGTCAGGATCCTGTCGTTTTCGCCCTGCTTGAAATTGATGTTCGGGTTGTAGGTGTAGTTCGGGTCCAATGCGACACGCGACACCGCATGCGTGCCGGACGGCGACGGCGTGTCGGACGAGCCGATAGTCGCCGGATAGGCTGCGACCAGCTTGCCCGCCGCATCATAGGCGCGGACCTGCTTATTGGACTTGTCGGCGATGATGCGCGCCACCGGCGTCGCCACCAGCCTGCCGAAATTGGCGACCTTGATGATGGTGCCCGGACGATTGAAATTGGCGTCCGGATTGAGCTTGTTCAGATAGGTTTCATCCATATGGAAGCGCTCGGCCAGCGCTTCGGGTACCGACGTGTAGCCCATCCGATCGAGCTGGGCCTTTTGGCTGTAGTCCTCCGGTATCGAGGCGACATAGGGACCGGCCGCATCCTCGGGCGTGATCGTATATGAGGCGAAGGCATCGCCGCCGGATTGCGCCAGGGCCGCCTGGATGCCGATTGCGTCGGTCGATTTCAGATTGCTGCCGGTGATCTCATTATAGGCGGCGAGCGCCTTGTCGACATTCGAGCCGAAGCGTCCGTCGATGACGCCGGGCGATGCACCGGCACGGTCGAGCAGCACCTGCAGTGCCGCCACGTCCTCGCGGGCGCCGAGCGCAAGCGACGGGTCGACCGCCGTCTTGCCGCCAGTGCTTGGCGGCGGGGCTGTGTCTGGCGGTAAGGCCGCCTGCTCGTTCGGCACCGTCGGCTCGACCGGCTCGATCGAGGCCTCGTTGAGCGGCGGCTGGCGCTCGATGGTGCGCGGCTTTGCCTCCGGATAACCATTGCCGTAGCCGTCATCCCGTGGCGCTTCGGGGAAGGCTTCCACCGAATTGTCGCCATTAAGATCGTAGTCGTCGGCCGGCGGCACGATGATCCTGCCCTCGTCTTCCAACTGCCTGCGGCGGTAGCGCGCCATGTCCTGCGGGTCGTCGAGATAATAGCGGTCGTCCTCGACCGGTCCGAGATTGCGCAAGCGCTCGCGGCGCAAGGCACGGCGGTCGAGCCTGGTCTGCGGCGGCTGGATGGCGATAACCTTGCCGGTCTCCGCATCGACGATGACGCGGTTTCCCCTGGCGTCGTAATAGATGTCGAGATTGCCGTTCTGGGCGACAAGAATGCCGCCGCCATTGGCGGCACGAACCACCCGTGGCGCGGTATCCACTATTGGCGAGGCCATCGCATTCGACGCCAGCAGCCCGGCAGCAAGCGCTGAAAGGGTGAAGATGGTGCGCAACATGATGGCCAAATTCTCCGGTCCGTAATTGCCGCCGCCGGCATTGTCTCTTCAAAGCGCCGCGCGTCTTTTTCGACGCGCAAAGGACGCTCTAACGCTTTAAATCTCCGCATCGTGCTTTGCGAAAATCAAAACTCGATTTCGGGCCGATGTGGTAGGCGAACCCCTTCGCCAGCAAATCAGTTGCCAACGATAAGGTTCCAATATGAACCGGGCATGAAGATGGCGGATTTCTGACCGATTAACCGGCAGCGAGTCCCAATTCCTTGCGCGCCTGCTTCGTCAGCTTCAGCACGACAAGACGGTGGCTTTCGCGCAGGTAATCCTTCAGCGCGCCATCATCCATGCTTTCGCCGGTCTGGCGCTGGATCCATTTCATGCCGCGTGAGGCAAGATAGGGCGCGGGCCGAAGGCCCGGCTGCTCCCTCAGCACGTCATAGGCGATGTCGGAGCATTTGAAGGTAACGAACGGCTCCTTGCCCTCACTCCAGCCGCCGATCGCGAAGACCTTGCCGCCGACCTTCCAGACATGGGCGCCGCCCCACTGCACGACATGGGTCGCCGAAGGCAGCGAGGCGCAGAAGCTGTTATAGTCGTCCAGCGTCATCTGCGCCCCGCCAGTGATGTTGGACCATGAACCGAAGGCCGGCGTAACAAAAGGGTATGCCGGTTTTTCGGAAAGGATCATGGTCGAGATTGAAGATAGGAATTCCATCCCGATTCGATCGGGATGGAACAGGCTTTTGGCTTGAGCTCAGGCGGCTGCCTCGGTTGCCACGACCGCGGGCTTCGAGCGGAAGTTCAAGCGGTCGGAGCCGGCGGTGACCTTGACAGTTGAGCCGTCGAGGATCTCGCCGAGCAGGATCTTTTCCGCCAGGGGGTCCTGCAATTCCTTCTGCATCACCCGCTTCAGCGGCCGCGCGCCATAGGCCGGGTCGTAACCCTTGGCCGCCAGCCAGTCGATCGCCTCCTGATCTAGCGAAAGCGATATCTTGCGGTCAACAAGCAGGTTTTCCAGCCGCTTGAGCTGGATTTGGACGATCTGGCCCATATCCTGGCGGCGCAGCCGGTGGAACAGGATCACCTCGTCGATGCGGTTGAGGAATTCCGGCCGGAACGAAGCCCTGACGACATTCATCACCTCGTCGCGCACGACGTCGACATCCTGGTCCTCGCCGAGATTGACCAGATATTCGCCGCCGAGATTGGACGTCATGATGATCAGCGTGTTGCGGAAGTCGACCGTGCGGCCCTGCCCGTCGGTCAGCCGGCCGTCGTCGAGCACCTGCAGCAGCACGTTGAAGACATCAGGATGCGCCTTCTCGATCTCGTCGAACAACACGACCTGATAGGGCCGGCGCCGCACCGCTTCGGTCAGCGCGCCGCCTTCCTCATAGCCGACATAGCCGGGAGGCGCGCCGATCAGCCGGGCGACCGAGTGCTTCTCCATGAACTCCGACATGTCGATGCGCACCATGGCGCTCTCGTCGTCGAACAGGAAGCTGGCCAGCGCCTTGGTCAATTCGGTCTTGCCGACGCCCGTCGGCCCGAGGAACATGAACGAGCCGAGCGGCCGGTTCGGGTCCTGCAGACCCGCGCGGGCCCGGCGCACCGCTTTCGACACTGCCTGCACCGCCTCGCCTTGGCCGACGACGCGCTTGCCGACCTCGTCTTCCATGCGCAACAGCTTGTCGCGCTCGCCTTCCAGCATCTTGTCGACCGGGATCCCCGTCCAGCGCGAGACGATATGGGCGACGTGATCGGGGCCGACCACTTCTTCGACCATGCCGGCCTTGCCATCCCTGGCTTCGGCCTGCTTCAGCTGCTTTTCGAGTTCCGGGATCTTGCCGTAAGCAAGTTCGCCGGCGCGCTGGAATTCACCTTGGCGCTGGGCGATGGCAAGTTCGTTGCGCGCCTCGTCGAGCTGTTTCTTGAGGTCGGCGGCAAGCCCGAGCTTCTGCTTCTCGGCCTGCCATTTCGAGGTCAGCTCGGTCGATTCCTCCTCGAGGTTCGAGAGTTCCTTCTCGAGCCGCGCGAGCCGGTCCTTCGAGGCATCGTCCTTCTCGACCTTCAGCGCCTCGCGCTCGATCTTGAGCTGCATGATGCGGCGGTCGATCTCGTCCAGCGCCTCGGGCTTCGAATCGACCTGCATGCGGAGCCGCGACGCGGCCTCGTCGACCAGGTCGATCGCTTTGTCCGGCAGGAAGCGGTCAGCGATGTAGCGGTTGGACAGGGTTGCGGCCGCGACCAGTGCCGAATCCGAGATGCGCACCTTGTGGTGCTGCTCGTATTTCTCTTTCAGGCCGCGCAGGATCGAGACAGTGTCTTCGACCGTCGGCTCATTGACGAAGACCGGCTGGAAGCGGCGGGCAAGGGCCGCATCCTTCTCGACATGCTTGCGGTATTCGTCGAGCGTGGTTGCGCCGACACAATGCAGTTCGCCGCGGGCGAGCGCCGGCTTCAGCAGATTCGACGCGTCCATGGCGCCATCCGCCTTGCCGGCACCGACAAGCGTGTGCATCTCGTCGATGAACAGAATGATGCCGCCGGCGGCAGACGTGACTTCGGAAAGCACCGCCTTCAGCCGCTCCTCGAACTCGCCGCGGTATTTGGCGCCGGCGATCAGCGACCCCATGTCGAGGGCCATCAGCTGCTTGTCCTTGAGCGATTCCGGCACATCGCCATTGACGATGCGCAGCGCCAGCCCTTCGGCGATCGCCGTCTTGCCGACGCCGGGTTCGCCGATCAGCACTGGGTTGTTCTTGGTGCGGCGCGACAGCACCTGGATGGTGCGGCGGATTTCGTCGTCGCGGCCGATGACCGGATCGAGCTTGCCCGCGCGGGCGTCCGCCGTCAGGTCGCGCGCGTATTTCTTCAGCGCGTCGTAGCCCTGCTCGGCGCTCGCCGAATCGGCAGTGCGACCTTTGCGTACGTCGTTGATGACCTGGTTCAGCGCCTGCGGCGTGACACCCGCCTTGGACAGGATGTCGGCGGTCTTGGCCGATTTTTCCATGGCCAGCGCCTGCAATAGCCGTTCGACGGTAACGAAGCTGTCACTGGCCTTCTTGGCCAGTTCCTCGGCGGTCGAAAACACCTTTGCCAGCGGCTGCGCCAGATAGAGCTGGCCATTGCCGCCCTCGACCTTGGGCATTGCCTCCAGTGCCGTTTCGACGCCGAGCTTGACGTCACGGACATTGCCGCCGGCGCGCTCGATCAGCGACGCAGCCAGGCCCTCGTCGTCATCGACAAGGACCTTGAGGATATGCTCGGGGGTGAATTGCTGGTGATTGCGGGAAAGCGCCATGGTTTGTGCGGACTGGATAAAGCCGCGCACGCGCTCGGAATATTTTTCAAGATTCATGCCTGTCTCCTTCCGTCACCGGCCCGCTTCGCGGCACCGGATCAGATTGCGGTGACGGACCCGCCCGTTCGAGCCGGATCCTGTTCACGCAAGATATGGGACGCAAACCACGGACCCTCAAGACGCCTCGACACTGGCGAATGCATAATATTCCGAGCGCGCAAAGCAAAAACGGCGGAGATTTCTCTCCGCCGCCTGGGGTAAAGGATGCGCTAAGATCGACTGAACGTTTTTCCGATCAATTCTCGACGTCTGCGATCACAGCTTGACCGTCGGGGCCTTCAGCCGGCGCTGCATCGACATTGCCAGCGTCGGTATTGCCAGTCTCGGCATTGCTTGTCTCGGCACTGCTTGTCTCGGCACTGCCAGTCTCGGCACTGTCAGGGCCGGCGTTGTCGTTGCCGCCATTTGCCTGTTCGACATCGAGGCGCGGGCGACGCGGACGCCTGGGGCGGCGGGCCGGGCTGTTTTCGGCCGCGGCTTCGTTGAGCTCGGCCTGGGCGGCGAGACCCGCCGGCGAAAGGTTGTCGAATTGCGGTGCGGGCTCGCTCACAAAGACCGGCCCAGCGGCCGGCACGGGCTCCGCCTGCGCCGGCGTCTCGTCGCGCCGTGGCTGTTCGGCGCGCTGGCCACCCTGCTCGCCGCGCGCGCCATACTCGCCGCGCTGGCCGTTCTGGCCGTAACCGCCATTGGGGCGACGGTCGCGGTGGCGTCCGCCATTGTTGTCGCGGCCGTCACGGTTGTCGCGGCCGCCCCGATTGTCGCGGCTGTTTTCCTGGTTCAGAGCCAGCTCGGCCGGCGTGCCATCGATGACCGGCTGCGGGCCGGCACCGTGATTGGCCGCCGAACCCGACGTCTCGTTGGCATTGTTGTTGCCGGCATTGTCGAACTCGTCGCGATCCTCGTCGCCGTCATCGTCGAAATCATCGCGATTCTGCTGCGCGTTCTGGATCGGCATCTGCGCCTGAGCGGCTGCGATGATGCGGTTATAGTGCTCTGCATGCTGGAGATAGTTTTCCGCCATCACCCGGTCGCCGGAGCTTTGCGCGTCACGGGCAAGGGTTGCGTACTTCTCGGCAATCTGCTGAGCCGATCCGCGGATCTTCACGTCCGGGCCGTTGCTCTCGTAGTTGCGCGTCAGGGGATTAGGCCCCTTACGGTTGTTGTTGTTATTGTTGTTGCCGCCGCCGCCATTGTTGTTGCGACCGCGCATGCGCCTGTTTTGCTGTTGTGGCCTCATTAGACTCTCTTCACTTTGAAATTTTCGAAAAACTCTTCACGAACGGAGGCGCTCATGCGGCCAGCCGTTTCGTTCCTTCACCGGCGTTCGCCCGCATCAATTGCGTTGGCGCCACGTGCCATCCTGTTCCGGTTACTTCACTTGCCGGACGATTCCCGCACGAAGCTTGGGCGTCGTTTGCGCAAGAAGGCAGCTATTTCCAAGGAAAACCGAATCGCTAAGAGCACTGCCTGCTTCGTCTCATCCGGTTAAGGCGACCCTAGCCGCATTCCCCGGTATTGCCAAGCGCTTTTTTCGCACTGCATCACGGCTTTCACCGTTCGAACACAAGAACTCTGTCGTTTCCGCCGAGATCACGAAACACCCCGACCGAACGGTACCCGGCCGCGGAGAATATCTCCGTAACCTGTTGGTGCTGCGTATGGCCGATCTCGACCGCAATCCTGCCTTGGACTTCCAAATACGCTGCCGCTCCCGCGGCGATCTTCCTGTAGGGGCTCAGACCGTCCACACCGCCATCGAGGGCCTGGCGTGGATCGAAACCGCGGACCTCGTCCTGCAGATTTCCAATGTCGTCTGAGGGTATATAGGGAGGGTTTGCGACAATTACATGGTACCGGCCAGAAACTTTTTCAAACCAGTCGGATTTGAGCGGCGTGAACCGGCCGGCGAGCCCCAATTCCCCGGCATTACGCATGGCTGTGGCCAGCGCCTCCTGCGAAATGTCAACGCCGGTGGCGGTCGCGGCCGGAACGGCGCTGAGCAGCGCCAGCGCGATGGCACCGGTACCGGTCCCTAGATCGAGGATGCGGCAGCAGCCCTCGCGTGCCGCCACTGCCTTGACGAAGGGCAGTATAGCCTCGACCAGCGTTTCGGTATCCGGCCGCGGCTCCAGCGTTTGCGGCGAAAGCGAAAGGCGCAAGCCGTAGAATTCGCGGTAGCCAAGGATTCGGTGTACCGGCTCGCCAGCGATGCGCCGCCGCAAGGCGGCTTCGATTACCGCCGTCACGTCCGTATCGACAGCGCGCCCGGGATCGGCGATGGCCTGCGTGCGACTGGTGCCGGAAAAATGCTCGACGATCAGCCTGGCATCGAGCGCCGGATCCGCGATCCCGGCTGCGGTGAGCCGGTTTCGCGCTTCCCGCAGCAGCGGCGCCAGCGTGGCGGGCAGGCTGTCAGCCATCGATGCCGATATCGGCGAGCAGCTTCGACTGGTGATCGGCGATCAGCGCGTCGATGATCTCGTCGAGTTCGCCCATCATCACCCGGTCGAGCTTATAGAGCGTCAGGTTGATACGATGATCGGTGACGCGACCCTGCGGAAAATTATAGGTGCGGATGCGTTCCGAGCGGTCGCCCGAGCCGACCTGCGACTTGCGCGATTCGGAACGTTCCTCGTCCGCCTTGCTGCGCTCGAGGTCGTAGAGCCTGGCGCGCAGGATCTGCATGGCCTTCGCCCGGTTCTGGTGCTGCGACTTTTCCGCCTGCACCACCATGATGCCGGTCGGAAGATGGGTGATGCGCACGGCCGAATCGGTGGTGTTGACGTGCTGGCCGCCGGAACCCGAGGCGCGCATCGTGTCGATGCGGATGTCTTCGGCCCTGATGTCGATGTCGACTTCTTCGGCTTCCGGCAGCACCGCGACCGTCGCCGCCGAGGTATGAATGCGTCCGCCCGCCTCGGTCGTCGGCACGCGCTGCACCCGGTGCACGCCGGATTCGAACTTCAGATGGGCAAAGACGCCCTTGCCCGAAACGGTGGCGATGATTTCCTTGTAGCCGCCGACCTCACCCTCGCTGGCCGACACCGTCTCGAAACGCCAGCCATGCGCCGCGGCATAGCGCTCGTACATGCGAAACAGGTCGCCGGCGAAAAGCGCCGCCTCGTCGCCGCCGGTGCCGGCGCGGATCTCGAGGATGGCGTTCTTGTCGTCGGCGGCATCCTTGGGCAACAGCAGTATCTGGATGTCCTTCTGCAGCGCCTCGATGCGATGCTTGACCTCCGGCAGGTCGGCCTCGGCCAAGGCGCGCATCTCGGCGTCGGTGCCCTTGTCGGCGAGCATCGCCTCCAGATCGCCCTGTTCGTGCTCCGCGGCGCGCAGTGCCCTGATCTTTGCCACCATCTCCTGGATATCGGCATATTCGGAGGCCATCCTGACATAGGCGTCCGGCGCTGGCCCGGCCGACATCTGCGCTTCGAGCATGTCGAAACGCTTGACGACTTGATCCATACGGTCGCGGGGCAGGTTGATCATGGCGAAGTCTATAGCGGTATAGAGCGGTCGTCGGCAAAGGCTTGCAGCAGCGCCCGCATCGGCAGGCCATGCGCCGGCGCCATCAGATTATCGTCGAAGAACGCTTCCAGTTCGCTGAGCGGCAGTTCCGTCAGCATCGCCTTGACCGGGCCGATCGATGCCGGAGACATCGAGATCGAGCGATAGCCAAGGCCGATCAGCGCCATCGCCGAGATCGGCTTGCCGGCAAGTTCGCCGCACAAGGTCACCGGCGTCTGGTTGCGCGCCCCGGCGTCGGCAATCTGCTTCAGGACGCGCAGGAACGGCGTCGAGAGCGGGTCGAAGCGGTCGGACAATTGGGTGTTGCCGCGATCCACCGCCATGACGAACTGGAACAGGTCGTTCGAGCCGACCGAGACGAAATCGACCGCCTTCATCAGTTCGTCGAGCTGGAACAGCAACGACGGCACCTCCAGCATCGCCCCAAGCTTCAGGCTGGTCGGCAAATGATGGGCAAAGCGCGACAGATGCCGCACCTCGCGATCGATGATCTCGCGCGCCTGCGCGATCTCGCCGAGTTCCGTCACCATTGGCAGCATCAGCTTCAGTTCGCGCCCGCCGCACGCCTTGAGCAGCGCGCGGATCTGGGTGCGCAGCAATCCAGGCCGGTCGAGCGTCAGGCGGATGGCCCGCCAGCCGAGCGCCGGATTTTCCTCCTGGATCGAGCCCTTGAAATAGGGCAGCACCTTGTCGCCGCCGATATCGATGGTGCGGAACGTCACCGGCTTGTCGCGCGCCGCCTCGAGCACGTCACGATAGAGCCGCTCTTGGGCTTCGGCGCGCGGAAAGGTCGAAGCGACCATGAATTGCAGCTCTGTGCGGAACAGGCCGATGCCGGCCGCACCCGCTTCGGCCAGTTGCGGCAGATCGACCGCCAGCCCGGCATTCATCAGAAGATCGACCTGGACCCCGTCCTTGGTCACCGACGGCTTCTTGCGCAGTTCGCGGTAGACCTCCTGCCGCCGCGCCCTGAAGCGCACTTTCTCGGCATAGGCCGCCTCGAGGTCGGGCTGCGGGCGCAGATGGATAGCGCCTTCCTCGCCGTCAACGATGATGGCATCGCCGTTTTCCGCCATGGAAACGGCGCCCTTCATCTGGCCGGCGACCGGTATGCCCATGGCCCGCGCCACAATGACGACATGGCTGGTCGCGGCGCCGTCCTCCAGCACCAGCCCGCGCAGCTTGTCCCTGGGATAATCGAGCAGCTCCGCAGCACCCATCGAGCGGGCGACGATGATGGCGTCCTTGGGCAGCGAGGCCGCGACGTCCTCCGGTCCGCGCCCCATCAGCTGCCGCAGCAGCCGATTGGCGAGATCGTCGAAATCGCTCATCCGTTCGCGCAGATACGGATCGGTCATGTGCAGCATGCGGGCACGCATGTCGCTCTGCACCTTTTCGACCGCCGCTTCGGCCGTCAGGCCGTTGCGGATCGCCTCCTCGAGCCGGCGCACCCAGCCGCGATCGTTGGCGAACATGCGATAGGCTTCGAGCACCTGGCGATGCTCGCCCTCGAAGGCGACGTCGCGGCGCTCCAGCATGTCGTCGATGGAGAGCCTGAGCGAGCCGAGCGACGCGTCGAGCCGCCTGACCTCTTCCTCGCTGTCCTCGTTGAAAAGATTGGTGACGACGATGCGCGGCTCGTGCAGCACCACATGGCCGAGACCGACGCCTTCGTTGAAGGACAGGCCGGTAAAGCTTACCGGGCGGCGCAGATCGAGCTCGAGGCCGGGCCTTGTCAGCCGCTCCAGATCGCCGGTGGCGATCATCTCGGCGATCACCATCGCCGTTGTTTCCAGCGCCTCGACCTCGTCGTCGCGATAATGGCGCATGGTCTTGTTCTGCACGACCAGGACGCCGAGTGTCCGCCCTGCCCGCAGCACCGGCACGCCGAGGAAGGAATTGTATATCTCTTCCCCTGTCTCCGGCAGGTAGGCGAAGGCAGGATGCTCCTGCGCATTGGAGAGGTTGAGCGGCCGCGCCGAGGCCGCGATCGTGCCGACCAGACCTTGGCCCAGCCTGAGCTGCGCCAGGTGGACGGCGTTCGGGTTCAGGCCTTCGGTGGCGTAGAGTTCGAGCACCGAATCGGCGCGCAGCACATAGAGCGAGCAGACCTCGGCAACCATGTTGGAGGCGATGTCGCGCACGATTCGGTCAAGCCGCTCCTGCGGCTCCAGCGGCTCTTGCATGAGCTCGCGGAGCCGTTTCAGCAAAACGCGCGGGCCACTGGCCGAATCACGCATCGCGGCTTCTTCCTCCAATAGCATTTCAACCGGTGCAGGTTGCCCTGCACAGCGGCACAAACGCAACAACTCAATTAGAGCGCCATCGTCCAATTGGACGCATAAAGACCGCTCCAAGATTTTCGATCCGCTGCATCCTGCCTTCCGAAAATCGATTCCGATTTTCGGGCCGTTGCAGTCCGCTACTGCTTATCCAGACCGTACACGGAATGCAAAGTGCGAACTGCTAGTTCCGTATAGGGACCGTCGATCAGGATCGAAATCTTGATTTCGGACGTCGTGATGGCGCGGATGTTAATCGCGCGGTCGGCAAGCGCCTTGAAGGCGGTAGCGGCGACGCCGGCATGGCTGCGCATGCCGATGCCGATGACCGAGACCTTCGACATGCCGGCTTCCGACTGCACCACGTCGTAGCCGATCGTCGCCTTCAGCCGCTCGAGCACGGCGAGCGCCTTGTCGACGTCGCCGGATGGCACGGTGAAGGTCATGTCAGTGAACTTGCCGTCCTCAGAGATATTCTGGACGATCATGTCGACATTGATGTTGGCCTCGGCCAGCGGCCCGAAAATGCCGGCGGCGACGCCCGGCCGATCGCCGACGCGGCGCAACGAAATCTGCGCCTCGTCCTTGGCGTAGGCAATTCCGGTGACGACCTGCTGTTCCACGATCTCTTCCTCGTCGCAAATAAGCGTTCCCGGCGGATTAAGCAAATCCCCCATTCCTGGTGCGTCGGGATCGTCGAAGGACGACCGCACGAAAGTACGCACCCTGTGCACCATGGCAAGCTCGACCGAGCGCACCTGCAGGACCTTGGCGCCGAGCGAGGCCATTTCGAGCATTTCCTCGAACGAAATCTTGGCCAGCCGCCGCGCCTTCGGCTCGATGCGCGGATCGGTCGTGTAGACCCCGTCGACATCGGTGTAGATATCGCAGCGGTCGGCCTTGACCGCTGCCGCGATGGCGACAGCGCTGGTATCGGAACCGCCGCGGCCGAGCGTTGCGATCCGGTTGTCCGGCCCGATGCCTTGGAAACCGGCGACCACCGCCACCTGGCCTTCGCCGAAGCGCTTGATCAGGAATCCGCCGTCGATATCGAGAATGCGCGCCGCGCCATGCGCGTTGTCGGTCTTGATCGGGATCTGCCAGCCTTGCCAGGAGCGGGCATGCACGCCGATATTCTGCAGCGCGATCGCCAGCAAGCCGGCAGTGACCTGCTCGCCGGACGCGACCACGGCGTCATATTCACGCGCATCGTGCATCGGCGAGGCCTCGCGCGTCCATTGCACGAGCTCGTTGGTCTTGCCGGACATCGCCGAGACCACGACGGCGACCTCATGGCCGGCGTCGACCTCGCGTTTGACATGACGCGCCACATTGCGGATGCGGGCGATGTCGGCGACGGAGGTTCCGCCGAATTTCATCACGATGCGCGCCATAGAAGCGAAATGCCTTTGACTGGATGCCGGACCGGAGGCCGAAAAGCGGAAAAATGCGCCAAGCTGTGGCCGGGCGCTCAATGCGCGGCCTCCTTAGCCAAATGATAGCGGTTTCGCAAGGCGGTGAGGATTCCGTCGCCTTGCCCCGTCCATCAACCAGATTTCAAGCCACGCTCTTGGTGAGTTTTGGCTTTTGCTGCTCGACACGGGCGAGACCCGCTCCGGCGATGACGCGGTCACGGCCCTCAGCCTTTGCCTGATACAAAGCGCGATCCGCGGCATTGACGATCTCCGCCCATGAGGCGCCGAGCTCCGGGAAGGCGGCGACCCCGAACGACGCGGTGATGGTGCCGAGCGTGCGGCCGCGGTGCGTGACATGCAGCTGCTTGATCGCCTTTCGCAGAGCTTCGGCGCGATCGGCGCCATCGGCCAGTGACGTTCCCGGCATCATCAAGGCAAATTCCTCGCCGCCGTAGCGCGAAACCACGTCGCTTTCCCTGACATGGTCGACCAGCGTGGCGGCCACCTGCTTGAGGACGAGATCCCCAGCTTCATGGCCGAATGTATCGTTGAACTGCTTGAAATGATCGACGTCGAGCATGATCAACGTCAGCGGCTGTTCGGCACGTTCCAGGCGCCTCAACTCGCGGCTGCTGGTCTCCTCAAGGTAGCGGCGATTGTAGAGCCCGGTGTTGGGATCCCGGATCGACTGCTGCCGCAACGTCTCGCGCAGGCGCAGATTGGCAAGCGCCAACGCCAGCGTATCGACGACGCCACGCAGTATCTGCTGCCGTTCGGCCAGCCATTCCGGTTTGGCGGCGGCGTCCGGCTCGCACAGATGCAGGATGCCGAGCGTCTCTCCCTGCGCTGCTAGAGGCATGCAGACATAGCCGCGACCGCCATTTTCGGTGATGTGGTTGCAGCGCGGCGTCAGCATGCCTGGACCGGCGACGTGCTCCTGGCCGCGCCGCAGCGCCCAACAATCTTCCGGTCCGAACTGGCCGACGCTCGACCGGATGGTGCCCCAATGCGCCATCTCCTCCACCAGGTTGCGCGACGCACTGGTCAGATGAACGGTTCCGCTCAATCCGCCGAAGAAATCAGGCATGGCGGAGCCGACGACGGAAAATGCCTCGTGAAAAGTGACGCAGGCCTGAAGCAGTTCGCCGAGCTTGACCAGGCGGGTCGTGGCCTCCGATGTCTCTTTCAGTTCACGATTGAGCCTCGCCAGTTCTTCGGCACGATCGTGCACCGCCCGCTCGGCACTGCGCAGGTCGCTGATGTCGCTGAGCGTCAGCACGATGCCGCCATCGGCGCGGTTGAGCGGATTGCAGCTGACGACCACGGGCAAGGAGGTCCCATCCGGCTTTGCCAGCCTCACCTCATTCTGGTGGCGGCGGCCGGTGGTCATGGCCAGTTCGACCGGAGATGTTCCCGACGCGGGCTTGTCTCCCGACGGCCCCCTGATATCCAGGGCCGACTGCCAGTCCTGCCCCACGACCTTGTCGCTGCGCCGCCCGATGATCTCGGCTGCCGCCGGATTGACGGACACGACCTGACCCTTGCCGTCGATGACGGCGATGCCTTCGGCAACGGTCTGGACGATGTCTTCGATGTAGGCCTTCTGATCGACAAGTTGAGCGCGCGAGGCTTCGATTTCGGAGGCCATAGTGTCGAACCCTTGCGCCAACTGTCCGAACTCGTCATCGGAGGTGCGGCCGATACGGGCCCCGGCGTCGCCGCGCGCCAGCGATTCGATGCCGCGGTTGAGACCAGCAAGGCCTTTACTGAAGCCTCGCAACAACAGGAAGGCGGAGGCCGCCGCGATCAGCACGGCTCCCGCGGTACACAGGCCCACAAGCCACAGCATATCGTTCGTGCGCTGCTGTGCGGCACGCAGCAGCGGCGTATACTCGAACAGGACGGCGCCGACGATCTTGCCGGGTGCATCCTCGATCGGCACCGCAACCAGGTCAATCGGATCGGCCACGTCGGCACTGGCCTCGACGAAGTTGCGCGGCACGCCGTCGTCAATCGTCCGGGCGATTTCATTGCCGGGATCGTAGTCGAACGTCGTGCCGATATTTTGCTCTTCTCCCGGAACGTCGGCGAAAATAACCTTGTTTTTGTCTACGATGACGAGATCGCGTTTCGAGCGGCCGTGCTGCAAAGTCACGAATTCGCGGAGCGCATCGGGTCTCTCGAATAATGAACGCGGCGCGTCCGATGCCCTGAAGGCAATAGTTTCGGTCAACTGCCGTGCGACGCTTGTCGCCTCGGCCAGCGCCACGGATTTGGTCAGCGATATCTGCGAGACGATCGCAACGCCGCCGACCAGGCCGATCAAGGCCACGGCGCTGAACAATGTCGCGACTATCTGGGTTCTTATGCGCACCAGGCTGCCCCTACTCGGACAGCAATCTAAATGCCAAACACTGACCCAACGTTAAGAAACCGCCAATATCGTAAATTTGCCGTTAAGCCACACCGGCCAGCTGCACTCCCAACGCGGGCGGTTCAGCCCGTCCGCACGATGGCCTGCCACAGGCGCGGATAATCGAGGACGAAACCGAGCGGCGAGACCTCCAGTGTCTCGTGGTAGCCGAACATCGGGGCGGCATAGGCGTAATGTGCAGCATCGACGCGCTGATAGGTTTGCTCGAGGCGAACGAGCCTGAGTTCGGGAAATGTCAGATAGGCTGCCGGCGCGGGCGTCGCCATACCGACATCGAGGGCAAAACGGCGAAGCGCCAAAAGGTTTGTGGCGGGCGTGAAGCCGAGATCGACATCGATGAGACCGTCGACTTCCGCTTGATGCTCGCCGTTCAGCGTCCATTGGCGCTCGGTCAGCCGGTCGATCCTGTAATGCAGCTCTTGCGTGCCGAGAAAGCCGTCGGCGCGCGCCGATCGTGTATGCCAATCGGCGTCGCAGTCCGCCTCGTAGGCGATGCTGCACGGCTCGCCGTCCTGGACGAAAAGCGCGTGTCCCCTGAGGTTCCACCCGGAACTCGCTTCCGACAGAAGGCAAGCGTCGTGGCCTTCCTGGTCAAGCCGGCGCCAAAGAATGGAAGCAACCGCTCGCATCATTGCGCACTCCTCCGAACCCGATGTCTCTGCTTCGTCCGCCAAAGCCTAGGCGTTTCCTTCCGGCACACCATCAACTGACACGTGCTGACACAAATGCAGCCGGCAAAAGGCGGCGCCGGAAGGCATCGCGCGCATCGCACCGCCGGCGGTGAATTTCGCGCCTTGACATTCGCAGCCTCGCGCCCGACTTCCTAGCGTCCGAGGAGACCACGCCATGCCTGAGCCCCGACGATCGACGATCGATGCCGGAGAGGTGGAACGCTTTTCCGCCCTTGCCGCCGAATGGTGGAACCCGAACGGCAAGTTCCGCCCGTTGCACAAGTTCAACCCGATCCGGCTTGCCTATATCCGCGACCAGGTGGCGGCCCGCTTCGGCCGCGATCCGCGTGCGGCACGGCCGTTCGAAGGCCTGCGCTTCCTTGACATCGGCTGCGGCGGCGGGCTCTTGTGCGAGCCGATGGCGCGGCTTGGCGCCGAAGTGGTCGGCGCCGATGCCTCCGCCACCAACATCGAAGTGGCCAAGCTGCATGCGGCGGAAGTCGGCGTGAGCGTGGATTATCGCGCCACGACCGCGGAAGACCTTGCCGATGCCGGCGAAAAATTCGACGTCATCCTCAACATGGAAGTGGTCGAGCATGTCGCCGATGTCGATCTGTTCCTGGCCAAATGCGGCGAGATGGTAAAGCCCGGCGGCATCATGTTCGTCGCCACCATCAACCGCACGCTGAAGGCCCTGGGGCTGGCCATCATCGGCGCCGAATATGTGCTGCGTTGGCTGCCACGCGGCACCCACCAGTTCGGCAAGCTGGTGCGCCCCGAGGAACTGGAAAAGGCGCTTGCCGGCGCCGGCCTGACCGTCATCGACCGCACCGGCGTCACCTACAACCCGCTCGCCGACCGCTGGCAGCGCTCGAAGGACATGGACGTCAACTACATGGTGCTGGCGGAGAAGGCATCCGTCTGAAGCTTACGCCTTCTGGCCTCTATGGCCTCTGGCTTTGCGCCTTGGTGGTGATGAACACGCCGGCGGTGATGATGACGGCACCGGCCCAGGTCAGCAGTTGATAGCGCTCGCCGAGGAAGAGGGTCCCGGCAAACAGCCCGACCGCCGCCGCGACATAGCCGATCTGGCTGAGATAGACCGGGCCGCCGACCGCTTGCAGGCGGAAGAAGAAGGCAAACATCGCCGAGGCTGATGCCACCTGTGCCGCAGCGACCAGCGGCACGCCGCCGAGCGAGCCGAATGCATTGCCGCCAAGCAGGACCAGAATGCCGGCAACCAGCATCAAGGCTGCTGCCAGATGGCTGCCGACGGCGAGCTCGATCGGGCCGGTGCCTTCGGGCCAGTCGACGGTGCGGTAAATGTTGCCGGCGGCGAGGCTGACCGGGATGAGCAGGCCCATCGCAACCCAGAAAAATTCGGCCGGCTGGCCCGCTTCGCCGCGCGTCACCGCCACCATGACTGCGCCGACGAAACCGACGACTATGCCGACGATGCCCAGCATGGTCGGGCGCCTGACGCCGAGCAGCATCGAGAACACCAGCGTGACGACCGGCGACAGCGTGAACATGATGCCGCTGTAGCCGGCGCCCAGATGCGGAATGGCTGAAAACATCAGCAGATTGGGGATTGCATATGAGACGGCCGCGGTGACGAAGAAATAGCGCAGCCTGTGCGGCGTAAGCCGCATGCGCTTCCCGTTGAGCAGCAATGCGCACAAAAGCACGCCGCCGGCACCAAGCGAGATGACGAAGGCCCAGACCATGGCGGCCACGCCGGCCGCCGTCGCGATCTTGCCGAACGGCAGCGTCAGGCCGAGCAGTTCCACCGGTGACGACCAGAAGGCCAAGCGCCGAGTCCCAGAGAAATTTCATCGCACCGTCCCGTCGCCCGTTCGCGGCACTTGGCCAATATCGCAAGCTGAGGTAAGATAAGGTAAAGATTCTTCACGTCAAGATACATAACGGTGAGAGACATGGATCGCGCAGCAAAAGCGATCGGGCAATGGAAAAAGGAACGGCCGGATCTCGATGTCTCGCCGATGGCCGTGCTCGGACGGTTGAACGAGGCCGCCTCGCTGATCGCACGAGAGCGGCTGGCGCCGCTGTTTGCAAGTTACGGGCTGCAATCCGGAGAATTCGATGTGCTGGCGACGCTGCGTCGTTCCGGGCCGCCATACGCGCTGACGCCGACGGCTCTCTACGAGGCGACGATGGTAACGTCGGGCGCGATGACCAATCGCCTCGATCGGCTCGAGAAATCCGGTCTGATCAAGCGCGGGCCGCACCCCGACGATCGCCGCGGCATTGTCGTGCAACTGACTAAAAAGGGTCTGGCGTTGATTGACGAGGCGGTTACCGCTCACGTCGCCAACGAGCACCAGATACTTTCTGGGTTAGCACGCCCGGAGCAGATCATGCTCGCACGCCTGCTCGAAAAATTGATAGCGAGCCTGAACTAACCCAAACGGCAACCACTGGGACTCTGCGATCATTGATTGGGAGTCGTAACTGCCAGGGGAGTTTGCCGATGACAGAACATGCAGTCGTGATTGCCGGAGGAGGTCCGACGGGCCTGACCCTGGCAGGCGAGTTGGCGTTGGCAGGCATCGACGTAGCCATTGTCGAACGCCGCCCGAACCAGGAGCTTGCCGGTTCGCGTGCTGGAGGTCTGAGTTCACGCACTCTCGAAGTTTTCGATCAGCGCGGCATCGCGGACCGGTTCCTCGCCGAAGGACAAATAGCCCAAGTCACGGGATTCGCGGCGATGCGTTTAGACATCAGCGATTTTCCGACCCGCCACAACTACGGGCTGGCGCTGAGACAGAAACACATTGAGCGCATTCTCGCTGGATGGGTCAGCGAGCTGGCAGTGCCGATCTATCGCGCCCGTGAATTGATGTGTTTCGTGCAGGACGACGCCGGCGTCACCATCGAACTGTCCGATGGTGCGTCGCTGCGGGCAAGCTATCTCGTCGGGTGTGATGGAGGCCGCAGTCTGGTCCGCAAAGCTGCTGGCATTGAGTTTCGAGGATGGGATGCGACGACCAGCAGCATCCTCGCCGAGGCCGAGATGGCGGAGGAGCCGCCACTGGGCATTCATCGCACCGCACTTGGCATCCATGCCTTCGGCAGGGAAGAGTACGAAATTCGTGACGGCAAGGTCGTCTTTGCCGGTAAAGGTCCCATAGGCGTCATGGTCACTGAAAAGAATGTCGGCGCCACGACCGAACCCACGCTGCGCGATCTCCGCGAAGCGCTCGTCGCCGCATGCGGAACAGATTACGGAATCCATAGCCCAACCTGGATTTCCAGGTTCACGGACATGTCGCGGCAGGCGGCGGCTTACCGCAAGGGCCGGGTTCTCCTAGCGGGCGATGCCGCCCATGTGCATTCCCCGGTGGGCGGACAAGGCCTCAATATCGGTGTGCAGGATGCGGTGAACCTCGGTTGGAAGTTGGCCCAAGTGGTGAAAGGAACATCGCCTGAACGCTTGCTCGACACTTATCACATCGAGCGGCATCCGGTTGCGGCCCGCGTGTTGCGTACGACAATGGCACAGGTCGCATTGCAACGTACTGATGATCGCACTGAAGCCTTGCGTGAAATCGTATCAGAGCTCCTTAGGATGGAGGAGCCTCGCAAACGGATCGCTGCCGAGATGTCCGGACTTGGTATCCATTACGACCTCGGCCAGGCGCATCCGCTGGTCGGCCGCCGCATGCCCGACCTCGACCTGGCCACGCCTGATGGTCCCATGCGCGTATTTGCGCTCCTCCAAAATGCGCGGCCAGTGCTCTTGAATCTCGACGCGCCGGGCAGCCTCGACATCAAGCCGTGGTCAGACCGCATTAAGTTGGTTTACGCCAAATGCGACGATCCATGGGAGTTGCCTGCGCTAGGTTTGGTCTCCGCTCCAACCGCAGTTTTAATCCGACCCGACGGATATGTTGCTTGGGTAGGCGACAGGACGCAGGATGGTCTTCAAGACGCGATGAACACCTGGTTCGGACCACCGGGCTAAAAACCGCAAAAACCAGTTAGCTCGAATGGTCAAACGGCTACGGACGGCAAAAACTCAGATCCTGGTCGCCGAGCCTCGTTTGGGCCGGCGAACAGCTCTGATCTTGCCGCTGTTTCCGCCGCCACAGAAAAACTGGTCGCCGCCATCGGATTCGAGCCCCGACACGCCTGTTCCCGGCGGCATATCGAGCTTCTCAAGGACCTTTCCCGTTTCAGGATCGATCCGTCTGACATCGCTCTCCTCACCCTCCCAGGTGCCATGCCACAGCTCGCCGTCGACCCAGCTGACGCCGGTGACGACGCGGTTGGAAACGATGGTGCGAAGAATTGCCCCTGTCTCGGGATCGACCTGATGAATCTTTCGGCCCCGATGCTGCCCGACCCAGAGTGTTCCTTCGGCCCAGGCGAGCCCGGAATCACCGCCATTGCCGGGCGCCGGGATCGTCGCCAGCACCTGGCCATTCTTCGGATCGATCTTCTGGATGCGATCCTCGGCGATCTGATAGAGGTGCTGGCCGTCGAAGGCCGTTCCGGCGTGTGCCGCGACGTCGATCGAGCGCACCACTTTGCCGCTCGCCGGATCGAAGGCGTTCAATCTGTCGCCTGAGGCAAACCAGACATGCTCACCGTCGAAGGTAACGCCGTCCACGTGGTCGACACCCGGAAAGGGTCCATATTCTCGAAGGATTTCGGCTGCGGATCGTTCCATAATTCCATCCTAGTAGCCCGGCAGTGGGCCGGGGAGTAACAAGATTGTCGGGAAACCCGTCAGCGGCGGGGTCATCCAGCGACGCGCCCGTCCGCGGCCGAACGACTGCACCTTGCCGGCCTGGGCGAGCTGCTCGAGCGCTCGCTGCACGGTACGCGAACTGGCTCCAAGCGCAATCGCCAGGGCCGAACTCGACCAAGACTCGCCGTCCGCGAGGAAGGCGAGCACGGCGGCATGCTCTTCTTCGACGGGTGGCGCCAGCACGACGACCTCACCTGCGCGGCGCGGGGCCAGCGCAAAGCCCCGCTTCGTCGCGCTCACATCCGCCAAGCTCCGAAGCTCCGCGCGAAGCCGCCCGACTTCGACGCGCAATCGTGCGCGATGTGATTCGTCCGCGTCCTTTCCGCGGAAAGCGCGCGCAATGAGCGTCGCTCTTGCCACGTCCCCCGGCCAGGCTTCGGCCAGCGCGCGGGCCAGCGCGAACAGCACCGGGCGGGTCGCCAGCGAGACGACGGTGTCTGCGACACGCACGACATTGCGGCATGCATCCACCACGAGCGCCCCCGACGCCAGGAGCGCTTCGACTTCATCGAGCAGGAGGGGCCGTTCCCCGCCACGCGCGACAAGGCGCGCGGCCGGCGTGTCCAGCACCAGCGATGCGCTCTCCACCTCCGCGATCAGCGCGGGGATGCCCGCCGCCCGCGCCGCCCGCGCCGCCAGCCCGAGCGCGGCGCGCGCAGGACCGGTCCGCAAGCGGCGGATGGCGATGCCGGCGACAGCCAGCTCGTGGGCGGCCCGCGATGCCGGCGGCAGCGGCGACGGATCGAAGCCGTCCAGCCTGCGCTCGGCTTCGTCGAGATGGCCGATCAGCAGCAGGCGCCGAACGTCGAGGTTGCGCGCATGCGCGGCGTTGACGCGGTCGCCATGCTTTTCGAGCGTCGCCCGTGCGGCGTCGAGTGCCTTGGCCGGCCAGGTAAGGTCGCGCGAGACGAGCGCGATCTCGGCCTCGGCGACGATACACCGCGCGCGGGCCACGGCCTCCCTCGGGCTGAATGCGCGCGCCGCCCTCTTGAGAAGAACCTTCGCCCGAACCAGGTCGCCAAGCTGCGCCATCGCGATACCGCGCAACGCCAGCGCCGGCGCATCGTCGCGCAGCGCAACCCGCTTCAAGGCGCCGAGCGGATCGCCCGTCGCAAGCGCATGCGCCGCGGCCGTGATCAGCGAGTCCATCGGAATCCCGTCACACTTGTCACTCCCATGGCTTCGATGCCCGGCGCTAAGTCCATCTCACCAACCAGTCGTATCGACAACGGCGACTGTAGCCAACCTGAGTTGCGGCGCGCCAACGCTCGAACACAACGATAAGCATTAGGAGAGACGCAATGAAGATCGAAGGTACAACCATCCTGGTGACTGGAGCGAATCGGGGCATCGGTCGGGCACTGGTCGAGGAAGCCCTGAGCAGAGGCGTAAAGCGCGTCTATGCCGCAACCCGCCAACCGATGGCTCATCCGGACCGGCGTGTGACGTCCCTGACCATGGATGTGACCAACGCTGCGCAGATCCGGGAGGCCGTCGAGAAGATCGATGCTCTCGATATCCTCATCAACAACGCCGGCGTATCGCCCATCGATGACCTCAGCGACCGTCGTGTGCTCGAACAACAGCTCGCCGTAAACCTCTTCGGCTCGTACGACGTTACCCAGGCTCTGCTGCCGTTGCTCGCCCGGTCGCGGGGAGCCATCGTCAACATTCTGTCGCTGGCCTCGATTGCCGCCGTGCCGTTCAGTCCGGCCTACTCGGTCTCGAAGGCGGCCTCGTTCTCGCTGTCGCAGTCGTTGCGCACCCTTTTGGCCGGACGGGGTGTCAGCGTCCACAGGGTCCTTCCCGGCCCGGTGGACACGGACATGACACGGGGCCTGGACATCGCGAAAGCCTCTCCGGAGTCTGTCGCGCGGGCGATCCTGGACGGCGTGGAGAACGGCGAAGAGGAAATCTTCCCCGATCCCATGTCAGAATCCCTGGCGGAGGGCTGGCGCAGCAGTGCAGTCAAGGCGCTTGAACGCCAGTTTGCAGCCTATGCGGAAGCAACTCCGTCAAGTGAAGCAAGCCCGTCAGGCAGTGGGCATGAAAGAAGCAGCGAAACGATTGCCCGCGAGCCCCATCCTTGCTGCTCGGCCTGAAACTGCGGACGCTTGTGCGAGGGGCGGCGGCATCGCCGCTCTGGGCGGAAGCGAATCCCCACAAGCGAAACGGAGCATCATTTTCGCTTGTCGAAATGCGCTTCAGCTTCTTGTCGCCTGATACGCCTCTGATATCGCCGCCGGGCGAAAAAGACGATCAAGTCTGCCAGCCAACCTGGAGCATTGAGATGGAGCAAGGCATCACGCGCGCTATCAATTTGCCGACCATTCATCGCTACATTGGAAAAATCCGAGGGTTCCGTTTGTCGAGCTTCGACCCATTGACGAATACTCGCCCCGTCCGGCAGTTTCGCCGCAAAAGCCAGTTCACGTCTCATGCAAACCCACTCCACCCGGTGGCGCAATTCCTCCTCATAGCCAATGCCTCGCTGATGGAGACGCGCATGCGTCGCCTCATGCACTATCGCGCTGGCGATCTGGTCGGTCAGCGTGTGCTCGCCTAGAACAAATCGCCGATCAAGCTCGCAAGTCGAAGTCGATTTCACAAATTGCGCAGCGGCACCTAGATTGATTGTAATCCAGATCCGTTTGAGATCGCGGACCAGACGGCTGTATCGAATAGGGTCAAATTCTTGAATCAACCGCAGCGCGGCGGCAACCTTATCTGCATCTTTCCCACCGCTCTCGCCATTATAGAAAACTGGCAACCCATCGATCGTCCTCTTATCGATCGACTTTATAGCCAACCAGCTGAAAACACGGATCACTACCTCTGAACCACGCCGCTTTTCAGTCTTCTCCGGATGGGGCAAGACTTTCCTCAGTTGCGGTCGTCGGGGAAGCTTGGAATAGGCATGAACTCGACGCCGTCTTCGGCGAGGCTCTTGGCCTCGTCCAGCGTCGCCTCGCCATAGATGCCGCGCGGATCGCTTTCGCCGAAATGGATCTTGCGCGCTTCCTCGGCAAATTTGTCGCCGACATAGTCGGCATTCTCGCGCACCTTGTCGGCCAGGGCCTTGAGCTGCGCCAGCGCCTGCTTCTGCGCCTCGCCCATGGCCAGCGCGATGCTTTCGCGCTTGCGCCCGGTCGAGACGGCAGGCGCCATCAGCGCCTTGTCGACCTTGTGCGAGCCGCAGGCCGGGCAATCGACGAAACCGCGCCTCTTCTGGGTGTCGAAATCGTCGTTGCTGCGGAACCAGGCCTCGAACTCGTGCTCGTGCTCGCAGATCAGGGAAAAGCGGATCAAGAGGCGGCACCCCTGAGCGGAATTGCCTCCGCCGAACCGGCGTTTACGGCAAAATCGCGTGCGTTTTTGAGATTCGGTATCTTTTTGCGCGCAGCGACTGACTGCGCCGGGTCGATCTCGGCGACGATCACCGCCGGCTCGTCATGCGCAGCTTCGGCGACGATGCGGCCCCAGGGATCGACGATCAGCGAATGGCCATAGGTTTCGCGGCCGTCCTCGTGCACGCCGCCTTGCGCGGCGGCAACCACATAGGCGCCGTTCTCGATGGCGCGCGCCCTGAGCAGCACGTGCCAATGCGCTTCGCCGGTCTGGCGGGTGAAGGCGGCGGGCACCGAAAGCAGATCGGCGCCGGCCAGCGCCTCGGCACGGAACAGCTGCGGAAAGCGCAGATCGTAGCAGACGGCAAAGCCGACCTTCGCGCCATTGACTTCGGCGACGACGGCCTCGGTGCCAGGCTCATAGGCGGCGGATTCGCGCCAGCTCTCGCCATTGTCGAGATCGACGTCGAACATGTGGATCTTGTCGTAGGTGGCAATCGTGGCGCCGTCCGGCCCGAACAGAAGGGCGCGGTTGGCAAGCTTGCCGTCGGCGCGCAGAATGGCGGTCGAGCCGATATGCAGGAAAATGCCGAGCTCCTTGGCCAGCCGCCGCGACGTCGAGACGACGATGTCCTTGTCCTCGGAGGTGAAGGAAGCGGCCCGTGCCTGGCTGTCGCGGATCAGCGCGCCGGTCATTTCCGGCGTCTGGATATAGGTCGCGCCAAGGCCTGCCGCCTCGCGCACCAGCCGTTCCAGATCGACCGCATTGCGCTCCGGGCTGGTTACCGAACGCATCTGGATCGCCGCCGCCTTGAAACCACCCATAGTCATGTCCTTATCTGGCCGAGCCGTTGGCGAGCAATGTGTCCAGCCGTCCTTCCGCCTCCAATTCGTGGAGATCGTCAGAGCCGCCGACATGCGTGTCGCCGATGAATATCTGCGGAAAGGTGGAACGGCCGTGAGCGCGGGAGATCATCTCCCGGCGCAGCTCCGGCGAGAAGGAGGCGTCGTGCTCGGTGTAGGTCACACCCTTCCTATCGAGCAGCCGCTTGGCCGCGGTGCAATAGCCGCACATCATCCGCGTGTAGATCGTCACATCGACCATCGGTCAGCAATCCTGCCTCGTTCCTAGGCTATATAGGCGCCGATTCGTCGGCCCGAAAGTCCCCCGGCAGCACACGCGCAAAGGTCAGTACGTCGACCGCGCCGGCGCCGCCCTTCTTCAACGCCTTGGCGACCGCGCGGACGGTGGCGCCGGTGGTGTAGACGTCGTCGATCAGCAGCACCCGGCGGCCGGTGATTTCGATCTCCGCCTCATCAGGCACTTTGAATGCGGCGCGAACATTTTCCTCGCGTTCCCGCCGCTCCAGCCCGACCTGCTGGCGCGTGAGTTTGACGCGCCTGATGGCTGATGGCGCGAAAGGCCGCTCGCCGAGTTGCGCCACCGCCCGCGCCAGTTCCGCCGACTGGTTGAACTGCCGCCTGAAGAAACGCCGCCAGTGCAGCGGCACCGGCACGACCACATCGGCCTCGGCGATGAGCTCGGCACCGGCGCGAAGCATCCAGCGCGCCATCCACGGCGCCAGATCGGTGCGGTCCTGGTATTTCAGCCCTTGCACCATCTGGCGGGCAACGCCGGAATAGGCGACCGCCGCCCGCGCGCGCTCGAACGGCGGCGGGTCGGCTATCGCCTCCGCCGACAGGAAACCCTCACCCATATTGTGGGTGAACGGCGTGCCCATCACCGGGCACCACGGCCGTTCCAGCAGCCTGAGTTTCGGCCAGCAGGCGCCGCACAACACGCCGGGCTGCGAGACATGGCGGCGGCAGCCGGCACAGACGGGCGGGAACAAGAGGCGCGCTGGCCAGCCCAATGCCTTGCGGGCAATGCTCTTGATCGCAATACGCTTGATCTCTGGCATGGGATCGGCCACGTGGTTGGTCCTCCGCATCACTATATCAGAGAGCGAAGCACAAGGACCTGCCCATTGCAGCCTGTAATTGACACCTCGCTCTGGCTGGCGCGCAAGCGCCGGGCACTGGCCCGCCCCATCGCCAGCGCGGATTTCCTCATGCGGCGTGCGGCCGAGGATCTTGCCGACCGGCTCGGCGCCGTCGAACGCAGGTTCGGCAAGGCGGCCTCATTGTTTTGCCAGACGCCGGCAGCAGCAGAGGTGCTCGCCGAAAGCGGCAAGGTGACGGAAAACGTGCGCGTCGAGGCCGACGCCGCTTTCCTGGGTGGCCAGCCAGGACTGTTGGCGCCGTTGGAAACCGTGCCATTCGAGCCGGAAAGCCTCGACCTCGCAGTCTCGCTGCTGTCGCTGCAGGCGATGAACGACATTCCCGGCATGCTGGTGCAGGTCCGCCGGGCGCTGAAGCCGGACGGGCTTTTCCTTGGCGCCTTCGCCGGCACAGGCACGCTCTCCGAACTGCGCGAAAGCCTGCTTGCCGCCGAGACCGAACTCTATGGCGGCGCCAGCCCGCGTGTGATCCCGTTCACCGACGTCCGCGACGCCGGCGCGCTGCTGCAGCGCGCCGGCCTGGCACTGCCAGTTGCCGACGTCGAGACGATCACGGTGCGCTACGATTCGCTATTTGGCCTGGTCGCCGATCTGCGCGCCATGGGCGAGACCAGCGCGCTTGTCGACCGCAGCAGGCGGCCGGGCACGCGAGCGCTGTTCGCGCGCGCCGCCGAAATCTATGCGGAGCGGTTTTCGGATGCCGATGGCCGCGTCAGGGCGAGTTTCTCGGTGGTCTGGATGTCAGGCTGGGCGCCCGATGCCTCTCAGCAAAAGCCGCTGAAGCCGGGCTCCGCAAAAATATCGCTGAAGACAATCCTGGAAAACCCCGGCGGCCCCTGAGCGCATCCTTGCGCAAAAGCTAAGCGTATCCCACGCAAAAGCTAAGCAGGTCACTGTGCAAAAGCGTTGGCAAGCTTGCTGCTGTTGTCGCTGAACAACCACTGGATGGCGCCGGCAGCCTGGCCAATACCAGCGACAATGGCAAGCGACAGAACGGCGACGATCAAACCATATTCGATAGCCGTCGCACCCCTCTCGTCTTCTAAAAATCGTTGCAGCAACATTTTCATGGGCGCCTATCCCTCTTGCCCGAACCTAGCGCCGACCCGTTAAGAAAGGTTAATGCGACAGGCTTAACGCGCGGTGAACCAGCTGCATTCTAGGAACCAGCTGCATTCTAGGGTCCAGACTCGATCAGGTCAGCAACGAAGACCTCATATAAACTCGGCGGCCTGACCATCCTGAAGATAACCGAACACGCGAAAGCCGTCAGGCATTTCCTCGCCGGGCACATGCACCTTCTTGAGAGCCGAGCGGACAAGTTCTCGCTGGGCGGGCGTTTCGACCTGAATGTCTAAGTGAAGGATGGATTCGTATCCGCCCTCGCTGAAGTGGTAGAACCACTCGCGGTCGGGCTGTGAGTGGTAGCCGTTTGTGGAAAGCGTGCTCCAAGATGGTGGCGGCGTGAGCGCGTACATTTCTAGCCGAAGCTCATCCCATTTTGTGTTGTTCATCGCCGGATTGAGCATTTCGTCGCCTCTCAAAGCCAGAACGAGATCATGGTAGCCAATGCCACCCCAGACAGGAAGTTGGTGGCGAGTTTGTCGTAGCGGGTGGCGATGCGGCGGAAATCCTTTAGGCGGCAGAAGGCGTTCTCGATCAAGTGTCGTCCACGGTATCGCTCTTGGTCGTAACGGATTGCTCTCTTTCGATTGCGCCGTCCCGGGATTACCGGCGTAGTCTTTCCCTCGCGCAGTGAACGGCGCAGTCGATCCGCATCGTGGCCCTTGTCGCCCAATAGGTAGCGCATCGGGCCAGCGCGTTCGAGTAGGGCTGGCGCTGCCTTCACGTCGCTGACGTTTCCTGCCGTCAACATCAACGCGTAGGGGCGGCCGACGACGTCTGTGAGTGCATGGACCTTAGTTGTCCAACCGCCGCGCGAACGGCTGATGGCCTGCGCTTGGCGCCCCCTTTTGCGCCGAATGCCGCCCGCTGGGCTTTGACGTAGGTGCTGTCGATCGCGGTGCTTTTCGTCACTGCGCCGGCCTGAACCAGCGCATCAAGCATCTTCAGCCAGAAGCCTCGTCGCGACCAGCGGTTGAAGCGATTGTAAACCGTGGTCGAGGGACCATAATCGGCAGGACAATCACACCAGCGGCAACCCACCTTCAGCACGTGCAGGATACCCGAAATCACCCGACAATCGTCCACGCGACGCGCACCAGGCTGGTTCTTGGGCAAGTGCGGCTCGATCGTTGCCCATGCTTCGTCCGATAGCCAAAACAAAGCCATACTGCTCCTCCTGATCCACACCCGCTGGTGAATCAGGAAAGCGCCCTCCCTTCAAGGGGCTGATTGGGCTTTGGCCCTAGGAAACAGCCGAATCCTGGAGATCTGTTGAGGAATCAGCAGTCGCCGCTGCTTCTGCCATCGGCCCGTATAACGCAGACCGAACTGGGCAGCGGCTGCAGCACGCTCTTGCGTAGCGTATAGCTGTCGCGCTGGCCGATCGAGCCGGTGCTCATCGTATCCAGCCCGTCGCGGGCAAACTGCGAGCGGGTCCGGCTGTCGAGGTAGGGCGTCGCGATCAAGGCCAGAGCCACCGCGGCCGAGCCGAACAAGAGAGCGATGCGCAATATTCCCATGCCGGCATTGGCGGCGCCAGGAAGGCGGTCGGGCCAAGGCGAGTCCCAGTCCTTTTCAAGGCTCATGCAAATCGCTCCCCAGCGGTGGAATCGGCGAAACCGCCTAGCGTCAATTTTTCACGGTCAGATAAATCTTTCATTAACGCTGCTGCCGGCGCGTTGCGGCGCTGCCCGATTTACGGCAGGTCGGCCGCTACAGCAGATCGATGAGGAACTGGATCAGCGGGGCATCGGCCGGCGGCATTGGAAAATCGCGCATCTGGCGCGGCCGCACCCATTTCAGCACCTGGCCTTCCTTCGGCTGGGCAATGCCGCGGAACCGACGGCAGACGAACAGCGGCATCAGCAGGTGAAAATCATCGTAGGAATGGCTGGCGAAGGTGAGTGGCGCCAGGCAAGGGATGTCGGTTTCGATGCCGATCTCCTCGTACAATTCGCGGATCAGGCATTGTTCCGGCGTCTCACCGGGCTCGACCTTGCCGCCCGGAAACTCCCACAGGCCGGCGAGTTGCTTGCCTTCGGGCCGCTGCGCCAAAAGCACGCGCCCGTCGGCATCGACCAGCGCGCAGGCCGCGACCAGGAGCAGGCGTTTGCCGATCGTATCCAAGCCGCTCATGCGCCGGGTGGCCGGCGATAGCGATAGCGATAGACTTCGTCGAATCCGAGCGAACGGTAGAGCGCCAGCGCCGGCGCGTTGTCCGCCTCGACCTGCAGCCAGGCTTCCCGCGCCCCGCGCAGCCGCGCCCATTTCAGCGCCGACCGGATGAGATGGCGGCCATGGCCCTGGTTGCGCACCGACCTGTCAGTGGCGATCTCGAACAGGCCGGCAAGGTCGCCGTCATGCACGCAGATCAACGTTGCCAGCGGTTCGCTGCCGGCCTCCAGCGCAAACAGCCCGGCCTCCGGCTGGATGGCGCCGATGATCTCCGACAGGCCCGGACGCAGCGACACATCCGAGCCGCTCACCTTGAGCGCCGCGCCGATGAAACGGCTGATGTCCTTCAACGGAATCTGGTCCATGGCATCGTCGAGCGCGGCGTCCGCCAGCGGCAGCCGCATGACCAGCGACTCCGCGAACGTACTCCAGCCTTCGCTGTCGAGGTACTTCGAAAGATCAGGCCCCGACAGCGGTGAGATGCGAAAGGTCAGCGGCCTGCCATACGCGTCGAAGCGGCGGCTGGCGCGACCGATGCGCTCGGCAATGTGCTGGATGTCGCCCGGATCGAGCGGATTGACCGAGTTCAGCCGCTTGGCCGGGTGGCCGGCCGTCAGCCGAACCACCCAGGTGCCGTCATAATGGACGGCGGCCGCCGGCCAGGCGCGAAAGCCGGCCGCCTCATAGCGGCGCACGATCGCCAACACGCTTGCCGGATGTCTGGAAGCCAACGCCATCAGCTCCGATAATCGCCGTTTATGGCGACATATTCCTTGGTGAGATCGCAGGTCCACACCGTCGCCTTGCCGCGGCCGATGCCGATGTCGGCGCGGATGCGGATCTCGTCGCGCTTCATATACGCCGAAGTCGCCTCCTCGGAATAGGCGGCGTCGCGCTCGCCCTGATAGGCCAGGCGGTTGTCGCCGAACCAGATCGACAGAAGGTCGCGGTCGGCCGGTTCGCCGGCCTTGCCGACAGCCATGACGACGCGGCCCCAATTGGCGTCCTCGCCGGCGACTGCCGTCTTGACCAGCGGCGAATTGGCGATCGACAGCGCGATGCGCTTGGCCGAGCGGGCCGATTTGGCTCCGGTGACGGTGACCTCGACCTGCTTGCGGGCGCCCTCGCCGTCGCGCACCACCTGTAGTGCCAGCGATTTCAGCACCTTGCCGAGGGCACGGCGGAACGCGCCGAGGCGCGCATCCTTGGGGTCGGAAATTGCCGGCGCGCCGCGCCTGGCGGCAGCACCCGTGGCGAACATCAGCAGCGTGTCGCTGGTCGAGGTGTCGCTGTCGACGGTAACCGCGTTGAAGGTCTTGGCCGTGCCGCGCGACAGGAGGTCCTGCAGCACCGGTGCTGCGATCGGCGCATCGGTGGCGATGAAGGAAAGCATCGTCGCCATGTCGGGCGCGATCATCCCGGCCCCCTTGGCGATACCGTTGATGGTGACGTCGGCATCGCCGAGCTTGACCGTCGCGGTCGCCAGTTTGGGATAGGTGTCGGTGGTCATGATCGCCTTGGCGGCTTCGGTCCACAATTCCGGCTTGCCGTCCTTGACCAGACCGGCCAGCAGATGGCTGAACTTGCCGGCGTCGAGCGGTTCGCCGATCACGCCGGTCGAGGCCAGGAATACCTCGCCCGCTGTGCAATCGGCCGCTTTCGCCGCCACCTCGCCCGTGAGTGCCGTCGAGGCGCGGCCCTTCTGGCCGGTAAAGGCATTGGCATTGCCGGAATTGACCACCAGCACGCGTGCCTTGCCAGCCACGAGGTTCTGCCGGCAGAAATCGACCGGCGCCGAAGGGCATTTCGACCTGGTGAACACGCCGGCGACGGTGGTGCCGGCGTCGAACACCATGGCCAGCAAGTCGGTGCGGTTCTTGTATTTTATGCCGGCCTCGGCGGTGGCGATGCGCACGCCCTCGATCACCGGCATCTTGGGATATTTCTTCGGCGCGAGCGGCGAAACCTGTGTGGACATGGAAGACCCCGGGCGGGAAAAATCGCGAAAGGAACGCCGGTTTGCCCGATAGCACGCGCTGGCGCAAGGCGTTTCACAGCCGTTACGGGTGCCGGAAGCCTGACACCGCCTCATGCAGCAAGCAGGCTGTTGCAAATTTGTTGGCGTCGCTGCGACCGATAGCGCTATGATCCTGCCCCATGGGCAGGCTTGTGGTCTTGGCACTGGCGTTTCTGGGCTTTCTGCTGCTGCGCGCCGATGCGCAGACGGCGCGGCGCGTGGCGCTTGTGGTCGGCAACGGCAGCTACGCCGAAGCCGGCACGCTGGCCAATCCCGTCAACGATGCGCTCGACATCGCCGACAAGCTGCGCGCCATCGGTTTCGAGGTGATCGAAGGCAACGATCTCGGCAAGCGCGAGCTCGAACGCAAGATCGGCGAATTCTCCGATGCGCTGCAGGGTGCCGGTGCCGGGCTGTTCTACTATGCCGGCCACGGCCTGCAGGTCGACGGGCGCAACTTCATCGTGCCGGTCGACGCCCGGCTGGACATGCCGGTCAAGCTGCAGCTCGAGGCGGTGCCGATCGACGAGGTTCTCGACATCATGGAGCAGCAGACCAAGGTCAGCCTGGTCTTCCTCGATGCCTGCCGCAACAACCCGTTTGCCCGAAGTCTCAGCCGCAGCGCCACGACGCGCTCGGCGACGGCTCTCGCCGGTCTTGCCCAGTTCGAGTCGACACGCGGCTCATTCATCGCCTTCTCGACTGCGCCCGGCGCCGTCGCAATGGACGGGACGGGACGCAACTCGCCGTTTGCGGCGGCACTTTTGCGGCATATGGCGGAACCCGGACAGAGCATCAACGACATGATGATTGCGGTGCGCCGCGACGTCGTTTCGGCAACGCGCGAGGCGCAGCGTCCCTGGGAGCAGGGTTCGCTGCTCGAGCGTTTCGAATTCGTTCCGGGCGGAGACACTGCCCAGCAACCGAAACCGGCCGTCAGCCCGGCTCCCGCGTCGCAGGTGGCTGCGCTCGAACGCTCCGTCGGCGACGAGGGTGCCATCGAAAAATTCTTGCGCGAAAACTATCTGGCGCCTGATGCCAGGAGAATGCGCGAAACCGTCAAGCGGCTTTACGGTGCGTCGGCCACCATCTACGGCACGCGCTACGACAGCGAGGCGATCGTCAAGGTCAAGACCGACTGGTTCGCGCAATGGGCGTCATGGTCGTTCGGTCTCGAGCCCGGCAGCCTTGAGGTGACGCCGCACGGCAAGGACCGTGCCGATGCGGTTTTCGCCATGCGCTACGACTATGTGCCGAAGGACAAATCGGCGCAGCGCCTGACCGGCAAGGCGCGGGTGACGCTGGAACTCGTGCTGGCCGATGGCGCGTGGCGCGTTGCGTCGGAAACGTCGCAAGCGCTGGAATGAACATCAGCGGACCGCTGGGTTGATGAACCCGCGAAACGCCCGCTGCACGCCCGGAATCAGTCCCCAGATCATGATCGAGACCATCAGCGGCGCGATGACCAGCGTACGCTGCCAGATTTGCCATTCCTGCGTCAGCGGAAAAACCACATACAGAATGGCAGTGATCAGCGGATACACGCCGAGCAGCACAAGCAGGGCGAAGCGCAGGCGCGAAAAGCGGGTCACGGCGGTCGAGTTCATCAAACTCTCCTTATCGTTACGGAACGTTCCGTTACATATAAAACGGATCGTTCCGTTTCGTCAAGAGTTGTATATGATGGCTGCTGAAATCGCGGGTAAGGAAGAAAAGATGGGCGAAATCACCGATCCCGGGCGCAAGTCGGCTGGCGCACGGCGCAGCCCGGAAAGCGCCGATGCCATTCTCGATGCCGCCGAGGCGGTACTGGTCGAAGCTGGCTATTCCGGCTTCTCGATCGAGGCGGTGGCGCGCCGCGCACGCGCCGGAAAACCGACGATCTATCGCTGGTGGCCAAGCAAGGCCGCCCTGCTGCTCGACGTTTATCAACGGCAAAAGCGCGTCGACAATCCCGACACCGGGAACCTTGCGGAGGATCTCGTCGGCTTCCTGAAGAGCTTGTTCGCGCATTGGCGCGACACGTCGTCGGGTAGCGTGTTCAGATCGCTGATTGCCGAGGCGCAGTCGGACGAAAAAGCCGCCGCCGCCCTCGCCGAATACGCAAGAGGGCGTCGTGTCCACACCGGCCAGATGGTCGAACGCGCCAAGGCAAGGGGAGAGGTGGCAGCCGACGTCGATGCCACTGTCGTCGCCGACCTGATTGCCTCGTTCGCCTGGACGCATCTTCTGACGAACCGCCTGGACGAGGACGAAGCAACGCTGCGCAGGGCGGTCGGCTATGTCTTGAAAGGCATAGTCGCTGACGATGCCGGCGACGCCACGGCGGTCCGGCGGCGGCGTCGACGCATCATCGCTCGCCCTACCAAATAGAAGCGACAGGGCGGCAGCGCGCCCTGTCGTAGCTCAATCTAGTCTAGCCCTATTTGGCGCTTTCCAGTGCGTCGACCGTCTTCTTCAGGTTCGCATCGGGGATGTCGACCTTGGCGTTGGCGCGCAGCGACTTGACCAGCGCGAAATACTTGTCGCGGATGACCGCCTGGCGCGCCTGGTCCTTGACCTGGTCGAACGCCGGCGGCTGCTTGGTGCGCTTGTCCTCGACCTTGATGACATGCCAGCCGAACTGCGACTGCACCGGCTGGTCGGTATATTTGCCGACCGCCAGCGCAAACACGGCCTTGTCGAATTCCGGCACCATCTGGCCAGGTCCGAACCAGCCGAGATCGCCGCCGCTGGTCTTGCCGCTCGGATCGCTGGTGTGCTCGTTGGCAAGCTTCTGGAAGTCGGCGCCGCCGTCGAGCTGCTTGATGATGGCGTCTGCCTCTTCCTTCGTCTTCACGAGGATGTGACGGGCGTGCACCTCATTGGTGGGCGGCGTGTTGGCGATTTCCTGGTCGTAGCGGGCGCGGACCTCGGCATCGGTAACCTTGTCGACGACGCCCTTCTCGACCATTTCGCCATGCAGCGCGCGCTGCTGCAGGAAGGCCATGCGGCGCTGGAAGTCGGGATCCTTGTCGAGGCCGGTGGTCACCGCCTGGGCCGCCATCACGCGGATTTCGATCGCCGCCGACAGCGCCGCGGCGCGGCGCTGCTCGGGCGGAAGCTGCGCGAATTGCTGCGACAGCTCGCCCTCGGCAAGCCCAAGGTCTGCCTCGGTCAGCGTCTGGCCGTTGATGGTGGCGACCACGGCGTTCGGATCGACCGGCTTGGCCGCCGGAGCGGGTGCTGCCGGCTGGGCAGGGGCGGCCTCCTGTGCCATCAGCGGCGACAGCGAGAGGGCCGATAGCCCGAATGCCAGACCAAGGCTGGCGAGCGACGCGCGGCGGAACAATACTGACATTACGATTATCTCCAAAGCGGGGTAGCTAGAGCGGAATGGCTTCCAGACCAGCAAGATTGTGGCGGAATTTGGCGCGGTCGACAGGGCGAGCGCGGCGTTGACATCGAATGAGCCCCCTCTTATCTGTCCAACGACTTTGCGTCCAGAACCGTTTTCCGGGCGCTTTTTGCGTTTGTCCGCGTTCACGTGGAGTTGATGGGGCCAGCCGGCGCCTGTCGCAACGACTTGGAATGCTATCGAAAGGGCCATTGGATGGTCAGTCTCGGCGGTCTCGCCCGTAAGGTTTTCGGCTCCTCCAACGATCGTCGGGTCAAATCGACCCGGCCGCGCGTCGAGGCGATCAATGCCATGGAAAACGAGATGCGGGCGCTTTCCGACGCCGAGCTTCAGGCCCGCACGGACAAATTCCGCCAGGACATCGCCAACGGCGCCAGTCTCGACGACCTCCTGGTGCCGGCCTTCGCCACCGTGCGTGAGGCCGCCCGCCGCGTGCTCGGCATGCGGCCGTTCGACGTGCAGCTGATCGGCGGCATGGTGCTGCACAATGGCGGCATCGCCGAGATGCGCACCGGCGAAGGCAAGACGCTGGTGGCGACGTTGCCGGTCTACCTCAACGCGCTCGCCGGCAACGGCGTCCATGTCGTCACCGTCAACGATTACCTGGCCACGCGCGACTCCGAATGGATGGGCCGCGTCTACAAATTCCTCGGCCTCAAGGTCGGCGTCATCGTCCACGGCCTGTCCGACGAGGAGCGCCGCGTCGCCTACGCCGCCGATGTCACCTACGCCACCAACAACGAGCTCGGCTTCGACTATCTGCGCGACAACATGAAATACGAGCGCGCCCAGATGGTGCAGCGCGGCCACAGCTACGCCATCGTCGACGAGGTCGATTCCATCCTGGTCGACGAAGCGCGCACGCCGCTGATCATTTCCGGTCCGCTCGAGGACCGTTCGGAAATGTACAACACCATCGACACCTTCATCATCCAGCTGCAGCCGCAGGACTACGAGATCGACGAGAAGCAGAAGACCTCGATCTTCACCGAGGAAGGCACCGAGAAGCTGGAGAACATGCTGCGCGATGCGGGTCTGCTCAAGGGCGAGTCGCTCTACGACGTCGAGAACGTCGCCATCGTCCACCACGTCAACAACGCGCTGAAGGCGCACCGGCTGTTCCAGCGGGACAAGGACTATATCGTGCGCAACGGCGAGATCGTCATCATCGACGAGTTCACCGGCCGCATGATGCCCGGCCGCCGTTATTCGGAGGGCCTCCACCAGGCGCTCGAAGCCAAGGAGCATGTGGCGATCCAGCCGGAGAACCAGACGCTCGCCTCGGTCACCTTCCAGAACTATTTCCGCCTCTACAAGAAGCTCGCCGGCATGACCGGCACGGCGCTGACCGAGGCCGAGGAATTCGCCAACATCTACAATCTCGACGTCACCGAGATCCCGACCAACCTGCCGGTCATCCGCATTGACGAAGACGACGAGGTCTACCGGACGGTCGAGGAGAAATACAAGGCGATCGTCAAGGAGATCAAGGAAGCCCGCGCCAAGGGCCAGCCGACGCTGGTCGGCACGACTTCCATCGAGAAGTCCGAGCAGCTGGCCGAACGCCTGCGCAAGGAAGGTTTTAAGGATTTCGAGGTGCTGAACGCCCGCCACCACGAGCGCGAGGCGGCGATCGTCGCCCAGGCCGGCAAGCCCGGCGCGATCACCATCGCCACCAACATGGCCGGCCGCGGCACCGACATCCAGCTCGGCGGCAATGCCGACATGCGCATTGCCGAGGAGCTTGGCGACATGCCGGCCGGCCCCGAGCGCGAAGCCAGGGAAAAGGAAATCCGCGACGACATCGCCCGGCTGAAGGAAAAGGCGCTCGCCGCCGGCGGCCTCTACGTGCTCGCCACCGAACGCCATGAATCGCGCCGCATCGACAACCAGTTGCGCGGCCGCTCGGGCCGCCAGGGCGATCCCGGCCGGTCGAAATTCTTCCTGTCGCTGCAGGACGACCTGATGCGCATCTTCGGTTCCGAGCGCATGGACGGCATGCTGCAGAAGCTCGGCCTCAAGGAAGACGAGGCGATCATCCATCCGTGGATCAACAAGGCGCTGGAAAAGGCGCAGAAGAAGGTCGAGGCGCGCAACTTCGACATCCGCAAGAACCTCTTGAAATACGATGACGTCTCGAACGACCAGCGCAAGGTGGTGTTCGAGCAGCGCATCGAGCTGATGGACGGCGAGGGCCTGTCCGAGACCATCACAGAGATGCGCGAAGGCGTCATCGAGGAGATCGTCGCCAAGAACATTCCCGAAAACGCCTATGCCGAGCAGTGGAACGTCGCCGGCCTCAAGGCCGAGATCGCCGAATTCCTCAATCTCGATCTGCCGGTCGAGGACTGGGTCAAGGAAGAAGGCATCGCCGAGGACGACATCCGCGAGCGCGTCAGCCAGGCAGCCGAGGCCGCCGCCAAGGAACGCGCCGAGCGCTTCGGTCCCGACGTGATGACCTATGTCGAACGCTCCGTGGTGCTGCAGACGCTCGATCATCTGTGGCGCGAGCACATCGTCAATCTCGACCATCTGCGCTCGGTCGTCGGCTTCCGCGGCTATGCGCAGCGCGATCCGCTGCAGGAGTACAAGGGCGAAGCGTTCGAGCTGTTCCAGGCGATGCTGGGCAATCTGCGCCAGGCCGTCACCGCGCAATTGATGCGCGTCGAGCTGGTCCGCCAGGCGGCGGAAGCGCCGCCGCCCGAGGCCCCCGACATGTTCGGCAGCCACATCGACGGCTTCACCGGCGAGGACGATTTCGAAGGTGGCGAGACGGCCGTGCTGGTCCGCCAGGAGACCAACGCCGTCGTCGCCCCCGAAGACCGCGACCCGAAGAACCCGGCCACCTGGGGCAAGGTCGGCCGCAACGAGGCTTGCCCGTGCGGGTCAGGGAAAAAATACAAGCATTGTCATGGGGCGTTTGCGTAAGGCACTGCTTTCCTTCGCCCCGTTCACGGGGAGTAGGTGCCCGAAGGGCAGAGCCAGCGTTTGCGATTAGCCAATCTCCCCACCTGAGGGGGAGATGGCCGGCAGGCCAGAGGGGGGCGCGAAGGATCGCGACCCGAAGAAGACAGGCTCAAATCAACCCCGAATCGCGCGCCGCGGCCGTCGCCTCACCCCGCGAAACCGCGTCCAGCTTGCCCAGAACCGCCGAGACGTGGTGATCGACCGTCTTCGGCGAGATGGTCAGGTGCTCGGCGATCCGCTTGTTGGAAAAGCCGCGCTCGATCAGTTGCAGCACCTCCATCTGGCGCTGGGTCAGGCCCGCGCGATTGGCGCGCGTGGTTCGGCGCGGCCCCCTTGCAATGCCGTTGACGCCGTTGCGGCGCATGATATCGCGCAGGTAAACGGCGACCGGCCTGGCGCCGAGGCTTTCGAAAATCTCCAGCGCCAGGCGCTGCGCGGTCTCGTCGCCCTCTGCCAACGCCAGCCCGCGTTCGTAGGGCGCGTTCATCTCGGCCCATAGTTCTGCCGCCGCCTGCCAGTCGCCGGCGAGCAGCAGCCGGTAGGGCGCGGCCATGCCGATGGTGTCGCCTGGATCCATGTCCGGCGCCAGCTTCTGCCGCCACGTCGCCAGCTCGCCGAAACCCGCCCGCGTCGTCGACAAGCTCTCAGCCAGTGCGATCAGGCCGAGCGCCTCATCCTTGTCAGCCTGGCCGAGCCACGCCCGTTCGGCCACCAGCGCCGCATAGGGCGCCAGGCGCTGCAATTCCAATCCCTTATCCAGGAACTGCGTCATTTCGGCAAAAAGCGGCTCGGCGGACGGGTCGCCGCGCCGTATCCGCAGCTTTGCCAGGGCGACCACGGCGGGATAGCGGACCAGCATCGTCGCCTGATCGTTGGCGATCACCTCGAGCGCCTCGCCGGCAGCCTCTTCCCATTGCCCCTGGCGCAGCAGCAACTGGGCCAGCACGCCGCGCATATAGTCGCGCCAGGTGACGAGATCGTTTTCGACGCAATAGTTGATGCCGCGATCGAGGAACGACCGCGCCTCAGCGAAGCCGAGCTGGTTCATCTCGCTGCAGGCGCTGTTGGTGAAGGCGCGCGCCGCATGTTCCTGAAAATTCTGCTCCAGCGCGATCTCCAGGCTGCGGGCAAGGTGCAGCCGTCCGTTTGCCAGATCCAGCCACTGCTCGGCGCTGCCGACATTGTTGAGCGCGTGGCAGACGATGTCGGGCCGGTTCAGTTGTTCGGCGAGCGCAATCGCCTTGTTGCCGAGCCGCAGCGTGTCGTCGAGCCTTTCGGCCAGCATCGCCAGTTGCGAGAGGTTGGAATAGGCCATGGCGAGCTCCGGCCCGGCCGGCGCGGTCTCAAGCAGCTGAACCGCCTGCTCGCCAAGGGCATCGGCAGCCATGCGGTCGCCAAGCAGGTAGGCAAAGCGCGACAGCCATCTGAGGCAATCCCCTTCCTTCGCCGTATTCCCCTGGGCCTGATGCAGCCGGCGCGCCTGGTTCTGCGCGGCGATGGCCTCGTCGATCTTGCCGATGAGGTGGCACTCGAAGGCATATTTCTCATGGAGCGCCGCGCGCTCCTCCACCGGCAGGCTGTCGGCCTGCCGCAACACGGCTTCATAGAAGCCGGCCGCATCGCGATGGGCGCCGACGCGGGAGGCCTCGCGCGCCGCAACCGGGGCCAGTTCGCGCACTGCCTGCAGATTGTGCGCCTCCACCGCGTGATGCACCAGGCGGCCGGTGGAAACCTCACTGTTTTCGAGAAGGGCGGCCAGGGCGCGCTGGTTGAACTGCCGCCGGTGGCTCGTCGTCAACATGGCCTCGATGGCGCGGCGGGCGATCTCGTGCCGGAACGCATAGCCATCGCCCAGATCCTCCAGCAAGCCGTTGGCGACGCATTCGGCAAGCTGGCCGGCGCTGGCGACGCTGCACAGGCCCTGCAACGCCCAGGCATCGGCCCGCCGTGGAAACACCGACACCGCGTCGAGCATCGCGCGGGCGCCGGCCGACAGGCGCTCGGCCCGCGCCAGAACCGCGTCGCGCACGCTTGCCGGCAGCGCCGTTTTTTCCTCGCATCCGCTGCACAACAGTTCGGTGACGAAAAAGGCGTTGCCCGCCGTCGCCCGGTAGATAGCCTCGCCATCGCGCCCCGCCGCCTCGGCCAGCGACAGCACCGCCGACTCGCTGAGCAGCGGCACGTCGATGCGCGCGACGCTGCCTGCCGGTATCTCGCCGAGCGCGCGGCGCACCCGCATCTGTCCCTCGCTGCGATCGGTGCGCGCCGTTAGCAGCAGCAAGAGATGCCTGTTGGCGATGCGCCGGCCGAGAAAGCGGACGAAATCGAGCGTCGCATCATCGGCCCAGTGCAAGTCCTCGATCACCAGCAGGGTCGGCTGCGCCTTTGTCTCGAAGATGTCGAGCGCATCCGAAAACAGCGGCAGCCTCTGTCCCTGCCGATGATCGATCGCCTGCGGCAGCGCCCATTGCGCGTCCCGCGCCAGATCGTAAAGCGGCCCGAGCGGATCGGGTATCGACAGATCCTCGCAGGCGCTGCGGAATATGCGCGTGGCTTGCGCAGTCCGGTCGATGAAGGCCTCGACAAGCGCGGTCTTGCCGGCCCCGGCCTCGCCAGCAAGCACCGCTACGCAGCCACGGCCGCGCCCGGCATCGGCCAGCAGCCCGTCGAGTCGCTCCAGCTGTGTCTGCCGTTCCAGAAGCATCATTCGCTCACGCAGATCGAGTTCGCCGAAAAGGCGGACCCGCGATGGACCCGCCAACATATCCCCCGCTCATAACGCTGCCAACATAGGGAATCGTCCCGCCAAAAATGGGGAAAGGCTCCGATGTGCGCTCTTGCCGGGCGTGATCAATGTCGAGCCGCGCTCAAAACCGGGCGTGACCCACTGGAGAAAGGAAGGCTTCCATGCCTCGCTATCTGATTGAACGCACATTCCCGGACGGCCTCAACGTGCCGATGAACGAAGCCGGCGCCGACGCGCTGGGCGGTGTCGTCATGCGCAATGCCGAAAAGGGCGTCACCTGGCTGCAGTCCTACGTGTCGCCGGACAAGAAGCGCAGCTTCTGCATCTACGACGCGCCCTCGCCCGAGGCGATCCGCAGCACCGCCCAGAAGAATTCGCTGCCTGTCGACAAGATCACGGAGGTGCGGGTTCTTGACCCCTACTTTTACCGTTGATGGCAGGCAAACCCCAAGTGGCGGACAAAAGGATGAGTATCAAACTGCCATTCGCGGCAATTGCGACATGCCTGATGGCATGCCGGTCGGCGAACCGGCGCCTGTCGTGGGAAACCCCGGCGGTTCCCTGCTTGGCCGTCTATGGCGGATCGCGGCGGCGCTGCCTTCGCGTCTGCTGGGCAGGCGGCGCCGGCTGCCCCCGCAAGACGATTATCTGAGACAGGACATGGGACTGCCCGAACGCGAGCAGCGGCGCGAATACTGGGAATATTATTGGTGGGACCATTAGGCCGTCGCGCCGTTTGGACGGGCTGAAACAAGCTGCGCAACCGGCCGCATCATTGCGGCCGACATGAAAACAGGACGAGCGACCTGTTTCGCAAAATTCCAACGGACGCCGCAGCGTTGAGCAGACCCGATCGGTGCGCGTCCTCAAACAACCGGAGAGAACATGAACATCAATCTTTGCACCGGGCGCCTTGCCGCCCTGGCCATCCTGTCAATCGCCGCCACCGCGGCCCAGGCAAAGGACGGCAATCCGCTGGCCGACATGGTACGAGCCGCCAACAGCCGCTTCGAGAATGTGGCGGCGGCGACGGCCGAAGGCTACGCGCCCATCCCCTGCGCCAGCGGCATCACCGGCGGCGCCATGGGCATCCACTATGTCAATCCCGGCTACCTCAAGGACGATGCTGTCGATGTCGCCAAGCCGGAAGCGGTGATGTACGAGCCGATGGCCGACGGCACGCTAAAACTGATCGCGGTCGAATACATCACCTCGAAAGGCCCGGCCTCGCTCGATGGGCATCTGTTCAACTTCAACAGCGCCCCCAATCGCTATGGCCTCGGCCCGTTCTACGAGCTGCATGTCTGGGCCTGGAAGGGCAACCCGACCGGCGC
>NZ_JAMYOE010000030.1:0-83695 GCF_040319695.1 Mesorhizobium sp. M0898 | reverse complement strand
TCGCCGGATCGTCGCCGGAATTCGCGTAAGCGGAAAACAGCGCCACCGCTTCCTTATGCGCCTGGGTCTGCATGTCGATATATTTCGATTGGAAGCTGTCCCCGCTGGCCTCCTTGAGTTGGTCGAGCAGCGCCTGGTGCTTGGTGTCCAGCGACGGGCCGGCTGGCGCGGTGGCCGAAGTCGTCTGACCCTTGCTGAGCGCCGCCTTGAAGTCCTCGCCGGCCTTGGTGTGGTCCGTGACCATTTGCGCCGCGAATGCCTTCACGTCGTCGGCAGTCGCCTGCGTCTGCGCAAGTCGGCTCGATTCGATTTCGAATGTATTGGCGATGGGCACGGTCTTGACGAACGTTGCGGTGTCAACCTTGCTCATGGTGTCGGTCGTTAGAGGCGTCAGCGTCGCCGATTGGGCAAAAGCAGCCAAAGGTGCGCCGGCCATCATCGCTGCCGCAGTGATGGATAGAAGGGTTTTCATGGGGGTTCTCCGAGGCTGATGTCATCCCTCCGCTGGCTCAACGCGCAAGCTGCGGCGAGGTTGCCTGGTCGTGGCGGCCACAGCTGCCGCCACGCCAAACAATGGTTTGGAAACGCAAAACAAAAGACGCCGGCTGCGTCCTGCAAAGTGCAACGCAAGCCACGAGATCGTACGGAATCGTACAAGCTCTTTCGCTTTGCGGCAGTCTTGCTATCGTTGGCTGGGAGAGAGATGGGTGGAGGCTTCCGTGGGGCAGATCAAGTCGCCGCTAGGAATCGGTATTGACACCGACGCTGCCGTTCATACCATCATGGCCGACTATCATTCCGGCGACATTCTCTCGACCACCGTCGTCATAGCCGATTTGCGCAAACGCTTTCCCCGGTTCCGGCAAACCGACGAGGAGCTGGTTGGCTTCATCGTTCGGGCGCTGGACGGTCGGGATATCGCGGTCAGCTTCGACCACCGCGGCCGCTAGGCTGATTTTACGGCAAAACCAGCCGGCCGCGGAGCTTATGCTCCGCGGCCTCGTCAGGCTGTGATGACCGGGCGCTTACTTGCCGCAGTGGTTGTCGTTCACCGTCGGCGCCATCGTGCCCGGAGCCTTGCCGGTCGCATCAGGCAGAGCCCCCTGCGGGCCCGGCGGGCAATTCCGGTCGGCATTCGAATTCGTCGTTGAGAAATCGCGAATGCTATTGGTGATGGTCGAATCCGTGCCGGTGTCAGGGCCGCCATTATCCGGGACTACGACCGTCCGCCCGCTACCGTCGGCAGCGGCTCCGGACGGGTCGCCGACGTTCTGGGCCATCGCTGACGTGGCCAGACCGATCGTAAGCGCCGAAGCTGCGAGAATTTTCGTGAGCATGATGCTTCTCCTTTTTACGAGGGTCGTCGCGTTGCGACTACGAAAACAACCGTTCGGGCGGGCGAAGGTTCCGACAAATTCCCCATGAAATTCAGCATGTTCTCAGGTGTTCAAGGTGGCCGCCATGCCATTCTCCGCGGGCACGCATCTGTGGACTTTTCTAACGGCACAGCCCGGCATTTTGCTCGCCGCATGAGCGTACGCCTTACCGCCCCGCCGGAACAGGAATGCTCCTTGCGAGTTCATACCTTTGTACAATGCGACGCGCTGATGCGAATGGCGGCAGCGCAAACAAGGAGAGCAGACATCATGGGCCTTGGAACCATTCTCATCATTATCTTGGTCCTTGCCTTGCTTGGCGGCTTCAGCGGCTTGGGCGGCGGACCGTTCTATGGCACCGGCTATTACGGTGGTGGCGGCCTCGGCCTCGTGCTGCTTATCGTCATTATCCTGGTCCTGCTTGGGCGCATTTAATGCATGTCGCGCAAAAGTGTGCAGCGGTTTTGTGATAGCGACATGCATAAAACAGGTACCTAAAGCGCATCGCATGAGGCCAGTCGAACGCGACGCGCCTTAGTGTCACGCTCGCGACAAAAACGCCTGCCGCTTGGCAACAAGCGCCGGGCGTTTTGGAGACAAGATTTCCAAGATCCTTGGCCAACCAGGATCCCTGGCTAAAAAGGGCGACCCGGTGCCGAACCTTTCGGCACCGAGGACACCACCATAGCAGCAGCTTAGTGCTGGCGATCGGCGGCCAGCGCTTCTTTCAGATCGGCGCTGAGCACACCCTCGTTGAACAGTGACATGATACGGGCGGCCAACCGCTCGCGGACAGGACTGTCGTCCGCAACACCCAACTCACGGCAGCAGTCGTCGAGCGCTTTTTTCAGCACGCTCAGTTCGGCTGGAGTTGCTGCACCTTGCATCGACATGCCATCCTCCCTTGAAAAAGGGCGAAAGCGCGAAGCGTCTTTCAAGCGTCCACTCGCCATGTCTCTGTGGACGACTCCAATTCAATTAGCGCCGCTCTCGTCCAAACTCAATGTACGGAAATTACCAAACAGACAGTTTGGGAACGACTGCCTTGCACCTGCATTGTTGCTGCGATCCAACCCACCCCTCATTTGGATCATTGGGCGTAGCCCACGACGCCCGAATGGAGCCCGTTGCATCCCTCGCGACGGGCTCTTTCGCGTCAGGTGACCTCAATTGTCGTTTTCGTACCAAACCGTCTTTGGTACGTTTCCAACTCTAACTTTCAGTCGGATGTTTTCGTAGGCAAGCGGCAGGAGAAACTGTCGTGCGTCGATTCATTTTTTTATTTAGTAGGCTCCATACCTTTCAGTGCTTATATGAGCGTTATCGTCCGCAGGTTATACCGGGCGCGGACGGCTGGGAGATAAAAAAGCTCTTGCCCTGTTTTGGGGCCAGCTATGTCTGATCCAGCAATTTCCAATAGAAATCTATACAGAAACAAGCTGTTGCGCCGGATGAGCGCCGGCGATTTCGCATCTCTCGAGCCGCACATCGAGCGCTGTTCACTGGAGTTACGGCAATCGCTCGAAGTGTCCGGATCGCCGATCGAGGCCATTTATTTCCTCGAGGACGGCATCGGTTCGGTGGTTGCGAAAATGCCGAACGGCAGCGATGCGGAAGTTGGCCTTGTCGGCTTGGAAGGTATGACCGGCTCGGCCCTGATAATGGGCGACGACCGTACGGTCCATGATTGCTATGTGCAGCTGGCGGGAGAAGCCGCCAGGATCGACGCCGAGCCGTTCAAGGCGGCGCTGACGCAAAGCCCGACGCTGCGGCTGTTCTTGCTGCGCTACGTGCAATATCTGCATGTCCAGACCGGCTATACCGCGCTGGTGAACGCGCGATCGAAACTTGAAGACCGGCTGGCGCGCTGGCTGCTCATGTGTGACGATCGGGTGGACGGCGGCCGGCTGACGATCACTCATGAATTCCTGTCAATCATGCTTGGCGTAAGGCGTCCGGGTGTCACGGTCGCGCTGCAGCTGCTCGAGGGGCGAGGGCTCATCCGGTCCCGCCGCGGCGAAATTATCATTCGCGATCGCGATGGTCTCGTCGCACTGGCGGATGGCGGCTACGGCCTGGCCGAGGCCGAATATACCCGCCTGGTCGAGCATATCGGCGAGCGCTGACGGCACTTTCCTCGCCGATTGCTGCCGCAGGTCGAGGCCCCTTGCGACACTACACGGCGGGTCGGAAAAATTTTCAAAGCTCCCGGACCGTCAGGGAACTTGTTTCCCGTCGGAGGGTTATGGGACGCCTCTACTTTGCGAGGCGGCACCAACCATTCGGGAGAGGATCATGGCGACCACGAAAAAGGCCGCGAAGGCGGCAAGCAAGGGCCTTGAGGATCTGTTCCTCGACGGGCTCAAAGACCTCTACTACGCCGAGAAGAAGATACTGAAAGCGCTGCCTAAAATGGCCAAGGGCGCGGAGTCGGAAGAAGTGACCGCCGCCTTCGAGAAACACCGCATGGAAACCGAAGGACATGTCGACCGCCTGGAGGAGGTGTTCGAGAAGTTCGGCAAGCCGGCCCGTGGCAAGACCTGCCCGGCGATTGACGGCATCATCGAAGAGGGCTCGGAAGTGCTCGAGGAGTATAACGGTGCTCCCGCGCTCGACGCCGGACTTGTCGGCGCGGCGCAGGCCGTCGAACATTACGAGATCGCTCGCTACGGCACTTTGATCGCGTGGGCGGAAGAACTTGGCAAGAGCGACGTTGTCGAGCTGCTCAGGGCAACTCTCAAGGAAGAGGTCGCGACCGACGAAGCGCTTTCCAAGCTCGGCGAAAGTGGTGTCAACGAACGCGCAATGCAAGAAGCCGCTTGATTTCAAAACCGCAACCGAGCCTCGGAAATGGTTGCCAAGGCTCGGTTGGCCGCGGCGAACCGGTGAATTCTGCATTGGTCCGTCCTGAACGGTAGGGCGGCATCTAGAGCCTTGAAGCGGTGCCTCGGAGCGGACTTACTCGATCTGATCGAACGTGCATTGCCGGGGCTCTTTGTCCGGCCGCCAGCGCAACAGCTTGGTTCCGTGCCGGAACCGGTCGCCTGTCACATGGTCGAAACGAACCTCGACCACCAGTTCAGGCTTTATCGGCTCCCATTGTCCGCTGCGCTCCGTGCTCCAGCGGCTTGGCCCGCCGGGCGCCTTGCCGGTGAAACCCGGTTTGGCCCGCAGTTTTTCCAGCCGCCTGGTCAGCGCCGCCCTGTCCTTGCCGATGGTCGAGGTGAACCCGACATGGTCCAGCCTGCCTTCGTTGTTGTAGAGGCCAAGCAGCAGAGATCCGACTTCGTTGCTGCCGGCGAGATAGCGAAAGCCGCCGACCACGCAATCCGCAGTGCGCAGCCGCTTGACCTTGACCATGGCGCGCTCGCCGGGCCGGTATGGCCCGGCGATCAGTTTTGCAACGACACCGTCGGTCGAGCCATGGCCGGCGCCTTGCAGCCAGCGCTCGGCGGCAGCGGCGTCGTGCGTGCATTTGGACAGGCGCAGTTCGGGCCGTGCCGCCGACGCGACAAAGGCCTCAATCGCCTGCCTCCTGGTGGTGAGAGGCTCTTCGGTGATGATCCCGCCGCCGGGTTCGGCCAGCATGTCGAACAGGACCAGCATGGCAGGCGTCTCGAGGCTCAACTTGCGGATCCTGCTTTCGGCGGGATGAAGGCGCATTTGCAGGGCCTCGAATGAAGTCGATCCGTCGACCTCGATGACGATCTCGCCGTCGACCACAAACTGTCGCGACCTCACATCGCGCAGCACCGCGACCAGTTCGGGAAAATAGCGGCCAAGCGGCTTGCCCGATTTTGCACGCAGATCGACGGCATCGTCGCCCTTGAACACGAGGCAGCGAAACCCGTCCCATTTCGGTTCGTACTGCCAAAGCCCGTCGCCGCCAGGAATTGCGTCGGCGGCTTTGGCTTCCATCGGACGAAGGTCGAGCGGCAACGGAAATGCGGTCATGGCTGGTCCGCGCCGCCGCTGAGGCATTCGCTACCGTCGCCGGCCATTCCCCTGTGCCCCGCCTTGCCGTCTCGACACCTTGCGGCCGGTTTGCTCGGGCGAAGGCGACAGCGGATCAACCTCGTCGGTCCCGCCGATCTCCTTGGTGATGCGATAGGCCAGATAAGCGACGGCTCCGGCAAGCAGCAAGCGGACCATGACTGCAAATCCTTCGTTGGTGTGAACCCACCAACCCGCAGGCCGAAGGTTTTGTTCCGCCGCTGCCCATCGCCGGGGTGAATCGTCGGCGGCGCAACCAAAATCCAAGCGCATCGTTTGTTGCTTATCGACGAAAAGAATTTGCGATGAAGACGCTCTTGCCCTTGTTCGCTTTGACCTTGGCGCTATTCCTGGCCAGCAGCGCTTGGCCTGACGGGTGAACGCGATGCTCCTCGTTGTTCCGGTCTGGCAGGACATCGCGGCACGACTGCTTCTGACCGCGCTCGCCGGCCTGTTGATAGGCCTCAACCGCGAGGCGCGCGGGCACGCGGCGGGGCTACGCACCACCGTGCTGGTCGGATTGGCCGCCGCCATCACAATGATCCAGGCCAGTATTCTGCTCGAGACCGTTGGCAAGCACCCGGATTCGTTTGCATCGATGGACGTCTTGCGCTTTCCGCTGGGCGTGTTGACCGGCGTCGGCTTTATCGGCGGTGGCGCCATTCTTCGCCGCGGCAATCTTGTCAGCGGCGTCACCACGGCGGCCACGTTGTGGGTGATGACGGCGATCGGATTGGCTTTCGGTGGTGGCCAATACGGCTTGGGCGCGGCCGGCACGGCGCTGACGCTGGCCACCTTGCTGGTCCTGAAATGGGTGGACCTTCGAATGTCGCGCGAACACCATGCCCAGTTGGCACTGACGTGGAAGGCCGCGGCTCGACAGGAGCTCGATGCGCTCATCGGGCCGCTTGGCTACCAGGCACGCCTCGTCGCAATAGAGAGGCGCCCAGATCTCAAGGACCCTGTTTTCTCGTTCGAGATCAGTTGGAGGCGGCCGGACACTGGCGCACCGCCAATGGATCTGCTGGCATCGGTGGGCGAGCATTGCGAGATCCAGAAGTTTGATCTCCTCAGCGAACCTGCCCGCTAGCTGGCGGCTTGCAACGATCGCGGCCTGAATCAGGCCATAGCTTCTCCACATCCCTTTCGATACCTATCTGTCGAGGCAGGACTCAAGGAGCAAGCAAAAGAGCGTGGCACAGCGATCGGGAAGTGCTGATCTTCCACTTCACGGCGGACGCGTGCCGAAATGGCTCGGCGACCGCATGACGCGGCTTGGCGCGGTCATGTGCGAGGCGATCATCCACCATTACGGCCGCGATGAGTTGCTGCGCCGGCTGGCGCATCCGTTCTGGTTCCAGTCCTTTGGCGCCGTAATGGGGATGGACTGGCACTCTTCCGGCATCACCACCAGCGTCGTCGGTGCCTTGAAGCGCGGTCTGTCGCCGCTTTCCGGCGAACTCGGCATCCACGTTTGCGGCGGCCGCGGCGCGCATTCGCGCAAGACCCCGCACGAGCTTGCCCTGATCGGCGAGCGTGTCGGCCTCGACGGGCAAGGCCTCGCGACTGCCAGCCGGCTTGTCGCCAAGGTGGACAGCGCCGCCGTCCAGGACGGTTTCGATCTCTATCTGCACGGCTTTATCGTCACCGACGACGGCAAGTGGGTGGTGGTGCAGCAGGGCATGAACGGCGACAGCAAGGTGGCGCGCCGCTATCACTGGCTGTCCGAAGGCCTGAAGAGCTTTGTCGACCAGCCGCATGCTGCCATCGAGGGCGCCAACCAGGGCGAGATCGTCAACCTGACCGACCGGCGCGCTGAAGCGTCGCGCCAGGGACAACTGGACCTTCTGCACGACCTTGGACCGGATCGCATCGTGAGGGAGCTTGCCGCTTTGGAGCGGGGTTCGGCGCCAGCGCCGGAGCCGGCACAAAAGCTGCTGCCGCATCTGGTGATGCCGGCGCACCACGATGTGCGCGAAAGCGATGTCGTCATGCGCCGCCTGCACGGCAACATCGCGGCGGCGGCCGAGCGCGGCCCGACAGATTTCGCCGGGCTTCTCCTGGTGCCCAATGTCGGCGCGCGCACGGTGCGGGCGCTGGCGCTGGTCGCCGAAGTCGTGCATGGCGCGCCGTGCCGTTTTTCCGATCCAGGCCGTTTCTCGCTGGCGCATGGCGGTAAGGACAGGCACCCGTTCCCCGTGCCGCTGAAGGTCTATGACGAGACCATCGGCGTACTGAAGTCGGCTGTCCAGAAGGCCAGGCTCGGCCGTGACGAAGAGATCGGCGCCTTGCGGCGGCTGGACGACCAGTCGAGGCAGGTCGAGCGCTATGTCACCGGCCCAAGCCTGAAGGAAATCGTCGCCGGGGAGTTCGAGCAATCGCATCTGCTCGGCGGCCGCAGCGTCTTCGGTTGGGAGGTCGTACCCGAAACGGCCGCAGTCAAATCAACGAAGTGATCGGCTCGGATCAAGCCTCCAAGTCGATCAGGGCGACGCCGAGTTCGGGACGGTGCCTGCGGCGCAGATGGCCAGGCGTCTCCACCAATGTGACCTCGAGCGTCGGCCGCACGATGCCGTCCAGCAGATGACCGCCCCTCGTGGTGCCGTCACTCAATCCAAGGACTGCGTGGACGTGCAAGCTGGGCCTGCCGTCGTCGCCGATGGCAACATCGCCGATCGCGCTCAGCACTTCGCACTGTTCCCGGACGGGGATTTTCCGATAGGTCTTTTCCCCGGGGTCGAACCAGCCGACAGTCGCCGTTTCGAAAGCACCGAGCGCGGTCAGCGACGCACTGCCAACGCCGTGGTCGACCGCAAACGCGGTCAGCTGCGCAAACGCCTCGTCGCCGGGATCAAGCACAACGACGAACGTTCTCTGTCCGGCGCTTTCGGCAACAAGCTGTGATTTCATGATTTCGCTCCAGCCGTCAGGAATTCAAATCCACCACACGAGCAATGCCAGCAAGACGAGGCCCACTAGGCCGGCGATGAAAATGATCCGGCGCGCCCGCGTCCGAAGGATGATCTCGCCCTGCCGCGCCTGTTCCGCTGAAAAGACAGGACCATCCTTGTCCCGGTCGTTGCTCATCCATCGTCTCCTTTCGGGCAATTATTCAGCATTGAATAGATCTGGCGCCCGATAGAACACAATCTCGTTTGGCTGATGAGGTTCCACGATGGACCATCGACGGTTGGAACCGACTGGGACTCGGCCGTCTGCCGAGGCGGGACGGAGATCGACCACGAGATGAACCAGCCGGCTTGGGATCGGCTGGGGCGCCGTTTGCATCTATTCCTTCGGCGCGGTCGCGGGCGCGGTATAGCGGCGGCGCACCGCGTCCAGGACGTGGTTGCGGCTCTCCTGCGCCGAAAGTGTGCCGTCTTTCTCCGCTTCGGCGGTTTCGCGCGCCAGTTCCTTGTCCCTGATCTGGTGGCGAAACCATTCGGAATAGTCGCCGGCGCGCAAATGATGTTCCCAGGTCCTGTCGTCGATGCCCTCGGCGATCTGGGCGAAAATCATCAGATTATGGGCGCGGAGGTTCATCGCATTGTCGGGACCGCGGAAATAGAAGCTGCCCTTCTCGTCCAGCTGGCCCTCGGCATATTTGCGGCTGTGGCGCTTGAGCGACTGTCGCGGTTCGATCGGCTCGACCATGGCAGGTTTCTTGCGCGCCTGCGGCCGCCAGAACAGCACGCGCTCGTCTTTTGGAGAGTTCAGGTCCTTGTCCTTTGGCGGTTCGGTGCCGGTCTCGTGACAGAACGTCTTGATGACCTTTTTCGCCTTGGGGCCGAGTGCGATGACGGCGGTGACCAGCCGCAATGCCTCGGTTGAGATCGCGTCCGGATGAACCGTGATCAGGATCGTGCCCGGCAATTCCATGGCCAGCACCATTGGCGTGTCGTCGCGCCGCTTCGGCAAGAGGTGATGCGCCTCGTCGATGATCAGCCAGTGTGGTCGTGCCGTGCGGAAGCGAACACCGCCAAGGCCCGGCAGCAGGTCGGCAAAGAAGTCCGGCCGCTCGTTAACGCGCAGCGCCAGGCCATTGACGACCAGATTGTTGTCCGGCTTCTCCAGGAGATCGAGCAACTGCGTCTTCGTCGGCGCGTTCGAGCCGTCGCCCAGCCGGACGGCGCCTTCGAGGCCGTCATAGTCGCCTTCCGGATCGAAGATGCAGAACTGGAACTTTCTCCCGACGAAGCGCTCCGTCAGTGCGGTCGCCAGGGTCGATTTGCCGATGCCGGAGCTGCCGGCGATCAGCACCGTATCGGTTGGCGACAGATACACCTCCTTGCCATCCTCCGAGCCAAGCAGAATGCCGTCGCGGTTCGGCACAAGCTCGCGATCGCGCTCGACCACCTTGGCGATCAGTTCCTCGACGCCTTTTCCGCGCGAGCCGCGTGTCACGAGATCCGCCGTATCCTTGACTGTCGGCAGTGCGTTGTCGACGGCCACGCTGAAGCCGCAGGCGCGCAGGAAGGCGTGGTCGTTTTCGGCGTCGCCGACACCGACGACGTTGTGCGGCGACAATCTGAGGTCCTGAAGCGCGGCTGTCAGCCCGGTCGCCTTGTTGATGCCGCTGGGCAGGATCATCACCGCGCCCTTGTTGAAGATGATTTCCAGCTCCAGCCCTAATTTCTTGATGACCTCGAGCGCGGTAGCCTGATGCGGTTCCCAGGTTGCGACGATCGAGCGTCCGACCGAAAGCGGTTTGACACCGCGTTTCCTGAGTTTGGCGATGAACTCGGGGGCGGGCGGCGGAGATATCGTCCGCTCCTCCTCGCTGGCCGGCGTGTAGATCAGCGCCCCGTTTTCCGCGACCACCTTGTCGAAGATCGCGACTTCGGGAAAGACGCGTTTCAGGTCGGGCAGCTCGCGCCCGGTGACGAGAATGAGTTTGCGGCCGCTCTTCTTGAAGCGTTCAAGCGCCGCAAGCGTCTTCTCGGCAACGACCCCTTCATGCGCCAGCGTGCCGTCATAATCAGTGGCCAGGGCAATGAAATACATGCCGTCAATAGCCGCCCACGATCGGCAATATCTCGCCGGTGATGTAGCTCGAGCAGTGCGGCGAGGCGAGGAACACGTAGGCCGGCGCGATCTCCTCCGGCTGGGCCGGCCGTTTCATCGGCGTGTCAGCGCCAAATTTCGAAACATCGCCGGCTTCCTTGTCCGAGGGGTTGAGCGGCGTCCAAACAGGGCCTGGCGCCACGGCGTTGACCCTTATGCCCTTCTCGACAAGGTTGCCCGAGAGCGCGCGGGTAAAGGCATGAATGCCGCCCTTGGTCATGGAGTAATCGACCAGTTGCTTCGAGCCCTCGATGCCGGTCACTGAACCGGTATTGATGATCGCCGAACCGGGTTTCATGTGCGGCACGGCCTCCTGCGCCATGTGGAAGTAGCCGTAGAGGTTGGTCTTCAGCGTCGTGTCGAAATGCTCCTCGGTCAGCTCGCTGAAATCGCTGGAATGGATCTGGAAAGCGGCGTTGTTGACCAGCACGTCGATCCGCCCAAACTCCTGCACGATCTCAGCCACCGCGTTGTGGCAGTGGTTGCGTTCGCTGACGTCGGCCTTGATCAGCATGCAGCGCCGGCCTTCCGCTTCGACGGCCCTTTTGGTATCTTTGGCGTCCCTATCCTCCGAGAGATAGACGATCGCCACATCGGCGCCTTCACGTGCATAGAGCACGGCCACCGCACGGCCGATGCCTGAATCGCCGCCGGTAATGACGGCCACTTTGCCGTCGAGCTTTTTCGATCCGATATAAAATGGCGCATCGTAAAGCGGCGCCGGCTCGATCGCCCATTCATGGCCCGGCTTCGGCTGGTGCTGCTCGGGGAAGGGCGGCTCGGGATATTTGCGGGCGCCGGCCTGCATGGCGCCTTTTTGCTTGCCATTGGATTTGGACTTGTCCTTCTCGTCGATACGGCGCTGGATGTGCCGCTGCTTGGCGGCCTCGCCGGCGATTTCCGATTTCATCTGCATGGTCATCTCCCTGGCTTGAAACCCAACAACGCATGTCCGGCGAAAAGGTTTATGCGACCACGTCATTCCTTGAGCCCGGCGACACGCTCCAGCAGCGGCCGTTGCAGCAGCGGCAGATAGCCGACGGCGCTGAAGGCCGCGTTCCTGACGCCTTGCATGATGCCGTTGTCCGATTGGGCCAGCGAGAGGATGCGCTCGCTGAGCGTGATCCACCGTTGCCCCACCGGGTGGCGTTCGCTTGTGTAGCCGGCAAGCGTGCCGTCGACGAAACGCCTGGCGAATGACGCGGCGTCCTCGATGCCGAGATTCATGCCGCGCGCGCCCAGCGGCGAATGCACATGCGCGGCATCGCCTCCCAGGAAGACGCATGCGGTTTGATAGCGCGGCGCCTGTCGTACCGGAATATGGAAGCGGTCGGCCCGCAACAACCGCGTGATCCGGTAATTGCCGGGGATGCGCGCCAACGCATCCTCGCTGTTTGAAACCGCGCGATAGCGCTTCTCGCCGATCGGGATGATAAAACCGACGTCGCCGTTCCTGTGAAGAAATGCGTGGGCGGCCATCGGCTCATAGGGCCAATCGTCGATGTCGGCGTCGGCAATGCTCCATTGCCGCCGATGCGTGTAGCTATCGAAGCCGATGCCCATGGCATCACGCACCGTGCTTTGCGCACCGTCGGCTCCGAAGACAAGGTCGAAACTTGCCTTGTCACGGCCGTCTGGCGCCTCGATCCGCACCTCGGCCCGGCCTTTGTGCTCGACCATGCCGACAAATGTGCTTCGCCATTCGACGTCGATGCCAAATCCCTTGAGCGTATCGGTCATCAGCGATTCGGTGTCGCGCTGCGGCAGCGACAGCAGAAAATTATGGCGGTGGGGCAGGATCGAGAAATCGATCTCGCCGAGCGCTCGTCCTTCGAAGTAGAAACGGGCTCGGCGAATTTTCAATCCTTCGGCGAGCAATCGGGCAGCGACTTTGGACGGTTCAAGGATGTCGAGGCTGTGCGAACTGATGCCGACCGCCTTGGCGAGCGGCGTCGGGCCTTCCTTGCGGTCGATGATGCGAGGTGCAATGCCGCGCCTTGCCAGTTCGACTGCCGCCGTCAGCCCGGTCGGGCCGGCGCCGACGATCAGGATGGAAGCGTCCCGCGAAGCCGTCATCGTCAGGCGTCAGCTTTTTGGCAGTGCGTAGGCAATGATGTCGTCGCCGATCCTGGTCTCCATGAAATGGTGGCCGCCGGGTGCAAGGGTCGCCAGCCAGGTCAGGACATAAAGCCATACACCGGCGGCATTGCCGGCAAGCAGCAGGCTGCCGGCGGCCAGCAGGGCGATCCCGGCGGGCAGATAGTACCAGGATCCGCCCAGCGCGATCAGCCGGGCACCGCCCCCTCCGATCAGCAGGCCGAGGATCGTCAGCAGCGCGCCGACGAACATCGTCCACCAGAAGGCAACGCCGGACCGGCGGCGAATGGGATGGGGGTGGGGGATGATCATGATGCTTATCCGGGTGAAACAGAACGTGACCTCATCCGAACGTATGGAGGGTTCGATGGTTTCCGGTCAGCCTGACCTGATGGGCCAGGGCGAGGTAACCATTCTGTGATCTCCGCTGCCCCAGCCGGAACTTACCCACGCAGCCGCAGTTAGGGGTTTTGGGGGGTGAATACGGTTTGCTGGATGCGAAATCGGCGAGGGGATGCCGCAGGTCTTTTCAAGGAGTGCCAACGGCATTTCACGCTTCGCTCTGTGGGGCGCGTGTTTCATGGCGATCTTTGCGGCTCTCGGCGGTACCGCCGTCTTGCGTTCGGACTTCCTCACCGGCGTTGGCCGGCCGTTGGCGCAACCAGTGCCGTTCAGCCACAGGCACCATGTCGGCGAGCTCGGCCTCGACTGCCGTTATTGCCATAGCGGCGTCGAGACTGCGTCATCGGCGGGTCTGCCGGCGACCGAGGTGTGCATGACCTGCCATTCGCAGCTGTTCACCAACGCGGACATGCTGGCGCCGATACGGGCAAGCCTTGCTTCCGGGCAGCCATTGCAGTGGCAGCGGGTGAACAGTGTCCCCGACTTCGTCTATTTCAATCATTCGATCCATATCGCTAAAGGCGTCGCCTGCGAGACGTGCCATGGCGAGGTCGACGACATGATCGGACAATAGGCCGAAGCGGCGCACCTCGTGATGCCTTGCCTGCGCTCGGACCGGCCTCATACGGCCCGCTTTTGCCCGGCCGCCAGCGTAGAAATCTTTTGGCCGTGGCCGTTGAGTTGCCGGGCCTCGTCCTCGGCTGCGTCTTCAAGCTTGGCGACGAGCAGGTCCTTGAGGTCGCCGACCTCTTCCTCGATGTCTTCGATGGGTACGCCGGCATCGGCAGCCTCTTCCTTGCATTCCCTGGCGAGGATTTCCGCCTCCCTTTCAAGCTTGATCGGAGGCGGCGGCACATGAACGTTTTCGTGGATCCAGTCCTGCAAGAATTCTATCGCACTATCACTCATGGCGCTCACCTATAGCGGCAACCTGTAGTGCACATTAACGTACGTGCTGCAAAATGGATGCTTGGCAACGCCGGATTTCGAATAGCGATACTTGACGATAGCGTGATCGCAGTAGGGGATAGAGCTTCTGCAGCCAAATGGATTATCGGCGTCGCGGAAATGCGGCTAGCCAGACAGTCGGAGCGGGATCATTCTGCCCTTAGGACGTATTGCGCCGCCGCGCCGGTGCTGCTCGATTAGGATCGCCTGACGGCCGAACAGCGTCATCCGCAGCAGCCGGTCGTGCCGGCCACTCGGCGGCGCGGTCGGCGCGCATTTTGCGTTTATGCGCCATCCAGAACGGCAAGAGCTCAGCAAGAAAACTGTATATCGTGGTCTTCATCGGCATGCTCCGGACACGGGTTACAACTCGTGATCCCCGAGTTCCGTTCCGACAAAGAGTTCCGTTCCGACAAATCCGTCGCTTCTACAATTGCGATTCGATCGGCAGGCACCCGACCAGCGCTGCAACGATGCGCCGATAGAGACTGGCCTCCGGTTCACGCGAATATTGCCGCATCTCGCCATCCGCCATGCCGAGCCACCGCAAGGCGCCTTTGTCCAGGACCAGCTGATAGCTCGTCTGCGGTGACTTTTCGTGCTCGAACAGCCGGCGCAACTCCATCACCAGATTGGTATCATGGAAAAGCACGCCCATTTCCGCATTCAACGACACCGAACGCGGATCGAAATTGAAGGAGCCGACAAACCCGAGCGTATCGTCGACCGTGAAGGCCTTGGTGTGGAGGCTGGCTCCCTTTGAACCGAAAACGGAAATGTTGGCCTGGCGGTCGAAGGGCTGCAATTCGAAAAGCTGGATACCTTTTTTAAGCAGCTTGCGGCGGCATTTGGCATAGGCGCCGTGCACGGCGGCGACGTCCGTCGCGGCGAGCGAGTTGGTCAGGATTGCAACCTTGACGCCACGATCCACCAGCTTCGACAGGATGGCCAACCCGGTGCGGCTGGGGATGAAATAGGGCGAGATAATTTCGAGGCGCTGCCTGGTCGCCGCGATAGCGGGAAGCAGCTCTTTGGTCAGCCAGTTCCTGCGCCGCTTGCCGCGCACCTTTTCCGGCGGATCGGAAATGACGCGAACGCCTTTCGTCCAGCAGACGTCGCTCTGCGCTGCAATGAACTCCGTGATCGTGCGCCAGGCACTGAGGCTGTTCAAAAGCTGGCCGTCTGCGGTCGCATCGAGATTGTCGAGGAAATCGGCGCGCGAGCCCACCGCAGCCGGGTTGAGCAGCTGGATCGGCTTTGCCGCCTCGCAATTCCAGAACGCCTCGAATATCTGCATCGTCTGCCCTACGGCAGGACCGAGAAGCAACAGGTCGAGATCGCGAAAATTCGTCTCCGCAGCGTCGAAATAGGCATCGCCGATATTTCTTCCGCCGACGATGGCCAAGCCCTCATCGGCGATCCAGGCCTTGTTGTGCATGCGGCGGGTCATCGCAAACAGCCGGGCGACCATCTCCAGCGAGCGAAAGATGCTGCCGTTCCTCATGCCGCTGGGGTTGAACAGCCTCAGCTCGATGTTCTTGTAGCTGTTGAGCGCCAGGTAAGCAGCGTCGCTGTTGCGCGGATTGATATCGTCCAGCAGCATGCGGACGCGGACACCGCGCTCCGCCGCCTTGACGACCTCCTGCATCAGCAGCCGGCCGCTATGGTCGTCGTGCCAGAGATAGTACATCAGGTCGAGGCTGCTTGTGGCACTGCGCGCAGCAAGGATTCGCGCGGCAAACGCGTCATAATTGTCGGCGATCAGCAGCAGCCCGCTATTGCCGGCAGCGATCTTGTCCCGGGCAAACCGCGAGATGGCTGTATCCATGAAGTGCACCGATAAACATCAGCGAAGCAAACCGTCTGAAATCTGACTAACAACCCTTCAGGTTCATTCTGGTTGCAGCCGCGGCTGCCGTATCGCGTCCAGGTTCAGCCGGGCCTTGATCGGCAGATGATCGGAAGCCCGCTGCGCCAGCGGCGTCTTGTGCACCTCGATGCTGGAAATCAGGTGCGGCGGCCTGGCCAGGATGCGGTCGAGCGCAAACAGCGGAAAGCGCGACGGAAAGCTCGGCAGAACCGCATCGATCGGACCGAAATGCGGCAGCAGGGCCAGCAGCGAAGACCTGTTGCGGACGCGCCATTCGTTGAGGTCGCCGAGCAGGATTGTTGGCCGCAGAACCGGGTGCGTGGCTTCGACAAGTGCGTTGACTTGCTGCGAGCGCGAGCGCCGCAGCAAGCCGAAATGCGCGGCTATGATCCTGAGCGAGACGCCCTTCAGCTCCAGGTCCGCGATGACCGCGCCGCGCGGCTCGAGGCCGGGCAGCCGGATCTGGTTCACGCTTTCGACCACGCCGCGCCGCGCCAGGATCAGATTTCCGTGCCAGCCATGGCTGCGGCGGTTTTCCGGGACATGGGTGGGGACGAGGTCGCTGTCCCGCTCGAGCGCCGCGAGATCCAGCAATCCCTGCCTGCTTCCGGTTCTTTCGTCGGCCTCCTGCAAAGCAACGATGTCGGCGTCGAGTTCCTTGACCACGGCCGCGACCCGCTCCGGATCGAACCTGCCATCGGTGCCGACGCATTTGTGCACATTGTAGGATGCGACCGTGGTGCACGAAATTTCATTGCCGGGTGCCGTAAACCGCGGCACTTCCCTTCGCAGCGCAGCGCCAAGCGACCTTGGAAGGGTAGGCGATCGATCCAGCATGTTATCCATTTGCTGTTGAGTCGGTGAGTGGCGGCCATTGCGATTATGGCGCGTGCGGAGGTCTGAAACAACGACGACCTTGCAGAACCGTTCCACCACCCGGGCTCGGCGCGCCGGCGGTCTGGAACCCTGACGGGCAACAACACGTTTCGGAAAAGCAGCGCAGTCAACGGAGAAGTCGAATGCAGTCCTTAGCCGCAGATTCCGCCCCCCGCCCAGGCCCGCTCAGGATTGTCCCGTTCGATGGAACCGTGACCGTCCGGTTCTCCGATGCCATTATTGCGTCGAGCGAGCGGGCAAAGCTGCTCTATGAAGACGGCCATGATCCTGTTTTCTACATACCCTTCGAGGACATCTATTTCGACCTTCTGGAGAAGACGAACACGACGAGCCACAGCCCGCTGAAGGGCACGGCAAGCTATTGGCGGGTTCATGCGGTCGGTTCGTCGGCAGAAGACTTCATGTGGGCCTACGAGACGCCCGACACCCCGGCATTGGCGATCGCCCGCCACGGTGCGTTCGATCCCGGCAGGGCGCGGATCGACGCCGATCCCGCGGAAGACAAGCGACACACGCCGCACGTCACCGAGTAGACCCACATCGGCGACAGCCGCCAGCGGTCCGTCAGCTCGCGAACTCTTCTCTGAGGATGCGCAAGCCGTCTTCGTATTTCGCCGTCGAGGCCCCGATCTGCCGTGCCTGCGATAGATTGTCGGCAAGATCGGCGCGCTTGACAGGCAACGCCAGCGGGTTGGCCGCAGCCCTGCGAACGAACGCGGCATCGTCCTCGTTCGGCAGCCGCGTCATGGCGTCGACGGCGGACACGATGGACGGCCCGAACCCGGCCGCCTCAAGCCGGTCGCGGTTCCAGCCGTCGCTTTTTTCGATGACGTCGTGAAGATAGGCGATAGCTTTCTGGTCGAGCGTTTCGACGGCATCGACGACCCGGCGGCAATGTTCGATATAAGGCCGCCCTGTCCTGTCCGTCTGCCCGGCATGAGCCTGTTCGGCGATTTTCGCTGCGCGATAAAGCACGCTCATTGGGTCGACCCCGTAACGAACAGCGCATGTCCTGGCGCACCAACGCGCCATCGTCGGTGCGAGTTCCTACGCGCCGCGGGACCCTGCTGCCTCACTTGCGAGCGGCGGGCGCGACGCGTCAGGACACGCGTTCAAAACTGTCGAGGCTGGTTCCAAAGGCGCGCCAGGCGGGCAGTTTCCTGGCTCGGGCCGGGGCACCTTCCTTTTCCGCCGACAAAGCGGCATCCGCAACGGTGTGCCACAGCATCTCCAGCTTCCCGTTCCTGAGGATGCCGGTATAGCTCACCGCCGCGGCTCCGACCCGCCCTTCGGCCGCGCAGGTGAAGCCGATGACGTCTCCATGGCAGGCTCCGAACAGCGGCAACGTCATGCCGAAAAAGGCGCTGTCCTCCAGCGCCGTCCTGAAGGTTCCGCTGATCCGTCCGCCCTCTTCGCTGGTCAGTTCGACCACCGACCCGTACTGGTTTTGCCAGGTGCCCAGCCAACTCATCGCTGCTCCTCCTGATTGCTACCAAAGGGATTGCGTTGCCAGACGGCCGCCAAGCCGCGGCCGGTGTAGCGGCCTTCAATCAGCCGCGATGCCAGCCGTCGACATCTGCACGAAGCGTAGCGGCGCTTCCAGCGTCCAGCTGATGCCGTGCCTGGCGAATTCCAGGCGGCCGGTGCCGCTGAGCGCCTGCGGCGTGACGCGTTTGAGCACAACCGTTCCGAACCCGCGTCGCGTGTTTTCATCCACCAATGGCCCGTCCAGTTCCCGCCAGACAAAGCGGAAGCCATCGCTGCCGTCGGCGGCTGGCGTCACGGTCCATTCGACCTCGACCCGTCCGTCATGGTGCGACAGCGCTCCGTGCTTTACCGAATTCGTGGCCAGTTCGTGAAAGGCAATGCCGAGATATTGCACGGCGTTCGGCTGCAGCATGATCATCGGCCCGCTCACCGACAGCCGGGCCTGTGTCGCGAAGGCCTTGGTCTGGGCATGGATCAATTCGCCGATGGTCGCGCCACGCCATTCCGCATCGACCAGGAGGTCGTGCGATTCCGAAAGCGCCATGATGCGTTCCCGGACCCGTGAAAGGAAGGCCTCTGGCGTCCCCGCCAGCTTGCTGGTCTCGCGGATCATCGAGACGATCACCGAATACTGGTTTTTAACGCGATGGTTGACTTCGCGCATGAGTGTGCGGATGCGCCGTTCGCTTTCCTTGTGGGGGCTGATGTCGCGCGCGATCTTGGAGGCGCCGATGATACGCCCGATGCCGTCGCGTATCGGCGAGATGGTGAGCGAAACCGGAACCAGGGTGCCGTCCTTGCGCTGCCGGATAGTCTCGTATGAAGGAATCCGTTCGCCGGCGCGAATGCGGCTGATGATCATGGCTTCCTCATCCAGGTGGTCGGGCGGGATGAGGATCGTCACCGGGCGCCCGATCGCCTCGGCGGGCGTATAGCCGAACAGGCGTTGTGCCGCGTCGTTCCAGCTGGTGATAATGCCGTTCAGGTCTTTGGACACGATGGCATCCATCGAGGATTCGACGATGGCGGCGAGCCTTATGCCGGCGTCGTCGGCCAGCGTCTGCATGCGCAGGTCGAGAAGGGTGTTGATGGCACCGACAACCTCGCCGGCTTCATTGCGAAGCAGGACCGGATGCGCACTGAACGGGATGAACTGGCCGTCCGGCCGCTCGGCGATGGCTCGGCCCCCACGAACGTCCCGCTCCTCGAGCAAGGCAACGGCCATTGGACACTCGTCATGCGTCATCGGTCGCCCGTCGAGGTGGCGAAGCTTCCATGACCCGCACCAGCGATCCTGGCCGATAACCGGACGATATTCCCAAAGATCGGCAGCGGCCTCGTTGAAGAAGGTGATGTAGCCCTGTCTGTCGGTGGTGTAGACAGCCACAGGCAACGCCTGCATCAGATCGGCGGAAGAAACTTGCGGGATTCCGCCAGTCCTTAGTTCAACGACGTCCACCAGTCCCCCGCTCCGCTTGGATTGCCGACGGATTGCTACGTCATCTAAATGCGCGCGAGCGTTTTCGGTTCCGTTCGATCTGCTTTCGGACATTCAGGCCGATTTGCGTTTCGCCGCCGCCCTCAGACTTTTGTTCGGAGCCTTGCCGCCCTCCTGCGCCAGGCTCTTGCGCAGAACATCGGCGAGATTGACGACGTTCGTCCTCGGCTCGGGTGCCGGCTTGGGCGGTTTCTTGCCCTTGCGCTTGGCGTCGATCATCGCAACCAGCGCCTGTTCATAAGTGTCTTCGAACTTCGACGGGTCGAATTTGGCCGGCTTCTTGTCGATCAGCAGTTGCGCGATTTCCAGCATCTCGGGATCGACCTTGCGAGCCTTCAGCCCTTCGAACACCGCGTCCGCCGCGACCACTTCATTGTGGTTGCGTAGTTCCGTCATTACCATGCCCTTGCCAAGCGGCTGGATCAGCACCTCTCGGCCACGCTGGTACAGCACGACGCAGGAGCGGGCTGCCACTTTCTTCCTGGCCATGGCGTCCCGGATCACCGCGAAAGCCTCCGTGGAGGGCGCGTCGGCCGGAACCAGATAATAGGGTTTTTCGAGGTAGCGTGCGTCGATTTCGGCGGCGGGCACGAACTCGCCGATCTCGAGCGTATGCTGCGATACCATCTTCAGTTTCTTGATTTCGTCCGGCTCTATATGGATGAACTCGCCCTTTTCGACCTCATAGCCTTTTACCTGCTCCGCCGCCTCGACCGTGTCGCCGGTCTCCTCGTCGATATAAGCGCTCTTGACCGGGAGACCGTCCTTGCGGTTCAGGATCCTGAAATGCACTTTCTCGGCCTCGCTGACGGCGCCGATGATCTTGACGCCACAGGAAACCGATCCGACTTTCATAAAGCCCTTCCAGGCAGCTCGCGGCGTCGCCATGTCGATCACTCATTTGTCGAACGGACGGAACGGCTGCGAGCCGAAATCGTTCCGCCATGGCACGCTGTTCCATATGCCGGCCCGGACGTTCGTTTCAGTTTCGTCAGGGGAATAGCGGGATGGCCCAACGCAGCGCAGGATTGCTCATCTTTCGCCGAAGGGAAGGACATCTCCAGGTCTTGCTGGTGCATCCGGGCGGACCATTCTGGGCGAAGAAGGACGACGGCGCATGGTCGATCCCGAAGGGCTTGGTCGACGAGAACGAGGACGACCTGGCGGCAGCAAAACGCGAGGCCGAAGAGGAGCTAGGCGTCGCCATCGATGGCGTTTTCGAACACCTTGGCAGCTACAGGCAGCCGGGCGGCAAGCTCGTCATCGCATGGTGCGTCGAGGCGGATTTCGACAGCGACGCCATCAACAGCAACACCTTCGTCATGGAATGGCCGCCAAGGTCCGGCTCGATGAAGGAATTTGCCGAAGTCGACAGAGCGGGCTGGTTCTCCCTGCCTGAAGCCAACCTCAAGATCCTGAAAGGCCAGCGCGCCATGCTGGCGGAGTTTGCCGGTCGGCATGGCGACGGATGAATTTGTTTCAGCCCAGTTCTTAAGGGCAGTGCTCGGGCTTGCTCCCGCTCTGCTTTAAGCGCGTTGCGGCCGCAGCGTGCGCAACGTGATCGAATAGCGGTGCTCGGCAACCGGCGGAATGCTGTGCTCCCATTCGTTGCGCGCAGCACCCGTCATCAGATAGGCCGATCTTGGATCGACGGTGACCGTCTTGCGGTCCCATCGCGTGCCGTTTTTCCGGCGCAGGCGGAAGCTGCAGGCGGCCAGCAGCGAAACGCCGGCGACCGCCTCGAAATGAGGCTTGTCGCGGTGCCAGCCGATACCGGCGCCCGGCCGGTACTCGTTGATCAGCACCTGCACGAAGGTTTCGGCGGGCAAGCGGGCAAAGGCTGCAACCTTTTCCCTGAGCGGCAGCAGAAAGCCGGGTATCGGCGGTGCCTCGACGACTTCGCCCCGGTCGTAATCATAACGCTGCCCAAAACCGACCACCCGCCGGTTTGCCAGATGGCCATAGAAGTCGAAGGGCTGAAAAGGCAGGGTTGCGAGCTGGCTCGCCAACGCTGCCTCCTCGTCCGGCGTGATCAGTTCGGGCTGGTAGCGGAATCCTTCCGGCAGGTCGTCGGCGGCGGCAAAGAGATCGCCCTGGCGGGCTGCAGCCGATGTCTTGAGCGGTGGCATCAACCGTATTTGGTGAAGCCGGCCCGTAGCGGCAAGGCTACTTCGGCAGGAAGGAACCTCGCTCTCCGTGCAGGGTTATTCACACGACGGCGTGGATTGGACCTGTTGAGAATGCCTTCAACTGCGATCAGAAGCATCGATTACCAGCCGGCGACGAGGGTACTCTCCGTATGGTTCGTCCCGAGCGGAAACCGCTATGATTACGAGGACGTGCCGCCGCAGGTCCACGCGGCATTCCGCAAAGCCTCGTCGAAGGGCCGGTTCTTCAACGCGCATATTCGCGACCGGTACAAATACCATCTGGTCGAGCAGAGCCATTCGAGCTGAGCCGAGGCCATCCGCCTCAGCCGGGCCCCTCCATCACCTTGCGCGTGTGGCGGGCGATGACACCTTCTTCGTCGGTTGCGACGACGCGGACTTCGACCTTGCTGTCCGTCTGGTTCATGAGCGCTTCATGGGATTTGTTGGCGGCCTCGTCGATCGCCACGCCGAGCCAGCCAAGCCTGCCGCAAATCGCTTTGCGGGCCGGGGCCGAGTGCTCGCCGATGCCGCCGGTGAACACCAGGCATTCCAGCCCACCCAGCGTGTTGGCGAGGGCGGCAACTTCCCTGCCGGCGCGGAAGGCGAAAAGCTCCACCGCTTCGCGCGCCCGGCGGTCGTCGCTGGCCTCCAGCGTGCGCATGTCGCCGGAAATGCCGGACACGCCGAGCAGGCCGGATTCCTCATAGAGCATGTCTTGCAGCGCCTCTCCCGAAACACCTCGTTCCAGCAGCAGGTACAAAAGCACGCCGGGGTCGATGGCGCCGCAGCGTGTGCCCATGACCAGGCCGTCAAGCGCCGAAAAGCCCATCGTCGTATCGACGCTTCGCCCGTCGCGCATGGCGCACAGGCTCGCCCCGTTGCCGAGATGGGCGACGATGGTTCTTTTCGCCGCCAGATCGGGCGATATCTGCTTGAGCCGGCCGGCAACATATTCGTAGGAAAGCCCGTGAAAGCCGTAGCGGTGGATGCCGTCCGCCTCATAGCGGCGCGGCAGCGCAAAACGGCTGACCAGAGGCTCGATGGTCCGATGGAAGGCCGTGTCGAAGCATCCGACCTGCGGCAGGTCGGGCCGCAGCGCGGCAAGCGCCCGGATTGGTGCGAGGCTGCGTGGCTGGTGCAATGGCGCAAGCGGGGTCAGCCTGTCGAGAGCCTCGATAATTGTCGGCGTCAGGCGGACAGGTTCGACGAACACGCGTCCGCCATGGACGATGCGGTGGCCGGCGGCGATCAGTTTCCTTCCGCCAAGTTCGTTCTCGATCCACTGCAGCATCTGGCCGATGCCCATGTCGCCTGATGCGTCCGCGGCAAGTGGCCGATCGCACTGCAGCTCCCCATCGGCGGCTTTCGCGGTCAGTCTTGGCGCATCGCCCAGATCCAGCGAACCGCGCGAGGCAAGATCCGGCTCGGCGGACGCTGCAAGGTCGTAAAGTCCGAACTTGATGCTGGACGAGCCGGCATTCAACGCAAGGATCGATCGTCGCATCAATCGCCGGCCCTCGTCGCGCCGTCCTGCGGCCAGGACCATTTCTGGATCTCGGGCATGTCCTCGCCATGTTCGCGGACATAGGTCGTGTGCTCAGCCAATTTCCCGTGCAACGCCGCGGCAAGATCCTTCGCCCGCTCGGCCAGCCCCGGCACGCGCGCGATCGCGGCGAGTGCCAGATGATAGCGGTCGAGCTGGTTGAGCACCACCATATCGAACGGCGTCGTCGTCGTGCCTTCCTCGCGAAAGCCGTGCACATGCATGTTGTCGTGATTGGCGCGCCGGTAGGTCAGACGGTGAATGAGATAGGGGTAGCCGTGATAGGCGAAGATGACCGGCTTGGCCCTGGTGAACAGTGCGTCGAATCTGTCGTCGGCAAAGCCATGCGGATGCTCGGAATTCGACTGCAAGATCATCAGGTCGACGACATTGACGACGCGGATCTTCAGGTCTGGAATGCCCGAGCGCAGGATGTCGGCTGCGGCAAGCGTCTCCAGTGTCGGCACGTCGCCGGCGCAAGCCAGGACCACATCCGGTTCTTCGCCCTTGGCAACCGTCCCGGCCCATTCCCAGATGCCGGCACCGGCCTGGCAGTGCACTTCCGCGTCCTCGGCCGACAGCCATTGCGGCGCCGGCTGCTTGCCGGCGACGATGACGTTGATGCGGTTGTAAGTTTTCAGGCAATGGTCGGTGATCCACAGCAGCGTGTTGGCGTCGGGCGGGAAATAGAGCCTGACCGTGTCGGCCTTCTTGTTGGCGACGAAATCGGCAAAGCCCGGGTCCTGATGGCTGAAGCCGTTATGATCCTGCCGCCAGACATGCGAGGTCAGCAGGTAGTTGAGTGAGGCGATCGGCTTGCGCCAGGCAAGCTCGCCGGAGGTCTTCAGCCATTTGGCATGTTGGTTGACCATGGAATCGACGATGTGGACGAACGCCTCATAGCACGAGAACAGGCCATGGCGGCCGGTCAGCAGATAGCCCTCCAGCCAGCCTTGGCAAAGATGCTCGCTGAGCACTTCCATGACGCGACCGTCACGGGAAAGATGGACGTCGTAGGGCTCGATCCGCTCCATCCAGACCCGGTCCGTAACCTCGAACACGTCGTCGAGGCGGTTGGAGGACGTCTCGTCCGGTCCCATCAGCCGGAAATTCCTGGCATCGGCGTTCAAGCGGATCACGTCGCGAAGATAGCTTCCCACGGTCCGCGTCGCCTCTCCGACAGCGCCGCCGGGACGCTGTACGTCGAGCGCCAGGCCTCTCCACTCGGGCAGCACCAGGTCCTGTTTCAGCAGGCCGCCATTGGCGTAGGGGATTGCGCCCATGCGTCTTGACCCTGTGGGCGCCAGCGCCGCGAGCTCCGCCAGGAGATGGCCGCCTTTGTCGAACAGTTTTTCCGGCTCGTAACTGCGCATCCAGTCTTCCAGGATCTGGCGGTGCGCCGCATCGCCGCGTGCATTCGACACCGGCACTTGGTGCGAACGCCAGAAATCCTCGACTCGTCTGCCGTCGACCTCTTTCGGCCCGGTCCAGCCCTTTGGGCTGCGCAGCACGATCATCGGCCACAGCGGCCGGTCTCCCTTCCAGCCCGCGGCTCGTGCCGGCTCCTGGATGGAGTGGACCCGGTCGAGCACCGTATCGAGCGTGCGGGCCATCTCGCGATGCATCGCGGCAGGTTCATGACCTTCGACAAAAAAGGTTTCGTAGCCATAGCCGAGGAACAGGCTGCGCAACGCCTCGTCTTCCATGCGGCCGAGGATCGTCGGGTTGGCGATCTTGTAGCCGTTGAGATGCAGGATCGGCAGGACGGCACCATCGGATGCCGGGTTCAGGAACTTGTTGGAATGCCAGGCCGCGGCGAGCGGGCCGGTCTCGGCTTCGCCGTCGCCGACGACGCAGGCAACGACAAGGTTCGGATTGTCGAAGGCGGCGCCGAAGGCATGGACCAGCGCATAGCCGAGTTCTCCGCCTTCGTGGATCGAGCCGGGCGTCTCCGGAGCGGCGTGGCTCGGCACTCCGCCGGGAAACGAGAACTGCCGGAACAGCTTTCGCAGGCCGTCTTCGTCCCCGCCGACCTCGGGATAGATTTCGCTGTAGGTGCCCTCGAGCCAGGTGTTCGCGACCATTGCCGGGCCGCCGTGACCCGGACCGCAGATGAACAGGACATCGAGACCACGTTCACGGATGATCCGGTTCAGATGCACATAGATGAAATTGAGGCCGGGCGTCGTGCCCCAATGACCGAGCAGCCGCGGCTTGATGTGCTCGGGCCGCAAGGGCTCGCGCAAGAGCGGATTGTCGAGCAGATAGATCTGGCCAACCGAGATGTAGTTCGCGGCGCGCCAGTAGCGGTCCATCAGATCGATCTGGTCAAGGCCGGTCGTATGCGCAGCGGTGCGGGCCTCGTCGTTCATGGAAATGCCTCCGGAATACCCTCGTCCGTCGTTATCTGGAGTGGCGTCGCGTCGGAGAAAGGATTTGCCTCGAAATAAGTTTGGGCGGCGCGGCCGGCGCCCGCTTGTCGATCCTGCAACGCGCCTCGCCAGACAAAAGCGGGTCGGTCTTTTGGGGAACCTCGGGGCTTGCCAACGGTTAGGAAGATGCACCGCATTGCTTGAATCCAAGGGGACCGCCGAGGCCCTGAGATATGAGCCGGCCGAAGTGCCGTTGAGCAGCTTGGGCGATTGCAGCGGAAGCCCTAGGAGGAGCAGAAAGATGCTCGATCTCTCCCATGCCCGCAACCAAATGGTCGATATCCACCTGAGCCGCCGTGGCATTCGCGACCGCAATGTCCTTCAGGCGATGCGCGAGGTCCCGCGCGAGGCTTTCGTCGAGCCTGGTTTCGAAGAATTCGCCTATGAGGACGGGCCGCTGCCGATCGCCGAAGGTCAGACGATATCGCAGCCCTATATCGTTGCATTCATGATCGAAATGGCGGAGATCGGAGCCGGTGACCACGTCCTCGAGGTCGGCACCGGATCAGGCTATGCGGCTGCCGTGATTAGCCGGATCGTCGAACGCGTCTACACGATCGAGCGCCACGCCGTGTTGGCTGAAACGGCAAGGCAGCGGTTCAAGAAGCTTGGCTACGACAATATCGAAGTCCGCACCGGCGACGGCACCAAGGGCTGGCCCGAGGCGGCACCCTTCGATGCGATCCTGGTTGCGGCCGCCGGACCCGGCGCACCTCTCGCTCTGCAGGAACAGCTCGACGTCGCCGGCCGGCTTGTCATCCCGGTCGGCGATGAATTCGACTCGCAGCGCCTGCTCAAGGTCACCCGTACCGGCGCCGCAACCTACACCGAGGAGGATTTCGGCGGCGTGCGGTTTGTTCCGCTGATCGGCGAGCAAGGCTGGGGCGAGCCAGGCAGCGACAGCCAGATAGCGGCCGAGCTTCCGCACCGGCATCAGAGCAGGAGCAGCCTGCCGCAGATGATCGCGGCCGCCGCCGAGCCGCTTCCGGATTTCGACGATCCGGCCTTCGGTGCGCTGTTCGACCGGTTTGCCGACCGCCGCGTCGTCTTGCTCGGCGAAGCCAGCCACGGCACGTCGGAGTTCTACCGTGCGCGCGCCGCGATCACTCGCAGGCTGATCGGGAAGCATGGCTTCACCATCGTCGCGGTCGAGGCCGACTGGCCCGATGCCGCGGCGATCGACCGTTACGTCCGCCATCGGCCGCCGCGGCCGGGCGCCGCGCCGCCGTTCCAGCGCTTTCCCACCTGGATGTGGCGCAACACCGACGTCGCGGCGTTCGTCGACTGGATGCGAGTGCGTAATGAGCGGATCAGCAAATCCTCCCGGCGGGCCGGATTCTATGGCCTGGACATCTACAATATGGGCGGATCGATTGCGGCGGTCCTGCAATATCTCGACCGGGTCGATCCGCAGGCGGCGAGGATCGCGCGCGAACGCTATGGCTGCCTGACGCCGTGGCAGAACGACCCGGCCACCTATGGCCGTGTCGCACTCACTTCCGGTTACCAGAAATGCGAGAAGGCCGTGCTCGAGCAATGCCGGGAACTGCTTTCCAGAGAGCTCGACTATGCGCAGCAGGACGGTATCGATTTCCTCGACGCCACCCAGAACGCCCGCCTGGTCGCCTCCGCCGAGCGTTATTACCGCACCATGTATTATGGCGGCGCGCAGTCCTGGAACCTGCGCGACACCCACATGTTCGAAACGCTGGAGCACCTGCTGCAGGCCCGCGGCCCGAATGCCAAGGCGGTGGTGTGGGCACATAATTCCCATATCGGCGATGCCCGCTATACCGAAATGGGGATCGTCAGGGACGAACTGAATATCGGCCAGCTCTGCCGCCAGCGTTTTGGCGACGAGGTTGCCTTGATCGGGCTCAGTACGCATTCCGGGACGGTGGCCGCCGCCACCGACTGGGACGGCGACATGGAAGTGAAACCGGTTCGGCCTTCCCACAACGACAGCTATGAGCGGCTTTGCCACGACAGCGGCGTCTCGCCTTTCCTGCTCGATTTCGAGCGCGACGACACGCTGCGCGAACGGCTTCTGGAGCGCCGGCTGGAACGCTTTATCGGCGTCATCTACCGGCCCGAAACCGAGCTCCACAGCCATTATGCGGACGCCTCGCTCGCCCGCCAGTTCGATGCTTTCGTCTGGTTCGATGACACCAGTGCCGTGACGCCGCTTGGGCCGGAACATGCGGGGACAGGCCTTCCCGAGACCTATCCTTTCGGGCTGTAGCGAATTTGGACCCTGGGAAAGCGGAAAATCAAAAGAAGGAGGTCACCGATGGCCGGAAAAAAGACTCATGAGCAGCAATTGCGCATCATCGAAGAGCGCGAGAACACGAAAAACGCCGGCAAGGATTTCGACGCGGAAGCGGATTTGAAAAAGACCAGGCAAGAGCGCGAGGCGTTCCGGCGCGGTGCCGAGCTCAGATCGGACCCGAAGGATATTGCCGATCCCGACGATCGCAACATCATCCGCGGCGAGCACCAGGAAAGCGCCCACAACAAGCATCGCGCCGACCGCTGAACGGCCGGATCGCTTGACGTTAAGACAATACGGCTCCGGCTCCGTTCCCTGATCTGACGGATGCAGCGTTCGTGGCCGCAAAATTGGCGGACGAGGGCGCCGTCTTGATCCCTGGGGCTATTCGGCAAAAAATGTCGCGGCGACAGCAATTGAGACGAGGCTCAGTATCGCCAGGCCTGCCCTGGCGACATGCGAAGCCGCCCAGACGTTGCGCAAATCTCTCCAGTCGCCGGTCTGCTTTCGAGAGAACATTGAAAAGAACGTCGCGGCGGATTTCGGCAGGGCAGTGTCTTGCACCCAGAAATTATTGACGGGGTGCGTGACCAACCAATAGGTCGCGTGCTCCGCCAGCAACGAGACAAACGCCGCCAAGGTCCACCAGAATCGGGCGCTTGGATAGGGCGTCAGGTAAAGCAGGACGGCGAGTGCAATGATGCCGCCGATCTCGGCGAACCCGCCGATCGTGAAGCCGGGATAGTAGATCGCCTGCACTGATCTGTAGGTGGCCTCCTTGAGGCGCAACTTGCCGGGCAATTCCAGAGCGTGCGCGAGCGAGAGCGCCATCGAGACGGCGACCAACAGAAGCGTGGCGATCGTCAATGCGCGCATGTTCCTGCTCCCGACCATGCCCTCGTGGTGCGCGCGTAGATAGGGTGGTTGGTGATCCGGTAAAGGCAACGACACCCGACTTCGCCGGCAAGTCCGGTTCGGTCATTCCCCGATCTGGCTGGTCGACCGTTCGTGGACTGTGGCGCCGGTCTGCGCGTCGACCGCGACCATGCTGACCTCGTAGCCCCAGAGCTTGCGGATATGCCGCAGTGTGGCGTCGCGGCTGCCGCCTTCCAGCACTATGCCGTCCTTGACCTTATGCTGCAGGCGCAGATGCCGGTCGCCGAGCAGGTCCACGTCCACCACCTGGATGTCCGGCCGGCTGGCGCCGATATCGTAGCTGTGGGCGAGTGCGGCGCGGATGCTCTCGTAGCCGCGCTCATTGTGTATCGAGGTGACTTCGTAGTGCGGATCGTTGGCCGCATCGGCAAGCACAAAGAACCGCCATTTCCGGATCAGGGTAGGGCTCAGATACTGGCGGATGAAGGACTCGTCGCGATGGTTGGCCCAGGCGTCCAGCAGGGTCTGGCGCCAGTCGCCATTGCCGGCGATATCGGGAAACCAGTCGCGGTCCTCGGCGGTCGGCGCGGTCGAGATGCGCTGGATGTCCTGCATCATGTCGAGGCCCAGCGCGTAAGGGTTGATACCGGAAAAGCGCGGATCGTCGAAGCCCGGCTGGAAGATCACGTTCGAATGGTTGCGCAGGATCTCCAGCATGGCACCTTCGCCGATCAGGCCGCGGTCGAACAAAAGGTTCATCAGCGTGTAATGCACGAAGGTGGCGCAGCCCTCGTTCATCACCTGCGTTTGGCGCTGCGGATAGAAATACTGCGCGATGACGCGGACAATCCGGATGACCTCACGCTGCCAGGGTTCCAGGATCAGGCTGTTCTTCTCCAGGAAATAAAGCAGGTTTTCCTCGGGCAGCTTGAGCGATTTCTTGCGTTCCGCCATGATGTCCGTCTCGCGGGGCTTGGCGCCGTCCTTCGAAGGCGGCAGCGTGCGCCATAGGTCATTGTAGGAACGCTCCTCGTATTCCAGGCGCTCGCGAACGCCCTCGCGCTGCTTTTCCGACGACAGCTTCGGCGGCCGGTGATATCTGAACACGCCCTGCTCCATCAGCGCATGTGCGGCATCGAGGATCTCTTCCACCGCATCGACGCCATGCCGCTCCTCACAGCGGGCAATGTAACCCTTGGCAAAGTCGAGATAGCTGAGGATGGCGCTGGCGTCCGTCCACTGCTGGAACAGATAATTGTTCTTGAAGAAATGGTTATGGCCGAGTGCCGCGTGCGCCGTCACCAGGGCCTGCAAGGCCATGGTGTTTTCTTCCATCAGATAGACGATGCAGGGATTGGAATTGATGACGAGTTCATAGGCGAGCCCCCGTCCGCCTTTGCGATAGAGCAATTCCTGGTAGAGGTAGTGCTTGCCGAACGACCAGTGCCGGTACATCAGCGGCATGCCGACCGAGGAATAGGCGTCGAGCATCTGTTCGGACGAGATTATCTCCATCTGTACCGGATAGACATCGAGGTGGAGCTCTTCGGTGGCGATCGCCTCGATGGTCTCGTAGGCGCGCGACAGCGTCCTGAAATCCCAGTCGGAACCGGAAAACAACAACCCGGATCTGCTCGCCATCAGCCCCCTCTTTCACCGCTCTTTTGATAACCCGGCTGTCTGGCGAAGAGCTGGCGGAAAACCGGGTAGATGTCGGCCGCCGTGGCGATGCGGCTCATCTGGAAGTTCGACCACCTCAGCTTGACCGCACTGTAGGCACGCCACAGCGACGTGCCGTTGTCGGTGGCGCCGAAGATGTGGCTCTCGCGCTCGTCGAGGATCTCGACGTAGGCAAAATACTGGCAAAGCCGCATGATCTGTTCGTCGAGCAGGGTGATGCAGCGCTCCGAATCGGTGACGAAATTGTCGCCGTCCGAGGCCTGGGCGACATAGATGTTCCATTCGCGGCTGGGATAGCGCTGCTCGACGATGCGGTGCATCTCCTCGAGCGCCGTGGAAACCACCGTGCCGCCGCTCTGGGTGTTGTAGAAAAAGGTCTCCTCGTCCACCTCCTGCGCCTCGTGCGTGTGGCGGATGAAGACCACCTCGGTCCGGTCGTAGCGCCGTTTCAGGAACAGGTGCAGCAGCACGAAGAAGCGCTTGGCCAGATCCTTCTCGCGTTCGCCCATCGAGCCGGACACGTCCATCAGGCAGAACATCACCGCATTGGCATTCGGCACCGGCTGGGCGTCGAAGCGGTTGAAGCGGATGTCGACCGGGTCGACATAGGCGATTCGCTTGCGGCGGCGCTCCAGTCGCTCAAGCTCTTCCTGCAGCGCCACGATGCGCTGGCGCATCTCGGCGTTCTGCGGCTTCGCCTCCAGCGACGTGATCTCCTGCGCGATTGCGTCGAGTTCCTCCTGCTTGGGGCGCCGGAGTGCTATACGGCGGCCATGGCTGTTGCGCATCGTGCGCCCGACATTGATGTTGGTCGGCGAGCCGGTCGCGGCGAAGCCGGCCCGGCGCGGCTTGAAAGCGAGGATCTCCTTGAGGTTGAGCTTGACCATGTCCGGCAGTTCGAGGTCTTCGAAAAAGAGGTCGAGAACCTCTTCGCGCGACAGCACGAAACGGAAATCGTCCTCCGATTCGGTTCTTCCCGGGGCTGATCCCATGCCGCCGCCCTGGCCGGGCTTGGGCAGCCGGTCGCCTGGGGTGAAATGCTTGTTGCCGGGCAGGACGTGCTGGCGGCTGCCGCTGTTCCTGGCATCGTTGAAGCTCGGCTCGCCGGTACCCCGCACCGGCATCGAAACGGCATGCTCGGCGTCCACGTCGGCGATCTTGCCGGCGCGGATCTGATCGCGGATGGTGCGCTTCAACTCTTCGCGCGCCCGCCGCAGGAAACGCTGCCGATTGCCGAGGCTTTTGTCCTTCGGGTTCAGTCGGCGATCAATGAAGATCGGCATATGTTACCCCGGGCTGGCTTCAACCCGCCTTGTTCACCCGCATGTACCAGTCCACCAGCCGGCGGACCTGGCGCTCGGTGTAGCCGCGCTGGATCATCCGCTGCACGAATTCGGTATGCCGCTTCTCCGTCACGCTGTCCTGCTTGGAGCCGAAGCTGATCACTGGCAGCAGGTCCTCGACCTGCCCGAACATCCGCTTCTCGATGACTTCGCGCAGCTTCTCATAGCTTGTCCATGACGGGTTGCGGCCATGGTTTCTGGCCCGCGCGCGCAGCGTGAACTTCACCACTTCGTTGCGGAAGTCCTTGGGATTGGCGATTCCGGCCGGCTTTTCGACCTGCGACAATTCGTTGTCCAAGACCTCGCGATTGAGGATCTGGCCGGTATCGGTATCCTTGTAGTCCTGATCCTCGATCCAGGCATCGGCGTAGGCGATATAGCGGTCGAACAGGTTCTGGCCGTATTCGCTGTAGGATTCCAGATAGGCCTTCTGGATCTCGTGGCCGATGAACTCGGCATAACGGGTGGCCAGCTCCGACTTTATGAAATCGAGATAGTCCGCCTCGGTCTCCTTCGGGAACTGCTCGCGCTTGATCGCCTCTTCAAGGATGTACATCAGATGCACCGGATCGGCCGCCACCTCTTCGGTGTCGTAATTGAAGGTCTGCGACAGGATCTTGAAGGCGAAGCGGGTGCTGACGCCGGTCATGCCTTCGTCGACGCCGGCGGCGTTTCGGTATTCCTGGACCGACTTCGCCTTGGGATCGGTTTCTTTGAGGTTCTCGCCGTCATAGACGCGCATCTTGGTGTAGAGCGGCGAATTGTCGTGTTCGGCCAGGCGGGTCGAGACGGTGAACCGGCTGAGGATATCGAGCACTTCCGGAGCGCAGGGGCTGTTAGCCAATTCGCTTTCGCGCAACAGCTTCTCATAGATCTGCCGCTCTTCGGTGACGCGCAGGCAATACGGCACCTTGACCACCAGGATGCGGTCGAGGAACGCCTCGTTGTTCTTGTTGTTCTTGAACTGCAGCCATTCCGATTCGTTGGAATGGGCAACGATGATGCCCTGATAGGGGAAAGCGCCGAAATTCTCGGTGCCGTTGTAGCTGCCTTCCTGGGTGGCGGTCAGCAGCGGATGCAGCACCTTGATTGGCGCCTTGAACATCTCGACGAATTCGAGCAGCCCTTGCGTCGTCCGGTTCAGCCCGCCGCTATAGGAGTAGGCGTCCGGATCGGACTGGCTGAAGTTTTCCAGCTGCCTGATGTCGACCTTGCCGACCAGGGCCGAAACGTCCTGGTTGTTCTCGTCGCCCGGCTCGGTCTTGGCAATGCCGATCTGGCGCAGCCTGGACGGCATCAGCTTGACGACGCTGAATTTGGAGATGTCGCCGGACAATTCGTCGAGGCGCTTGGCCGCCCAGGGCGAGATCAGGCCGTTCAGCCGCCGTCGGGCGATGCCGTATTTGTCCTCCAAAAGGTCGCCCATGCGGTCGGGGTCGAACAGCCCGAGCGGCGATTCGAAGACCGGGCTGACCTGGCCGCCGACCTTCAGCGTATAGATCGGACGCTGCTCCATCAGCCTTTTCAGCTGCTCCGCAAGCGAGGACTTGCCCCCGCCGACCGGGCCAAGCAGATAGAGGATCTGCTTGCGTTCCTCGAGCCCTTGCGAGGCATAGCGGAAATAACCGGCGATACGCTCGATCGTATCCTCCATGCCGTAAAAGTCGGCGAAGGTTGGATAGATCTTGATCGTCCGGTTCGAAAAAATACGGCCGAGCCGCTCGTCCTTGCTGGTATCGACAAAGGTCGGCTCGCCGATCGCCTCGACCATCCGTTCGGGTGCCGAGGCGTACATCGACTTGTCCTCGCGGCAGGCAAGCAGATATTGCTGGAGGCTTATCTCCTCCTGAGCCGCATTCTTGTAAACCTCGGAAAACAGATCGAAGACGTCGGATTGATTCTCACGCATGGTATTCCTAGCCCCGGAGCCGGTGTGGCTGCACGTTTGTCTCTTGAACAACCAAATGTCAGAAAGCCCTTGTGGTTCCCTTCACTTCGCAGAGAGTGCATGTGATCGAAGGATAAGAGTCTAGATAAGGACATCCTGAGTGCAGACAAGGCGTGCAACGTCCTGACCGAGGCATAAAATCCTGAATTGCACCGCGCCCCGCTGACGACTCCCAACAAGACGGAGGAACGGTTCGGGTCCTTCCCGGTTGTGAAGGAAAGGAGACGGTCGATGTCTGGGAATAGTTTGTGGTTGCTCGTTGTTGCAGGCGGTCCACTGCTGCTGGCAATCCTGATCGCCTACGCCCTGCTCACGCAGCGCCGTCGCGGCCCGGCGGAGCGCAGGGAAAGCGAGCGCGCCACCGAGCGCCTGTATCAGGAAAAGAAGGACTGACCGACAGGATCGCAGCTCAGCTGCCGGCGGCCGCCAGCCCGGTCGCTTTTTCGGCGCGCAGCAGCATGCCAAACAGGTCACGCGGCTCATCGGGATCGGCCAGAAGGTCTAGTTCCTCGTAAAGGCCGGTCCGCTGAAGCTGATCGCGAACGTAACGCAACGCGGAAAAATCCTCGATCGCAAAGCCGACGGAATCAAACAATGTGATCTGTCGGGCGTCCGTCCGGCCTGCTGCCTTTCCTGTCATCACCTGCCACAATTCGGTGACCGGATGATCCGCATCGAGCTGCTGGCTCTCGCCTTCGATGCGCGTCTGCGGCGGATATTCGACGAAAATATCCGAGCGCAGCAGAATGTCGCGATGCAGCTCGGTCTTGCCCGGGCAATCGCCGCCTACCGCATTGATGTGCACGCCGGATCCCACCATGTTGTCGGTCAGGATTGTTGCCGACCGCTTGTCGGCGGTAACCGTGGTGATGATCTCTGCACCCTCAACGGCCTCCTGCGCCGACGCGCAGAGCTTGATGTCGAAGCCCAGGCCGGCAAGGTTCTTCATGCATTTGGTCGAGGCCGCCGGGTCGATATCGTAGAGGCGCAGCCTGTCGACGCCAAGCAGCGCCTTGAAGGCGATCGCCTGAAATTCCGATTGCGCGCCATTGCCGATGATCGCCATGCACCTGGCGGCCTCTGGAGCGAGGTATTTCGCCGCGACGGCCGAGCTTGCGGCGGTTCTGAGCGCCGTCAGGATGGTCATTTCCGAAAGCAGCATCGGATAGCCGTTGCCGACATCGGCAAGCACGCCGAAAGCGGTCACGGTCTGGCGGCCGTCACGCGTGTTCTTCGGATGCCCGTTGACGTATTTGAAGCCGTAAAGCTGCCCGTCGCTGGTCGGCATCAGCTCGATGACGCCGTCAATGCTGTGCGAGGCGACGCGCGGCGTCTTGTCGAACAGCTCCCAGCGCCTGAAATCCTCTTCGATATAGGCGGCAAGCTCGACCAGAAAGCGCTCGATGCCGATGGCAAGCACCAGCTTCATCATGCGGTCGACGCTGACGAACGGGACGATGTTCAAATTGGCGGTCATGGCTCAGAACCCCCTCGTCGGGCGGTCCATGATCCGCCGGCCCATCAGGCTTGCGGTCAGGTCAACCAAAAGCGTGGCGGTGCGGCCGCGCTCGTCAAGAAATGGGTTGAGCTCGACCAGGTCGAGACTGGTGACGAGGCCGCTGTCATGCAGCATTTCCATCGCCAGATGCGCCTCGCGGAAGGTGGCGCCGCCGGGAACGGTGGTGCCCACCGCCGGGGCGATCGACGGGTCGAGAAAATCGACGTCGAGGCTGACATGGAGCATGCCATTGGCGGCGCTCACCCGTTCGAGAAAGGCGCGAAGCAGTTGCGCTATGCCGTGCTCGTCGATCGAACGCATGTCGTGGACCGTCACGCCGGCTCTGCGCAATGCATCCCGTTCCGCCAGGTCCACGCTGCGGATCCCCAGCGCGCATATGCAAGCCGGCTCCACCTGTGCTGCAAGGCGGGGGAAATAGCCCTCGAAGCCGGGCTGCCCGCTGGCATAGGCCAGCGGCACGCCATGCAGATTGCCGCTGGTCGTCGTGTCGAGCGTATGAAAATCGGGGTGGGCGTCGAGCCACAGCACGAAGAGCGGCCGACCGGCATTCGCCGCGCGGCGGGCTATGCCGGCGAGCGTGCCGGCCGAAATGCTGTGGTCGCCGCCGAGAAAGATCGGCATCGCATCGGCGCTTGCGGCATAGGCAGTTTCGCTGATCGCTGCCGTCCAGGCGGCGATTTCCGGCAGCGCCTTCACCGCCGCGTTGCCGTGTACGACAGGGCGCATATCGGCAGGGACAATCGTTCCGAGGTCGGTCAGCGTATGGCCAAGCTCGGTCAGCGCGCCGGCCAGACCGGCCGTGCGAAGCGCGCTCGGCCCCATCTCGCAGCCCATGCGGCCGGAGCCGGCCTGGATCGGCGCCCCAACGATCGTGCAATGCATTCTCATAACCCACCAAATTACGATGCCCTTTAGTGAAGCCCGCATCGCTGGCAGAATGAACATGTCAAATTGGCAAATTTGTCGAAGTGCCTTACCATAGCGGCAGCATCTACTTCCGTTGTGAGCAAACATGGACCGTCTCGATGAGCAGATCATCACCTCTTTGCGGCACGACGCCCGGCGCAGCATTTCCGACCTTGCCGTTAGCCTGGGTGTCTCCCGGGCAACGGTAAGGTCCCGGATCGAGCGACTTGAAAGAGACGGCGTCATCGTCGGCTACACCGTCATTCTACGCGCCGACGCGGTCGATCAGCGGGTGCGTGGCATCATGATGATCGAGATCGAGGGCCATGCCGCCGATCGCGTCATCCGGGCGCTGGGCGGCTTCTCCGAGGTCTCGACCATCCACACCACCAATGGCCGGTGGGACCTGGTGATAGAACTCGGAACCCAGACGCTGAGCGAGTTCGATGCGGTGCTGAGACGTATCCGGCTGATTCCCGGAATTACCGGCAGCGAAACAAGCCTGCTCCTGGCAACGCCGCGCACCACCAAGGCGCGGCTGTGATCTTCGCCCTTGACCTCCAGCGGCAATGAAATCCCAAGCCAGGGAACCTTCAATTGCCGCCGCGGTTAGAGCAATTCCAGGAAAAGTGTGAAACGGTTTTCCGTTCGGAATTGCGTCAAAACAAGAGTGATCGGTTCAGCGTTTCCCCCGATGAACCGTTCTAGGCTCGGACAGCCCTTCTTCGAGGGAGAACAATCATGGCTCACGCCCAGCAGGAACTGGTCGAATTCGTTATCAGCAAAGCGTTCAATCCGGTCATGCGGGCCAAACCAGACGGAAAATCCGATGCCGAACGCAAGACGCTCGAGCACGTCCAGCAAGCCACGAAGACCGAGATCGAGCGCTATCGCCATTACGGCTCGGCCGAGGAGGTCGCGACCAATTTCAAGCGCGACCTGAGCTCAGATGCCGCCAAAAAGTTGCACGCCCAGCTGCGGCGCCTGCATCTGCCGACGATCGAGGATATTCGCGACGAATTTGAGGACAAAGCCCGCAAGCTTGGGGTCAAGGCCTCGTCGTAGATCCGCGACCGGTCCTCGGTGACGTCCGTCAGGCTGTCATCACAAACCGTCCTTGGTCGGAGGCCACCCTGACCGAACCGTCTCGGGGATGTTGTCCGACGTCAGATCGCCCCGATTGAGCTTTTCAATCGCTTCATCGGCTTCGCTTTCGTCGAGACCGGAAAGCGGCAACCCGCCGACCACGACGGCTTCGTCGCTCTCGCTGTCATAGACCTCCCAGAGGCCTTCTGAATCCAGTCGTTTGTCGAACGGCATGGCACTCCCCAACACCGCTATTGTACGCCTGCCACCCATTTCAGGGCCTGGGCTTTTTCGTCCTCCGGGAACACCCGCGCCTCGATTTGCGGAAACAGCGCGTCCGTCATTTCCGTAGCTGCCTTGATCCATTGCTTGTCGGAAATCACGGCGGCACGTTTGAAGCGGTGGAGCTCGCCAAGTTTGCTCAGCCCATACTGCAGGTCGCGCCGCAAGGCGCCAGCCGTCATGTCCTCGAAATCAGTAAGATCGGTCAGGACGCCGATGTCCTTATGGTCGCTCAGTTTCGCTTCGATTGCCGGGATGACTCTGTCGTAGTCGTCCGCCGTCACAGTGCCGGTGACACGAAAGGCGGCGACGTTCTGGGGAGCGGAAATCATCTCGATCATTTTTTCCTCCGGTTTCTGACTGGCTGGCTGCCTGAAACAAACTCGGGCCATTCGTGGATGTTCCCTGCCAAGGCGTGTTTCACTTCGACCTAAAATGACAATCGGCCGGCCTCCCCGACCGGCCCTCGGATCGCCTGGGTGACGACGGTATAACGCGTGATTTGACCCTCCTCGGGGTCCTCCCCGTGGAAATGGATCGCTGCGTTCAGCGGCAGGTGGGCAGTGCTGCCAAACTGCTTGACGGCGGAGACATGCACGATCTGCACGTCGGGGTCGCGCTTCATGGCGTCCATCGCCGCAAGTTCGGCGCTGCTGCTGCCGCCGATCCGCCAGCTGGCTTCCAGCACTCCCGATCGCCAGATGCCCGAGGAATCGACACCTTGGCCGATGTCGTAGTTGCGCCGTGAGGCAAAGAATCCGGGATAGCCATCCATCGCGGCGTCGTAGATCCTCGCCTGCGCCACAGCCAAACTTAGCGCCGGAGAAAGCCGCAGCCCGTCCAGCGCCTCCCATCCGCCGCGCACGACGACCAGATCGGATCCGCCGTAAACGGGCTGTCCGGCATTGTCGGCCGTCATTCGCTGCACGCCGTAATAGGCGACCGATGTTCCGTCGATCGCCGTTCTGCCAATGCTCAGCGTGACGATGTCGCGAAGCTCCGTTTCGAGAACAAGGCCGTATTCCCTCAGGTCGGAGGATGGATATCGTTCCAGCAGCCTTTCGATGTCGGCAACGGTCGCGGCGGTGTGCTGGTCGCGGCCCCGCGATGCGCGCGGTGGCTTGAACCGGACCAGCCCCACCTGCAGCAGACGTTCCGCTGCGCGCAGCGCGTCATCGCGTGAAAATGCGGTATAGCCGGGCAGTACGGCAGCGCCGACGGCTCTGCCGAAGCCGGCTGGCCATTCTTTTGGCCGTGCCGCCGACCCGTCCACCAGCTCGTGGGTTATGGCCTTGGTGGTTGCGAGGCGCCAGGGCACCACACCGCCGAAGAGGTCCTCCGGCCCGTTTATGCCCAGTTGGAGCGCATCGACGGCAAGCAGGCTGTCGTCCGGCACGAAATACAGTCGGCGACCGTCACCGCCGCCGTCACGCAGGCCCTCGCGGAAGGCAAAGCCCTTCAACGCCGCAATCGTGCGCGCAACGGCAGCGACGGTTTCCCGCTCGTGGGTATAGATCGTCTCGCCGCCCGGCACGGAGAATGCGACCACAACACCTTTCGCCCCGCTTGGTTGCTTACCGCTTAGCCCGGTCATGTCGCGCCCTTCGTCCATTGCCGAGCCCATTGCCGTTTCCGCGGCGATGCGTCCGAACCGAAAAACCCGCTTCCTCGGCGAATGTTCCGGCCAACGGCCGGCAATCCGGTTTGACCGAGGTTTGACCGGGGCGGCGACCGGAACATCGGCGGCTCGTAGCTGTTTATGAGGGAATCTCAGACAGGGAGATGGAGACCATGGCTTTCACTCTCAAAAGCTCTGCCTTTGCCGATGGCGACAAAATACCGCCGCGCTATTCCCGCGACGGCGGCAACGTCTCGCCACCATTGGAGTGGACGGACGCCCCGCAAGGAACCAAAAGCTTCGTCCTGGCCGTCGAGGACCCCGACGCCCCTTCAGGCACGTTCCGTCATTGGGCGGTCTACAACATCGACGCACAGCGCAACTTTCTTCCCGAAGGCACGATCGCCGGCGCCAAGACCGAGAGCCTCGGACACGGCGTCAACGATTTCGGCAATCCTCATTATGACGGCCCCCAGCCGCCGCCTGGGCATGGGCTCCACCATTACCATTTCCGGCTTCTTGCACTCGACGCCGAGACGCTTCATCTCGGCGAGAAGGCTGCCGTCGAAGACGTGCTGAAACAGGCCGAGCCGCACGTCGTGGGAGAGGCCGAGCTCGTCGGCACGTTCGAACGGGCTTGAGGACGCCACGCCACCCCGTCGCCTGGTTCGGCACAAACGGAGAAGCATGATGGACAACAAATCAAACCCTGTCGACCAACCCATATCCGGCAAGAAAGCCAGCGGCAGCGACAAGGCCGAGGCACCGAAGGAAGCAGGCGATCAGGCACGGAAAGCCCAGGAGTGGGGCGGCGGCTCAAAGGCCTCGAAAGGCGCGATATCGCCGAAGGATCGCAAAAATCAAAACTCCAGCCAGCGCAGCTGATACCGGTCCGTCATCCGGCAATGCGTCTGAAGCGGCGGGCAAGGCCGGGCTGGAGGCACTGCGCTGCGCCTCACATCGCTAGCGGTTCATGTTCATGGTCGCATTCATCGGCATCAAATTGTGGTCGAGATTGGCCATGATCCAGATCGAGCCGCCGATCACCAGAACTACGATCAGCACGCCGAAGGCAAGCGCCAGGGCGTTGTTGGTGTTGTCCGGTCCCGTCGTGATGTGCAGGAAGAAGACGAGATGGACGCCCATCTGGGCGATCGCCAGCACGACCAGCGCCACCGGAATGCCGGGTGCCCATATCAGGTTGGTTCCGGGCAACCAGAACGAGGCGATGGTCAGCAGCGTTGCCAGCCCGAGGCCGATCACATAGCCGCGTAGCCCGGATCCGACCTCGGTGTCGCCGAGGTATTCGTCACCCGGCGCCGTATCGATGTCGTAGCGCTCCAGCCCATCGGTGTCGCGCCGTTGCGCGTGGCGATCGTCCGCATTGCTCATCGACTTGCTCCCAGGAGATAGACCACCGTGAACAGGGCGACCCAGATGATGTCGAGGGCGTGCCAGAACAGGCTGAAGCACATGAAACGCCGAAGAATATCGTCGCGGAATCCCTTGGCGAAGATCTGCGCCATCATCGTGAGCAGCCACAGCAGCCCCGCCGTGACGTGAAGGCCATGGCATCCAACCAGCGTGAAGAACGCCGACAGGAAAGCGCTGCGCGTCGGTCCGGCACCGCTGGCAACCATATGCGCGAACTCGCGCAACTCGAGCAGGATGAAGCTGGCGCCGAGCACGAAGGTGACAGTCATCGCGACATAGAACCAGGAGCTTCGCCGCGCTGTCACGGCAAGGCTGGCGAGACCGCAGGTAAAGCTCGACAACAGCAAAGCGGCCGTCTCGATCGCGACGTTGCGCAGGTCGAACAGCTCGGCCCCGCTCGGCCCGCCCGCCGTCTTGCCCGCCAGCACGGCATAGGCCGCGAAGAAGGCCGAGAACATCACGATGTCGCTCAGAAGGAAGATCCAGAAGCCGTAGCCCACGACGATCCGGATCGGAGCCGGGCCGCCGTCGCCGTGGCCGGGTGCATGGCCGTGCCCGCCATGGAGGCGGTAGGGGTCACGCTCTCGAACGTCGATCGCGGTCATGGCCTTGGCCCCGTGTAAGTGGCCAGCGCCTCGCGGCGCGCACTTCGGTTGGCGCGGTCGATCCGGGCGACTTCGGCGGCAGGAATGACGTATTCGGGGATGTCGCGCCACGCGAATACGACGAAGGTGGCCAAAGCACCGAGCGCGCCGAGCGCCACCATCCACCAGATGTGCCAGATGAGAGCAAAGCCCATCACGGTCGCAAAGAAGGCGCAGATGAACCCGGTGGGACTGTTGCGGGGCATCTCGATCGGCTCGTAGTCAGGTTCGTCGCGCAGCCGGTTTTGCTCGCGTGCCCGCTGCTTGATGCTCCAGTAGGGCTCTTCGCCCTCGACATGCGGAAGCGCGGCGAAGTTGAAGACCGGCGGCGGCGAGGGCGTGGCCCATTCCAGCGAGCGGCCGTCCCAGGGATCTCCGGTGGCGTCGCGAAGCGCCGCGCGCTGCCGGATGCTGACGACGAGCTGTACGATCTGCGCGACCACGCCGGCGGTGGTGATCAACATGCCGACGCCGGCAACCAGCACCCACGGATGCCATGCCGGCACGTCGAAATGCTGCATGCGGCGGGTCATGCCGAGCAGGCCGACAGCGTAGAGCGGTACGAAGGTGGCGTAGAACCCGATCAGCGTCAGCCAGAAGGCCAGCTTGCCCCAGCCCTCGTGCAGCCGGAAGCCGAATGCCTTGGGAAACCAGTAGGTATATCCCGCGAAGGCGCCGAACAGCACGCCGCCGATGATGACGTTGTGGAAATGCGCCACCAGGAACAGGCTGTTGTGGAGCAGGAAATCGGCCGGTGGCACCGCCAGCAACACACCCGTCATGCCGCCGATGACGAATGTCACCATAAAGCCCAGCGACCACAGCATTGGCGTCGCGAAGCGGATGCGGCCGCCATACATGGTGAACATCCAGTTATAGATCTTCACGCCGGTACCGACAGCGATGATGCTGGTGGCGACGCCGAACGCGGCGTTGACGTCGGCGCCGGCGCCCATCGTGAAGAAGTGGTGCAGCCACACCATGAAGGAGACGATGCAGATGAAGAGCGTCGCGGCCACCATCGAGCGGTAGCCGAACAGCGGCTTGCTGGAGAAGGTGGAGATGACCTCCGAGAAGATGCCGAACGCCGGCAGGACGAGGATGTAGACCTCGGGATGGCCCCAGGCCCAGATCAGGTTCACGAACATCAGCATGTTGCCGCCAGCTTCATTGGTGAAGAAATGAAAGCCGAAATAGCGGTCGAGCGTCAGCATCGCGAGCGTGGCGGTGAGGATCGGGAAGGCGGCGACGATGAGCAGGCTGGCGGCAAGTGAGGTCCAGCAGAACATCGACATCCTGAGGTAACTCATGCCGGGCGACCGCATCTTCAGGATCGTGGTGACGAAATTGATCCCGGTGAGCAGCGTTCCGACGCCCGCTATCTGCACGGCCCACAGATAATAGTCGACGCCGACGCCCGGCGAATAGGCGGTCTCGCTGAGCGGCGGATAGGGCAGCCATCCGGTACGCGCGAATTCACCGATCACCAGCGAGATGTTGACCAGCAGCGCACCGGTGGCGGTGAGCCAGAAACTCACCGAGTTGAGCGTCGGAAAGGCAACGTCTCGGACGCCGAGCTGCAGCGGCACGACCAGGTTCATCAGGCCGATGACGAACGGCATCGCCCCGAAAAAGATCATGATGGTGCCGTGGGCGGAAAAGACCTGGTTGAAGTGGTCGGGCGGCAGATAGCCGGGCGCCTGGAAGGCGAGGGCCTGCTGCGACCGCATCATGACGGCGTCGCTGAAGCCGCGCAGCAGCATCAGCAGCGCCAGCAGCGTGTACATGACGCCAATCCGCTTGTGATCGACGCTGGTGATCCATTCGCGCCAGAGATAGGGGAAATGGCCGGCCAGGAAGACCCAGGCCAGCACGCCGAGGATTGCCAGGGCGACGACCGCCGAGGCGATCATCGGCAGAGGCTGATCGAACGGAATGACGTCCCAGCTCAATTTTCCGAGCATTGTCAGCCTCCTGCCTTGGGCGATACGCTCGGCCCGGGGCGACCGGCCTGGGGGCCGGGCGCGGGTGGAACGCCCTGCGTCGCGATTTCGTGGAAAAGGTCCGGCTCGACCGAGCGATAGGTCGAAGGCGGCACGTCGATGCTCTGTCTGGCCAGTTCCTGGTAGCTGGCCTTGTCGAGTGCCTGTCCCTGGCTTCGCGCCGAATTGACGAACGCCTCGAAGGCATCGGCCGCGACGGCATGCAGCACGAATTGCATGCCTGGAAAACCGTCACCGCTGAAATGGGCCGACCGCCCATAGAATTCGCCCGGCTGATCCGCCTGCAGGTGAAGCTGCGTCGTCATGCCGTTCATCGTGTAGATCATGCCGCCGAGCTGAGGCACGAAGAACGCATTCATGACGCTTGCCGAGGTGAGCGAGAAATGCACCGGCCTGCCCGCCGGCACCACGAGCTGGTTGATGCTCGCGACATTCTGCTCGGGGTAGATGAACAGCCATTTCCAGTCGAGCGAGACGACCTGCACCTCGAACGGCCTTTGCTGGGAATCCAACGGCTTCATTGGGTCGAGGTCATGCGACCCGATCCAGATGATGCCGCTCAGAAACAGGATGACGAGGATGGGGATCGACCAGACTACCAGTTCGATGCGTCCGGAATAGGCCCATTCCGGCAGGTACCGCGCTCTTGTGTTGGTTTCCCGGAACCACCAGGCAAAGCCGAGCGTCGCCACGATCGTCGGGATGACGATGGCCAGCATGATAGCGACCGAATTGAGCAGGATCGTCCGCTGCGCCGCCCCCACCGGCCCTTGCGGATCGAGCACGCCGCCCTGGCAGCCGGCAAGCAGCGCGGCAACAAGCATCGTCGCGCCGACGCGGCCAACACGGATGGCGGCACAATTTCGAACGATCGCCCTCAGCAACATGACATCTCGCCGTTTCCTGAAAACCGATGGAACGTTGCAGGCAGCGTGGCTGCCAACCCCCGAATGTTCGCGCCGGTGTGCTCCTGGCGACAGTTTCTTCACGCACGGGGCTCCGGCTGGCAGAACCACACGCGGCGGACGTCATCGTTAAGCGGTCAACCTGTCGAGAACCCTCCAAATCCTAAAAACCAGCGGCAAATCCCAAGCAACCAGAGCCAAATCCTAAGAAATCAGAAACAGTGCCCAGATCGAAGTTATCGCCAGAAACGTGGCGAATGCCAAGGCGGTAAACCGGTTCATGGCCCCGCCCAAGGTTGGTCCATTTAGTCCGCTCCCTGCGACGTGGCTGCTGATTCCAGTGCTGCTGCTCCAGATGGCTGCGCCAACCGAACGAATGTTCGTCGCGAAAGTTCCCAAAAAGCCAGATCCATCGCAGCCTTTGGTTGCAGGCCGGCGGCAACGCGATGCGCACCAAGGATGGTTGGGCGGCTTTCTCGCCAAACGGAAGCGAGGACTGCCTTTGCGTATGTAAAAACTACTTGTCTAGGTAAAAATAGTTGCTACTAATCGGCTGGGCGGGCGCACGGCCGCCTCTGGGAGGAATTTCGGCATGACAAGGCTGCGCGGCCTCGCGTGGGATCACCGACGCTGCTGGGGTCCGCTCGACGCCAGCATCGGGCCGTATTGTGCCGCCAATCCCGGTCTTGAGATCGAATGGGACCGCCGCAGCCTCTACGAATTCGGCGAGGGCGCGCTTGGTCCGGTGCTCGGCGCCTATGATCTTGTCGTGTTCGACCATCCGTTCATCGGCGATATTGCCGAAGGCGGGCTGATGGTGCCGTTCGATTTGTCGGCCGAGCAGCGCCACGGCTTCGAACGGGATTCGGTCGGCGCATCCTGGCAATCCTACGCAAGGGACGGGCTTCAATGGGCGTTGCCGATCGATGCTGCCTGTCAGGTTGCCTCGTATCGCCCCGATCTCCTGGAGCGCTACGGACCGCTGCCGCGCAGCCATGACGAGGTGCTGGAGCTCGGCCGGCGCGCCTTGAAGGACGGCAAATGGCTTGGGCTGCCGTTGGTGCCGACTGACGCCATGTGCCTGCTTTTGACGCTGGGTGAGCCCCGGGAAGACGGCGACGAGTTCATCGCCGGGGAAAAAATCGAGCGGGCCGTCGGGCAATTGCGCCAGCTTGCGGCGCTGTCGCATCCGAACTCGCCGAAATGGAACCCGATCCGTTGCTACGATCACATGATCGCGCATGACGACGTGGTCTACGTGCCGTTCGCCTTCGGCTACATGAACTACGCCTCTAAGGCCGACAGGCCGTATCTGCGCTTCGCCGACGTGCCGACGCCGCGATCCGCCGGCGCCTTGCTCGGCGGCGCCGGCATCGGCGTCAGCGCCCAATCGAAACACAAGCAGGCAGCCATCGATTACGCGCTATTTCTGTGCTCGCCCGGCTATCAGCGCGGCGACTATGTGAAATCCGGCGGACAGCCGGGGTCGCTGGCGGCGTGGCAGGATACCGAGGTCAACGCGCTCTCGGGCGGCTTCTTCGCCTCGACGCTGGCGACGATCGAAGCCTCTTATCTGCGCCCGACCCATCCGGGCTTCATCAGCTTCTTCCGCCAATGCGCCCCTCATGCCGTGGCGGCGATCGCCGGCGAATTGCAGGCGGCCGAGCTCGCGGATCGGCTGAACCGGCTCTATCGCGAGACCAGGCATGGCCAGCCGCAACGGAGCGTCGCGTAATGGCCGCCGATATTGCCCAGATCGTCGACGAAGGCGAAAGCGGCCGCAACGGCTATCGGGTGCCGGCGGTGGAGAAGGCGCTCGACATACTGGAATTCATGGCTGCCAGCGGCGAGCCGCTGACCCAGACCGAGATCGCCACCGGAATGGGGCGCTCCATTCACGAGATCTACCGCATCCTGCTGCTGCTGGAGAAGCGCGGCTACATTTTCCGGACGCAATCGGACCGCTTCCGGCTGTCGCTGAAGCTGTTCGAACTGGCGCATATGCATCCGCCGGTGAACCGCCTGGTCGAATGCGCGCTGCCGGTGATGCGCGGCCTCGCCGCCAATGCCGACCAGAGCTGCCATCTGGTCGTGCGCGAAGGCGAGAGCGCACTGGTCGTGCTGCAGATCGATTCGCCTTTGCCGATGCGTTATTCGGTTGCCCTTGGCTCGCATTTCCCGATCCTCGAAACGAGCTCCGGCGCGGTGCTGCTGGCGCATTCGAGCCGCGCCGAGCGCGACCGCATCGTCGAACGGATCGTCGCTGCAGGCGAAGGCCAAGGCAGCCGGGCGGAAATCGAAGCGCGGCTGAACGAAGTCGCAAGGCTCGGCTATGAAATGCGCGCCTCGCTGGCTGTCGAGGGCTGCACCAACATTTCGATGCCGGTGCGCGACCATACCGGCGCCGTCATTGCCGCGCTCACCGTCCCCTTCCTGCCGCAAAAGGCCGCCCGCTTCGATCGCAGCACCGTGTTCGAGCGGACGAAGGCGGCGGCCGAGGCGATATCGTCGGCGCTGGGCGCGGGCGAAGCTGCCGCCTCTTCACGTGCCGACCCGGAACGGCGGGACTATCCGTTCAGCAACTGACAAGAAATACAGGGAGAAGAAACATGAACTGGTCCAAATCGATGCTGTTTGCCTCGGCGGCGGTGCTTGCTCTGAGCGCCGCCGCGGCACACGCCGAAAACATGCCGAAGCGCATCGGCTACGTCACCAACTACGCCACGCATGAGTGGTATCAGAACGTCATCAAGGGCATGCAGTCCCGCGCCAAGGAACTCGGTATCGAGCTCGAGGTGCAGGACGCCAATCTGGACGTTGCCAAGGAGGTCTCCGCCGCCGAAGATTTCATGGCCAAGGGCGTCGACGTCCTGATCATCACGCCCGTCAACGAGGAAGGCGTCGTGCCGCTGCTGCGCCAGGCGAAATCCAACAACGTTCCGGTCGTGCTCGAAGGCAATCCGGTCAAGGGCATGACCACAATGGTCGCGATCTGCGACTACGACACCGGCTACACCGCCGGCGTCGAAGCCGGCAAATACGCCAAGGAAAAGCTCGAAGCCAAAGCCAAGGTGATGAATGTCGGCCTGCCGCTGCTGTCCGCCACCGTGCTGCGGTCGCAGGGTTTCATGGATGGCCTCAAGACCATCATCCCCGACGCGGTCATGGTCCACGACCTCGACGGCGGCGGCAATCCCGATCGCGCGCTCGAAGTCTCTTCGGCGGCTCTTGCCAAGAACGCCGACATCAACATCATCTACGGCATCAACGATTCCTCTTCGCTCGGCGGCCTTCAGGCCTGGAAAGCGGCCGGCAAGTCGCAGGACGGCCTCTTGACTGTCGGCACCGGCGGCGAAGGCCTCGCCTTCATCAATGCGATGCAGAACGAGCCGTCCTACCGCATCGAGGCCGCGATGTTCCCGGAAAAGGAAGGCTACACCGCCATCGATGCAGCGGTTAAGCTCTTCAATGGCGAAGAGGTGCCGGAACACATCGTCAGCCCGACCGCGCCGATGAACGGCGACGACTGGAAGAAGTTCTACGACTACGATGGCACCACACGCAAAATCAAATGGGATGCCGTCAATGCGCTTCAGCCACCGGAAAAATGCATGAAAACTTCCGCCGATCTGAAGAAGTAAGGATTCCGGGTAGCCCTTCCCGCACGGCGGGAAGGGCGGCGGATCGGATATGCCGAACGGCAAAACAGGGCAACCGTCCTGTTTTGGCCGGCAGTTTCCAGATGGCGACGGCACCGATACGGGCCCGGAAATGAAATGGACATGAGCGAGCTTACGCAATCCTCTGCGCCAAGGCGTTTCATCGGCGGCCAGCTGCTGGGCAGCAGCCAGCTGGTGCTCGGCGTGATCCTGGCCGTGCTCTGCATCGCCATCTCGATTGCCGCGCCGCAATTCTATTCCGAGGCCAACATCATCGCCATCCTGCGCCAATGCGCGCTGGTGCTGATCGTTGCCTCCGGCATGACGATGCTGATCATCACTGCGGAAGTCGACCTGTCGGTCGGTGCATCGCTGGCTTTTGTCGGCTGCATCGGCATGGCCGTGCTCAATTCAACGCACAGCCTGACGCTCGGGCTTCTGGTGGCGCTCGCCTTTTCAGGCGCGGTCGGCCTTTTCAACGGCCTCGTCGTCACCAGCCTCAAGGTGAACTCGCTGATCGCCACCATCGGCACCATGATGATGCTGCAGGGCGGCGTTTACCTGTTCACCCGCGAGGCGGTGCAGAACCACCACCGGCTTGCCGGCTTCACCGATCTCGGCGCTGGCTATATCGGCGCGATCCCGCTGCCCGTGGTCGTTGCCGCGGTGATTTTCGCGCTGGCCGCGGCAACGCTGCGCTTCACCACGCTCGGCCGTTATCTCTACGCTGTCGGCGCCAACGAGCGCGCGGTTCGTCTCTCCGGCGTGCGCTCGCAACGGCTGAAACTGTTCGCCTTCGTCGTCACCGGCCTGTGCGTCGGCGTCGCCGGCATGATCCTGTCGTCGCTGATGAATGCCGGCCAGCCGACCGCTGGCCGCGGCTTCGAGCTGACGGTGATTGCCGCCGTCATCCTCGGCGGCACCAGCCTGCTTGGCGGCCGCGGCTCGCTGCTTGGCACGTTGCTGGGCGTGCTGGTGCTGAAGGTCATCGACAACGGCATCATCATCCTCGGCTGGAACCAGGACCTGCAGATGGTGGTGCCCGGCATCGTCATCATCCTGGCGACCTATCTCGACATCGTGCGGAACAGAGCCAATGTCGGTTGATTTCCTTCACCCCGGCGAAACCGTGGCTGTCGACAAAAGCGTGCCGGCGCTGGAGATGCGCGGCATCGGCAAGCGTTTTCCCGGCGTGATGGCGCTGGACAATGTCGATCTGACCTTGGAACCCGGCAAAATCCATGCCCTGATGGGCGAGAACGGCGCCGGCAAGTCGACGCTGATCAAGATCATGGCCGGGGTCTACGGCAAGGATGCCGGCACCATCCGCCTGCGCGGCCGCGAGGCCGACATCAAGTCGCCGCGCGATAGCCTGAAAGAGGGCATCAAGGTGGTGTTCCAGGAGATCGCGCTGATCGCCGAATTCAGCGTCGCCGAAAACATCTTCCTCGAAGGCTATCCGACCGGCAAAGGCGGCTCGATCGACTGGAAGAAGATCCGTGCCGATGCGGCCGCTCTGTTCAAGCGTATCGGCTTCAACGTCGACCCGGCGGCGCGCACGGGATCGCTGCCGGTCAGCCAGCAGCAGATGGTCGAGATCGCCCGCGCACTCGCCCATGAGGCCCGCGTCGTGGTGATGGACGAGCCGACCTCCTCGCTGACGCCTAACGAGGTCTCGCTGCTGTTCACCGTCATCCGCCGGCTGGCCGCGCTGGGCATCGCGGTGCTCTATGTCAGCCACAAGCTCGACGAGGTCTTCGAGATCGCCGACACCGTGACCGTGCTGCGCGACGGCCGCCACGTCTCGACCAGGCCGATCGGCCAACATACCAACGACACGCTGATCCAGGACATGATCGGCCGGCGCATCGAAAACCTGTTCCCGCGCAAGCGCGGCGCGCCGGGCAGCAAGGTCGCGCTTTCCGTTGAAGGGCTCAGCACCGCCAAGAAGCTGAAGGATGTGTCGTTCGAGGCGCATGCCGGCGAGGTCCTCGGCTTCTTCGGCTTGATGGGAGCGGGCCGAACCGAGCTCGCCAAGGCCATCGTCGGCTACGACCCGATCACGTCCGGCGCCATTTCGGTCGATGGCAGCCGGCTGCTGCCGCACGAAACGCACACCGGCGTCCGGCTCGGCATCGGCCTGCTCACCGAGGACCGCAAGAGCGAGGGGCTGATGGGCGAGTTGCCGGTCTACCAGAATGCCAGCCTCGCCTCACTCGGCGCCTTCGCCAGAATGGGCTTCGTCGACAAGGTCAGCGAACGCAAGGCGGTGCAGGACTATGTCGACCGTTTCCGCATCCGGACGCCCAGCCTGTTCCAGCAGGTCAAGAACCTGTCCGGCGGCAATCAGCAGAAAGTGCTGATCTCGCGCTGGCTGATGCGAGGCCTGAAGGTGATCGTCGTCGACGAGCCGACCCGCGGCATCGACGTCGGCGCCAAGTCGGAGATTTTTGCGCTCATCGACCGGCTCGCCGGCGAAGGCCTGGCGGTCGTCATGATGACGTCCGAAATGCCCGAGCTGCTGGGGCTTGCCGACCGCATCGCGGTGATGTGCGAAGGCCGCCTCACCGCGATCATGCCTCGCGACGAGGCCACGCAGGAGAACATCCTCAATGCGGCAATCGGCTAAGACGATGACGCTTCGCAAAGGGACCAAGCGATGAGCCTGGCAAGCACCGACTCCATGAAAGCTGGGCCGTCCATGCTGGCGCGGCTCGTCGCGCGGCAGGAATTGGCATTGCTCCTCTGCCTCATCCTGGTGATCGCGTTCTTTTCCTTCACCGCCGAGAATTTCTTCTCCGTGCGCAACATCACCAATGTGCTCGGTCAGGCTTCGCTGGCGCTGACAGCCGGCATCGGCTGCGCCATCGTCTTCATATCAGGCGAGGTCGACATCTCGATCGGCTCGCTGCTGGCGACGATCGCACTGCCGCTGATCATCATCATGAACGACACGAATTCTCTGCTGCTCGGCATCAGCGGCGCGCTGCTGTTCGGGCTGATCATCGGCGTCGTGAATGGCTATCTGACGGCCTATGCCGGCATCAACTCGCTGATCGTGACCCTGGGCACGATGTTCATCATGCGCGGCGGCGTTTATCTCTATACCGGCCAGCGTGCTATTCCAGACGACGCCGCGCTCGACAGCTTCATCGCGCTGTCGGACGGCCGCCTGTTCAACGTCGTTCCCTATTCGGCTGTCATCGCCATCGTCCTGCTCGCCGTCTTCGCCTACGTGATGCAGCACCGGCCGTTCGGGCGGCAGATCTATGCCGTCGGCGGCAATCCGGAAGTGGCACGGCTGGCGGGTTACGACGTGCGCCGCGTCAAGTTCACCTGCTTCATCATCAGCGCGCTGCTGGCGACGGTAGCCGGCATCATCCTGGCAGCCCGCGTCGGTTCGGCGCAGCATACGGCCGGGCTGAATTTCGAGTTCCAGGTCGTCGCCGCCACCGTGCTCGGCGGGGTGAGCCTTGCCGGCGGCATAGGCAGCCTGACCGGCATGGCGCTCGGCGTGCTGATCCTGCAGTTCCTGTCCAACGGGCTGCGCGGTCTCGGCCTGCCGACCGAGTGGCAACTGGTCATCACCGGCATGATCATCATTGCCGCCGTCGCCTTCGACGAAGCAAAGCGCCGGCGCGCCATTGGAGGCTGATATGGATCGTCTCAAAGGGAAAACCGCAATCGTCACTGGCGCCGCCGACGGCATCGGCCACGCGATCAGCGAGGCGATGGCAAGGGAAGGCGCGCACGTCTTCCTCGGCGACATCGCCGACGAGAAGGGTGAAAAATTCGCAGCCGAGCTGCGCGCCGCCGGCCACCGCGCCGACTACATCCATTGCGACGTGGCGGAGGAGGCCGACATCGCCGCCCTGATCGACGCAGCCGTCGGCAAGACCGGCCATCTCGATATTCTCGTCAACAATGCCGCCATCGCCATCGGCGGCATGCCGGTTCACGAAATGAGCGACGAGCAGTGGCACCGGCTGATCGCGGTCAACCTTACCAGCGTGTTCCGCGGCTGCAAATATGCGCTGCCACATATGATCGCGCAGAAATCGGGCTCGATCATCAACATGGCCTCGGCGCAAGGGCATATCGGGCTCGACGGCTGGACCGCCTATGCCGGCGCCAAGGGTGCGGTGATGGCGATGACGCGCCAGATGGCGGTCGAGTTCGGCCCGCTCAACATCCGCGTCAACTCGATCTCGCCCGGCACTATCAACACGCCGATGAACTACAAATTGGTCAAGGAGATCGGCGGCAATCTCGCCAAGGCCTGGGTCAAGATGCATCCGCTCGGCCGCATCGGCAAACCGTCCGAGGTGGCCGAAGCCGCCGTCTATCTGGCCTCCGACGCCGCCGGCTTCACCACCGGTACCGACCTGCGCGTCGACGGCGGCCTCACCGCGGCACCCCGCTACGTACCCGACCTGCTTTGACAACCAACGAGACATGAAATGAACAAAGCCCTCGAAGGCGTCCGCATTCTCGATTTCAGCCATCTGCTGCAAGGGCCGTTCGCCACGCAGCTGCTCGGCGACATGGGCGCCGACATCATCAAGATCGAGCGTGCCGGCGCCGGCGACATGTTCCGCGGCATGACCTTCTTCGCCAAATGGGTCGGCGGCTCCGAAAGCCCGAATTTCCTCGCCTGGAACCGCAACAAGCGCTCCATCGCGCTCAACCTGAAAAGTCGCAAGGTGCATGCCATCATCATGGACATGGCTGAGAAGGCCGATGTGGTGGTGCAGAATTTCCGCCCCGGCGTGCTCGCCAGGCTCGGCTATGGCTACGAGGATTTCAGGGCGGTCAATCCCGCCATCATCTATTGCTCGGGTTCCGGCTATGGCGAGGAAGGCCCCTATGTCGAGCGCCCCGGCCAGGACATGCTGATCCAGGGATTGTCCGGGCTGATCTCCAACACCGGCCGCGGCGATCAGGCTCCTGTTCCGGCCGGTGCCGGCCTGGCCGACCAGATCGGCGCCATGAACATGGTCTACGGCATCCTGTCGGCGCTCTACTATCGCGAGAAGACCGGCAAGGGCCAGAAGATCGAGGTCAATCTGCTCGCCGCCATGCTGGCGCATCTCAATCAGGAATATGTCGCCGTGCTCAATCTCGGCGAGGATTTCGTGCGCCCGAATTCCGGCATCGGCCACCCCGGCATGCAGGCGCCGTTCGGTGTCTATGAGGCGAAGGACGGCGGCTATGTGTCGATCGCCATGAGCCCGTTCAAGACGCTGTATGAAGTGCTGGAGGCGCCGCAGCTTGCTGTCTACGACGATCTGAAGACGCTGTTCGACAGGCGCGACGAGGTGTTCGACAAGGTCAACGCCGAAACCAGGAAGTTTGCCACGCAGGACCTGCTGGCGCGGCTGCTCGCAGCCGACATCTGGTGCGCCGAGGTGAAGGACATAAGGCGCGCAGCCGAGGACCCGCAGGTTAAGCACCTGGGCATGATCACCAGCTACGATCATCCGCGCGGCGGTAAGGTCAGGGTGGTCGCGCCGGCTGTCAAGATGAGCGAGACGCCGCCTACCATAGAGCGGCCGGCGCCGCTGGTCGGCCAGCATGGCCGCGAGATACTGGCCGAGTTCGGCCTTTCCAGCGGCGAGATTGCAGCGCTTGAGGCGTCCGGCGACATGACCGTGGATGCTGCCTGACGATGAGCGTTTACCAGACACTCAGCTTGGAAATATCCGGGCGCGTCGCAGTCGTCACCTTCCGGCGCGCCGATCAGCTCAACGCCATGAACCGGCTGATGCAAAGCGAGATCACCGAGGTTTTCGAGGCGCTGTCGCAGGATGACGGCGTCGGCGCGATCGTGGTGACCGGCGAGGGGCGCGGCTTCATGGCCGGCGCCGACATCAAGGAATACGCTGCCCAGACAGCTATCGAGTTCGACGCCTTCCAGGCCGCCGGCACGCGCATGTACGCAGCGGTCGAGAACAACCGCAAGCCGGTCATCGCCGCGGTCAACGGCTTTGCGCTCGGCGGCGGCATGGAGCTGGTGCTGTGCTGCGACATCGTCATCGCCAACCAGTTCGCGAAGCTCGGCCTGCCCGAGATCAAGCTCGGGCTGGTCCCGGGCGGCGGCGGCACGCAGCGCAGCGTCCAGAAGCTCGGCCGCAACCGCTCCAACCTTTTGCTGATGACCGGCGCCATCGTGCCGGCTTCCGAGTTCGTCGCCGCCGGTCTGGTCAACGAGGTCGTCGATTCCGAAAGGCTGATGCCGCGGGTGCTGGAACTCGCCGGCATGATAGCCGCCGAACCGGCTGCCGCGATCGAGGCATTGAAGGCGCTGACAGCGCACGCCGTGTCGGGCGACTTGGCGGGAGGCCTTGCCATGGAGCGCGACCTACTGGGCGGGCTTTATCGTAGCGAGCCCGGCCAGCAGCGGGTGAAGGCGTTCGCCGAAAAAAGCGCCGCGCGGCCGAAGGCTGCGAAATGACGTCCCTGGTCAAGCAAAACCGGCCGCGCTTCACGGATGTCGAGGGCCTGGCGGCGATGGTCGGCGGCGGCGACGTCTTCGGTGTCGGTGGCCATCATTTTGCCCGGCTGCCGATCGCCCTGCTGCGGGCCATCGCCCGCTTGGGCGTCAAGGATCTTCGCTATGTCTGCTGGGCCGGCGGCCTGCCGCTCGAACTGCTTCTCGAAGCGAATGCCGTGGCGGCGGTCGATATCTGCTTTTCCAGCCTCGATATTTTTGGCTTGCCGCCGCGCTTCCGCGCGGCCGCCGAGACCAATGCCGTGCCGGTCCGCGACTGGACGGCGCTGGCCATGATCCAGGCGCTGCGGGCGGGGCAGCAGAACCTGCCGTCGATGCCGTTTCAGCTTCCGGAGGGTTCGGACATGCTGGCGCGCGTGCCGGGTGCGATCGCCGCGCCCGATCCGATCGCGGGAATCACGACCGGGATCATCCCGGCCTTGCGGCTCGATACGTTCGTCGTCCATGCCCAGCGTGCCGACGAGAGCGGCAATGTCCAGATCATCGGACCACGGGCGCTGGATTTCGCCATGGCCGGCGCGGCGCGCGAGGTGCTGGTGACGGTCGAGGAGATCGTCCCGGTCGGAGCGCTGCGGCAGGATGGTCGGCAGAGCATTTTGACCCGCAACCAGGTGTCGGCGATCGCGCTGTCACCAGGCGGCGCCTATCCCGCCTCCTGCCTGCCATTCTATGTGACGGATTATCAAGCGTTGGCGGGGGCGTTCGCGGCCAAGGAAATACCTTTGCCGGACAGCCTGGGCATGCCTTCGGAAGGCGTGCCGGAGCGGGTTCAAGATGCTGCAAAAGCCCGCGCTGAAACAGTCCTCGCAATGCCCAGGCTCGTGCACGGCAACAAGGAGGCGTCCATCGACGAGATCATCGCCGCCCGCATCGCCGCTGAGCTCGACAACGAGAGCTTTGCCAGTGCCGGCGCGGTGTCGCCGCTCGCCAATGTCGCCTACCGGCTGGCCAAAGCGACGCACGCGCCGGACATGATCATCGCTACCATGAGTTGCGGTCATCTCGACATAGCACCGAGCCCGATGATCCTGTCGCTGATCGAAAGCCTCGATTGCGAGACGGCGGTGGCGCATGCCGGCGGCGACGACACCTATTCGACCTACTATCAGGCCGGCGCGGTGACGCATGAGATCGTCGGTGCCGCGCAGGTCGACCGCCGTGGGCGCGTCAACACCATTGCGCTGCGCAAGCGTGACGGCAGCCTTATCCGGTTGCCCGGGCAAGGCGGCATGGCCGACGTCGCCAACATGCATCGCGATTATCTGCTCTACGTCCCCCGCCATTCCGTGCAGTCGCTGGTCGAGACGGTCGAGATTGCCAGCTCGGCGCGCGGCCTGTTGACTGAGGCCGAACGCGAGCCGATGGGCTATCGGACCGGCGCCGCATTGGTGTTCACCGACCTTTGCGTGTTTCGGCTCGACGGGGAGAGCCGGCAATTGGCCGTCATCGAGACCATGCCGGGCCTGACGCGCCAGCAGCTCCAGGATGCCACCGGCTTTGCCCTGACATTCGATGCCGATTGCCGCGAAGTTGCGCTACCCTCGAACGAGACGCTCGACATCCTGCGAAACCGCATCGACCCGCTCGGCCTGCGGCGCCTCGAATTCGTCAGCGCCAGGGAGCGCAGCGCCCTGATCGCCGAGATCCTCGCCACCGACCGGCGGATGGTCGAGCGCTGCATCGCCGCACAGCGGTCGCATACTGCACCGGATTGAAGGGGGTGCGCATGGCAAAGCCGTTGCTCGAAATGTCGGCCGCGAGGGTCTTCTTCGATGGCATCTTCACCAGCCCGCGCGTCGCGCATCCGGAAGGCGTGGCGATCCATCGCGACGGCTCGATCTGGTGCGGCACCGAAACCGGCGACCTGCTGCGCTTGGCCGCCGATGGCGGCTCGGTCGAACGCATGGGCGGCACGGAAGGCTTTCTGCTCGGCATCGCCTTCGATAGCGCGGGAAACTGTTTTGCATGCGATTTGAGACATTCGGCGACCTTTCGCTGGGATGCCGCGACGGCTGATATGACGCGCTTCGCCTCGGCGGGCATCCGCGTGCCGAACTATCCCGTGATCGACGAGGCGCGCGGCTGGCTCTACGTGTCGGACAGCGTAGGCGAAGACAACCGCTCCGGCATTTTTCGCTACGATTTTAAGACCGGCGAAGGCGGCCTGTGGTGCAGCGAGACCATGGCCTTCGCCAACGGCATGGCGATGGCGCCGGGTGGCGATGGGCTTTACGTCGTGGAAAGCCATGCAGCCTGCCTCAGCTATGTGCCGATCCGTGCCGACGGCACGGCAGGACCTCGCCAGCTCGTCGTGGACGGCGTGAACAACGTTCCCGATGGCGTCGCCTTGGCGCCGGACGGTTCGCTGTTCATCTCATGCTACGAGCCGAGCCGCATCTACCGCTGGCGAAAGGATAGCGGGCTCGAGGTGCTGATCGAGGATCCGGCGGCAACGACGCTCGCCCACCCAACCAACATCGCCTTCAAGGGCGACAAGCTCTACACCGCAAATCTCGGCCGCTGGCACATCACCGAGATCGATTTGAAGGCGATTTCCTAGATCGGGCCGAACCGGGCGGCGTTCCTCAGGGCTATTGGAGGCGGCCGTGACTGGAGCGGATGCGCAACACCTGCACCCGCGACGGCAGCTCGATCAGGAACTCTTCGTCCCGCTCCAGATGGTGGATTTTCGTCGGATCGCCGCCGGTGAACGCCGCCATCGCCTCGACGTTTTCCCAATAGGAGATCGTCACGAATTCCGAATGGGTCGGCGTGTCCTCGCGAAAGGTCTGAACGCCCAGCGCCTTCTCGATCAGCGGCTTGATGCCGGCCTCGTAATTGTAACTCTCGTAGGCATCCGCCTTTTCAGGCGCGGTTCTGCCGCGCCAGATACGAGCGATGGTCGGGGTTTTCTCCGTAGCTTTCTCTGTCATGGCCAATGAATTCCTGCTGGTCTGATTGGTCCGCGGCGTTCGGCAAGGCCAGCCAAGGAACGCATCTCCCCGGCTGGCAGCCTGGTATCCAGTTGCCGGCGACTTTTTATCCTCCCCGGCCGACGAGCTCGCGCTGCCCCAGACAGGCCTCCTGCCGACCGGTAGGAGACTTACTCCTGATCCTCGGCGCCGCCTCCGTGGAAGAAGGACCGGATTTCCTGCATGTCGACGCTGCCGTCACCGTCCTCATCGACGGCGTTGAATATTCGCCCGACGAAATCCTGGACTTCGCTCTGAGAAAGCGCGCCATCGCCGTCCGCATCTACTATGGCGAACATCATTCGCATCTTCGCGCCATGCATCCCGCGTGGAATGCCGCCGCGCCCTCCCATCTCCCACCCTCGCTCAGGCGGGCCCATCCTGTAGTCGCGATGCCAGCGGTCGGGACCTCGCCGTTCTGTCCAGGGCGCGCGATCTTCCTGCATTCTCTCCTCCAGCATCTCAGTCATCATCTGGCGCATCATATCGCGCATGGCATCCTGGCTCTGCCCGATCACTCCGGGCGACGGTTCGGCGCCACGATCCGGTGCCGGCGCGGCGGGCGCAGGTGGGCTCGTCTGGCCGAATGCCGGCGCGGCCAACATGGCCAGCGCCGCGACAATTACAGTGGTTTTGCTTGCGAGCGTCATCGTATTCTCCATCGGTATGAATTGTGGCCGAATATGTCTGCATCCAAGCCAAACCGGCTGCTCGCCTCATGGTTCCTGGGCAGTCGGCACAACGGCGGAAAAGTCCGCCCGATCGCGGCAACGAAAGCTCGTTGTCCACGTTGCCATGGATGGATGCGACGCTCCACCAGGAGGAAAAAATGGCCGACGATAAGAGCAAGCGAGATTTCCGCGAGCGCGACCGCGTTTCTACGGAAGACGACCGTGAAGTCGAGTATTTTGCCCAACAGAACGGCATCACCGCCGATCAGGTCCGCCAGCTGATCAAGAGCTTCGGCAATGATCGCGGGCGCCTGACCGTAGCTGCGAAGGCATTGCGAGGGATTTCACCTGCCGGAGCCGACGAGGTGACCAGGGAAGCCCGCCAGCAGGCGACACCCATGCATCTCGGCAAACCCGACGAGTGATGCCAGGCAACTGCTCTGCCGCTGCCGCGGGCGTCAGAACTTGCGGCTCAAATAGTCCGAGCCGCGCAGGCCGAACCGCCACTCTGCATCGACAGCCTTGGAAATGCCGATCCGGCGGCCTGTCAGAACGGCGCTGGCGTCGCCCGGCTGCCTGAATTCGAATGGCGGCACGTCCAGCGGCAGCCCGTCATGGGATTTGTCGATTGCCAGCGCCTGGCAAAGGCGACCCGGTCCCGAACAAAGCAGCCGGGGATCGTCAACGCCGCGATTGGCCCGCATCACCTCCAGCCCGGATTGCGGTTCGATTGCGCGGACAAGCACGGCACTGCCGGGCAGGCACACGGCATTGAGGCACCAATGCAGGCCATAGGAGCGATAGACATACGCGCTGCCTGGGGCGCCGAACATTGCGCCGTTGCGCACCGTCCTGCCACCGAACGCATGCGAAGCCGGGTCATCCGGGCGATAGGCCTCGGTCTCGACGATGATGCCGCCAACGCCGTGCAAGAGCAGCGAGGCGCCAATCATGTCGCGCGCCACGGTGGTGGCGTCACGGGCAAACAAACGATGGGTCGTGGTCATTGTGCGGCAGACTCGATCGCGCCTGGACCTGGCGCGTCAGCAAGTTCCCGGACCGGACACGAAATGTCCAGCCACAGCTCTCGGATGAAGGTATTCAGCGCAGCATGGCTGCGCCGATGAAAACCGCCGCGGCCAGCACGACGATGGCGGCAATCATCAGCACCGGCCAATATCTGCTCGGTTGGACGTCGGGCTCATCCGTCAGCGGGCGCATCGCATTGGTATAGCTCGCCTGGTTGGTAAACTTCGCCGTTTCATGGCGCGCGGCAGGGCTCTTCGGCGGAGCGTTGCCGGCTGATTCCGCGTCGGTCTCCATGGGAGCCGCAGCCGGGTCGATGCCCGGGGTCTTGTCCCCTTCGCGCCCGGCGTCGATATCGCCCCGCGCTTGAGCCGGGCTTCGCCCAAGAGGTGCTGCGTCGGTCATCGTCGAGGTCCTTTCAGAGCATCGGCCTCAAGCATTCTAACCTGCGTCTCATTTCAAAGTTCCCCCGTTTCAAAATTCCCCGGTTCAAAGTTCCCCGGTTCAAAGTTCCCCCGTTTCAAAGTGCCAACGAGCGGAATCCGCCTGGGCCTGCTTCCAGGAACAACCGGCGATCGAGCGGGTTGAGCAAGCATCGGGAGAGCAACATGGACTTGGTGCGCCACGCGCCCAGATCGGCAGTTCGAAACAGGCTCCAGCGCATGATCTACTTCACCGCCGACACGCATTTCAGCGACCCGCGCATTTTGCGCATCGACCGCCGCCCGTTCGGCTCGCTGGCGGAACATGACCGGTCGCTCGTTGCGTTCTGGAACGAGACTGTCGGGCCGGACGACGAGGTCTGGCATCTCGGCGATTTTGCCAGGGGATCGGCCGCGTTCGTGTCGTCGCTTCTGGCGTCTCTTCATGGCAGCAAGCATTTGATCATCGGCAACAACGATGCTGCGGCCACCATCGAGGCCACAGGTTGGGCGAGCACGCAACACTACAAGGAGCTGGCGCTCGACGGCAGTCTGCTGATCCTTTGTCACTACCCTTTTCGCACCTGGAACCAGATCGGCAGGAAATCGATCGACCTGCATGGCCATTCCCACGGCAGGCTGACCCCGGTCACGCGCCAGTATGACGTCGGCGTCGACAGCTGGGATTTTCGTCCGGTCACGCTGACCACCATGCTTGCCAGCCGCGGCCGAAGGGCGGCGCGGCAAAGCCGTCAAAAAGTCGAGTGATCGAAAGTGCCGGCCGTGCGTTGAGGAATTTCAACGCCAGGGAGCACGCCATGAACAGACGTGAACTGATCGATGCCGACGGCGGCAAGCGTGTCGCAAAGCCCATCCCGCGCGATGCCGCGTTCGACAGCACCTTGGCCCTGCTGCGCGAGGGCTATGACTTCATTTCGGCCCGCTGCCGGCGCATGAACACCGACATCTTTGCGACGCGCCTGATGCTGCGGCCGGCAATCTGTGTCCGTGGTGCCGAGGCTGCCGAGATGTTTTATGGCGGCGACCACTTCACCCGAATTGGTGCGATGCCGCAGACCACGCTGCGTCTGCTGCAGGACAAGGGCAGCGTCCAGGCGCTCGACGGCGCCGCTCACCGCCACCGCAAGGCGCTTTTCCTGTCGATCCTGTTGGATGGTGACCAGATCGAGCGGCTCCGCGCAACCTTCCGTCGCGCCTGGCTCGACCAGCTGGAAGACTGGCAGCGGCGTGACGAGATCGTCCTGTTCGACGCCGTAAACCTCGTCCTGACCCAGGCGGCAGCGGCTTGGGCCGGCATCCCCGCCGACAAGGATCGCGCCGAACTCTGCCGCGAGCTCAGCGGCATGGTCGAGAACGCCGGCGGCATTGGGCCGTCGACCGTGCTGGCGCTGTGGCGGCGACGCCGGACCGAACGCACTATCGGCGAGCTTGTACGGCGCGTTCGAAGCGGCGCGCTTGATTTGCCGGCAAACAGCCCGGTCCGCCTGGTCAGCGAACATGTCGATGCCGAGGGAATGCCGCTCGATCTTGCCAGTGCCGCGGTCGAAATCATCAACATTATCCGTCCAATCGTCGCCATCGGCCGCTTCATCATGTTTGCGGCGCTGGCGCTTCACCAGCACCGCCAATGGTATGACAAGTTCGCCGCCGGCGATGACGACGGGCTGGAAGCCTTCGCCGAGGAGATTCACCGGCTCTACCCGTTCTTCCCGTTCATCGGCGGCCGCGCCCGCCACCCCTTCGAATGGAAGGGCTACCGTTTCCACCAAGGCGACTGGGTCCTGCTCGACCTGCACGGCACCAACCATGATCCGCGCCTGTTTGTGGAGCCGGACCGATTTATCCCGGAGCGCGGCTTGAGCTGGAAAACCCACGGCTTCGACTTCATCCCGCATGGCGGCGGAGATCCGGCGACTACCCATCGCTGCCCCGGAGAAGCCGTCACCGTCGCGCTGATCATGGAAGCGGTTCGCCTGCTGACGCGGTCGATGGCCTACCAGGTGCCTGATCAGGATATGACCGTCTCGCTTGCCCGCATGCCGGCGCGGCCGAAATCCGGGTTCAGGATAGATAATGTGCGGCAAACACCCCGCTGAAAGGCTGCCGGTCGAACCGGAACCTCTGCGGAGCTGAGGCGTTCGAAAATTGCAAGGCGTAAAGGCAAACGCAATGGCTCAGAAGATCACGACAGGCGCGAACGACCGGCCGCGCAATGAAACCATCGGCCAATCCGGCGAAGGCCTGCCGGACGACAGCAGCAGGCCGCTCGAGGTCGACGAAGGCTGGGTCGCCCGGCTGAGAAACAAGCTGCAGGGCAACCCCCGGCAAGCCGCTCAGACCAACACGGACGAAGTCCCCGCAGGCACTCCAGGCGCTGGCGAGAATATTTGCCGCCGCTGTGCAGGGTCAGGCATGATCGACGGCCGCACCTGCCCCGAATGCGGCGGAACCGGCAAGGTGATGACGCCGATAGGCGGAGGCTGAGCAATTCCAGGAAAAGTGTGAAGCGGTTTTCCGTCCGGTATTTGCGTCAAACAATAAGATAGACAGGTTCTGCGTTTCCGCGGAACGATGAACCGTCCAGCGCCGGTCAGATCGCCGGCACCCACTTCCAGAACACGCCCTCCTTGCGGTCGGGGTAATGCTTGAACTCGCATTCGAAGCGCCAGCCATAGTTCTTGGCGGTGGCAAGCGCCTCTTTGCTGACCGGGTTCATGCCGGTTCCCGGCGCAAACCAGTCCTCCAGCAAGTCGTCGGGGATATAGGCGCCGATCCTCAAAGGCAGCTTTTCGAGGACGACATCCATTTCAGGTGGTGCAGGCACGGGGGCGCTCCTTTGAAACCTACCCGCGAAGAAGCCGTTTAACGCCAAGCGGGTTCATTCTTCTGTTCATAGTCCTGGAACGCCTTCTGGAGACCGCCGATCACCTCGGCAGACGTCTCGAACATCGCCTTCAGCTGCGGCTCATCGACCTTCTCGATGTCCTCGCGAAGGTGCTGCTTCACCTCCTCCAACTTTTTCTGCATTTTCTGCGTGTGGTGGCGTGGATCGCGGTCGGCAGCGCTAGTCATGATCAATCTCCAATTTGTGGATCTCGGAGAACTCGCCCGGCTCTGAGGATCGACAGGCGGGTTTGCAGCGTAAACGGCTTGCCGATAGCTGTGGTTCCCGACTGCGGATGCGGTCTTCGCGCGCCCTGCGCGCCGTTCCTTCTTTCAACCGCCCGATAGCAAGTCCGAAGGGCGCTTGCCGCGAATTCAAGACGCAAGCAGTGGCAAACGAGCATAGATGAAACTGAGAACTGGTGGCGTCTCTGGCCAAGGACGGCAATCCACCACCTATAGCCTACGCCTCGTCCGCGATCCATTCGAGCGAGGCGCCATGCGGGTCAGTCCAAGCTAGAGGGGAGCCGTTCGCAGATAGGAGGAAGCGGCCAGGCGGCCAGCTTGTTCCGGTGCGTGTGGCGATGGACGGGAAGACGCGAGGGAACTCGTTCGATACCCAATAAGGCGCGAGACGCATCGCCTGCTCGGCGAAAGCTTCTCTGTCACCAAGGTCGGAGACATAGTCGAGGACGGCTGTGTGAAAGATGACGAGTGTAGCGTCGTTTGGCGCTTGGTTGCAGAGTTGCACGAGGTCGCTCCCGCGCAGGTCGCCCTTCACCACCCGAGGTTTGACTGTGGCAGCGATCTTTAGGGCCGCCCGCAGATTGGCAAGCCGTGCTGTCTGTTCCGGCCAGACCAGTGTCTCAAGCCATGCGACTTGCGAGTCGTCCGAAGCATCTATCGGGCTCAGGTCCAATCCCGCCCGCCAGACGACTTGCGGCAAGGCCGTCGGCAATGGCGTTGTTTCGCTGGCGAGGCATCGGAAGACAGGCGGCTCCAAGGCCATTGCAGGTGCGCGGATCACCTTGCGTCCGTAGTCATAGCCGTAGAGGTCGGGCATGAGGCAGAGCCCTGCGGAGGTCCCGACCTCGATGAGGGCCAGCGGCTGCGGCAAACGCGCCAGGACGGGGAGCAGGGTGGCGCATCTTCCCGGCTCGTTGGTTTGCGTTGAGCGCTCGAGCATGAGCGAGCGGATAGCGTCGGGATTAGCCTGAAGCGCCTGGCGAAGCTCGGTCCACCCTGTCGGCGTGCCGAACAGGTGACGCACCGCTGCAAGTAGAAGGTTCGGTTGCCGCTTTAGGTCCGGAAGAGTCGACAGGAAACCGAGCGCCTCCCGATCCCCAGCGACTGCCCGAGCCAACTCCTCGTAGAGCGGCGAGCGACCGCGAGCTTCCGTATCGGCGAAGCGAATATATCGGGCTGAGATCTCGGCCAAGCCCTCCTCGTCCATATCCGCTGATCCTCGGTCCCGACGTCCCATCACAATACACGATCCACGGATCTGATTGGACCAGGCCACGGCGTTTTTACACAGGCTTGACCCCAGCGGACTTGCCGCGGTCGCCTACTTAACCGTTGCGTTATGAGGTCGTACGCAATCCAAAATCTGGGGAACTGTCCCTAATTGGTGTCTCACCCAGGGATGCGGTCCACCATGTCTCCGGTATAAACCGCAACCCATGTCTCCGGGTTGGACAATTTGAGATTTGGCGCACCCGACAGGATTCGAACCTGTGACCTCTGCCTTCGGAGGGCAGCGCTCTATCCAGCTGAGCTACGGGTGCCTTCAGGATCGGTGATCCCAAAAACGAACCAGCCGGTAAACCGGCCAGCCACGGCTTCTTAGCGGAAGCAGGCGCCGGCTTCAACGGGCAATCGCCAGCGGGCTCAAACTGCCGTAGCAGCCCGGGGGAGACAGACACCGTCCCGTCCGCCGCCACCGCCTGCTCATTCGGTCACGGTAAGCACCGCCTTGCCGCTGATGCTGCGCTGCCGCAGCGCGTCGAGGGCTTGACCGACGTCCCGCCACGGCACGGTGAGGACCACCCGCGTTTCGAGCCGGCCGGCTGCGATCGGCGCGAGCAGCGAGGCGATGTCGGCGCCTACCTCCGGACCAGAAGCGTAGTAGGCGAAGGTCTGCAGCCGCGCACCTTCGTGCCCCGGAACGAACTGGCGGAAGCCGATGGGCGTGAGTTCGCCGCGGCTCGAGCCGAACATGACGACGGTCCCGCCGGGCGCGATCCGTTCGATCGCGTGGGCGAGGCTATCGCCGCCCACCGATTCGGTAATCAGCGAGAACAGTCCTTCGGTCAGCTCGATCGTTTCGACGACCCGCTCGGCTCCGAGGCCGCGGAGATCGTCGGCATGCCGTTCAGCGGCGACCGCCACCACCGACGCGCCCTGCTGGCGGGCGATCTGGATCTGGAAACGGCCGACCGCGCCGCTTGCGCCGGTAATCAGGACCCGCTGGCCGGCCAGGTCGCCGCCGAGGCGCAGGGTCCGCAGCGCGGTCGTGCCCGCGACCGGAACAGTGGCGGCGGAGACGAAGCTGACGTCGTCCGGCAGGACGGCGAGGTGGTCGGTCGGAACGGCGACCCGTTCGGCCCACCCGGCCTCGTCGACCAGAGCCGCAACCCGGGCGCCGACGGCCGGCCCGGAGCCGTCGGCCGCGGCGCGCTCGACAATTCCGGCGACGTCCTGGCCAGGCACCCAGCCGTTCGGACGGATGTTGAGCAAGCGCAGTTCGCCGCGGTTCAGCGAGACTGCCCGGACCGAGACCAGCGCCTCATGCGGGGCGGGCTCGGGCTCACCAAGCTCGGCGAGCCGCAACCCGGTGGCGCTGTCGGAAGATGTGACCAAGGCGAGCATTGGTATCGTCCCTTCTTGCTGCGTGGCGGACGCCAGCCTGTTTTCGTGCGCCGGGCTTGTTGGTCCGACGTTCAGAACGCAAGCAGGGCATGACTAAATGGAAGTCCGCCTGTCGGCTTCTGAGTTACTCATCCCTAAACTATCGACTTTCCTGTTTGAGTAATTTAGATATCTTGGCAGTCGATCGCTAAAAACAGTCAATGTGAGACAGCCGCTCCGCTACCCCTGGCCTTTCGATCCGGATGACGTCCTCGCCCCGGCAATCGCCGTGCGCGTTGACGTTACCGAAACCGGGGCGGAGGTGCCGGACCACCACCATCGCAAGGGGCAACTCGTCTTCGCGCTGGGCGGCGGCGTCACATGTCGCGTCCCCAGCGGTCTGTGGATGGTGCCGCCGCATTGCGCGGTGTGGATTCCCGGCGACATGGAGCACAGCAATATCGCGACCGCCAATGCCCGGATTTTCTTCGTCTATATCGAACCGGGAGCTGCCGACCTGCCGGACCGGTGCTGCACGCTTTCGATCACGCCGTTGCTGCGCGAGCTCATCATAGAGCTGACGGATCGCGTTGAGGACGATGACGCGAGGGGCGAGCTCCTGACCAGGGCTCTGCTCACCGAACTGCCGCGCATGCCTGTCCAGCAGCTGCATTTGCCGATCTCGTCCGAGCCGCGCTTGAGGCGCATCGCGGCGGCGTTGGCGCAAGATCCTGCCGATCGCAGCACCCTGGCGGAATGGGCCAGTCGCGTCGCGCTCAGCGAGAGCAGTCTCGCACGTCTCGTGGTGAAGGAGACAGGGCTGACCTTCGGGCGCTGGCGCCAGCAACTGCACCTGATCGTCGCAATGCGCGAGCTGGCCTCCGGCGCCAGCGTGCAACAGGTTTCGGCCGATCTCGGTTACGAATCGGTCACCGCCTTCATCACCATGTTCAAGAAAGCGCTTGGCAAGCCGCCGGCAAAGTATCTCAGCAGTGTCGCGCAAAACGGCGGCTCTGCGTTTGTCGCCTGAACCCGCACGCGGTCAACACTCGGACTTCAACTATCACTGCTCCTCGGCATACAGCAGCCGCGTCTTTGCCTCGGAGGTCGGCAACAGGCTGCGCTGGATCAGCGCCTCGACGTGGTCGTTGCGCTGGCGCGCGCTGTCGGCGCCCATCACCACGATGATCAGCCTGTGCCCGTCCGCATTATAGGAGGTGACGATGTTGAAGCCCGAAGCCCTGATGTAGCCGGTCTTGATGCCGTCGACCCCGCGCACCCGGCCGAGCATGTCATTGTGGCCGCGCACCAGCCTGCCGCGGAACATGAAGTCGCTTTCAGAGAAATAGTGGAAATGCTGCGGGAAGCGGGCGTGCAGCGCCATGCCGAGCACCGCCATGTCGCGCGCGCTCGTGTGCTGGTCGCCGTCCGGCAGGCCCGAGGCGTTGCGGAACACGGTGCTGCTCATGCCGATCTGGCGCGCCTTGGCGGTCATCATGCCGGCGAACGCCTCTTCGCTGCCGCCGAGATATTCGGCAATTGCGACCGCCACGTCATTGGCCGATTTGACGATGATGGCGCGGATCGCCGAATCGACGTCGATGGTCTCGCCGCGCCTGAACCGCAGCTTGGTCGGCGGCTGCCGGGCGGCGTTGTCCGACACCGGAATTTGCGTCTCCTTGCTGATGCGGCCAGAATCCAGCGCCTCGAACAGGAGGTAGAGCGTCATCATCTTGGTCAGCGACGCCGGATAACGCGGCGCCGTCGAATTGACCTCGAACAGCGTCTTGCCGGTGCCGGCATCGATGACCATGGCGGCATATTTCTGCGGCGGCGCCGGTACGGCCAGCACGCTGTCGGGCGGCGTGACAGTCGTGCAGCCGGCAGCAAACAGCAGCAGCGCCAGCACAGCGACGCATTTGTGGACGGACGAAAAGAACCGGAAGGCGGACAAGTCAGTTCCGAAGGCAGGCTGTTTCTGAGACGACGCGAAGCTATCTTAACGCAAAGGCACAGTCCATTTGGTTAATATCGGTCGGGGCCTCGAACGGTGCCCTGTCCACAGGCCGACGTGGCGCCGCCTGATGTGAATTGCCGGCCACCGCGCTTGCGCAACCGGCGGCGAGTGGGCTTTGCTGGCGCCGGCAGAATCGGGCCGCCAGAATCGGGCTGGCAGAATCGGGCTGAATCGGTAGGTGCACATGGATATGGTCACGATCACGGCGAAGGGCATTTCGGTATCGGTCGATCTTGCCGTCGGCCATCTCGCCGACATGACGGTCGATATCGATGGCCGCCGGCTGAAGCCGCTGCATCGCGCACCCTGGGTCGGCGAGCCGCGCGAGATGCTGCCGAAAGACCTGCCCGAAGGGACGGTCCACCTGTCCGGCGATTTCCTCTGCGCACCCTTCTCGATCAGCGACGTCGAAGCGGCACCTTTGCATGGCTGGCCGGCAAATAGTCGCTGGGACGTCGTCGACAGCGCGGCAGCGGCCGACGGCTGGCGCGCCGTCTTCCGCCTGCAGCGCCCGGTCATGGGCGCAACCGTCGACAAGATCCTGACCTTGCGCGACGATCATCCCTTTCTCTATCAGGAGCACGTCTTTTCCGGCGGCGCCGGCGCCATTCCCGTCGCCCACCACCCGATGACGGTGATGACGGCCGGCGGCAGGCTAGCGTTCTCGCCGAAGCGCCTTGCCGCAACGCCGAGTGAGGCGCCGGAGCCCGATCCGGCCCGCGGCCGCTCGTTGCTCGCCTACCCGGCGCGAACCGCCGACCTGACGCGCTTTCCCGCTGCCGACGGCGGCACGATTGACCTGACCACCTATCGCATGGACCAGCTGCGTGAGGACTTCGTCACGCTGGTCGAAGCCGACCATGGCGGACCGGGCTGGACGGCGCTGGCGCGCCAGGCGGAAGCCGACCTCGTGCTGGTGCTGAAGAACCCGGCCGAACTGCCGGTCACCATGCTGTGGGTCAGCAATGGCGGGCGCGACTATGCGCCGTGGAGCGGCCGCCACCGCGGCGTGCTCGGCATCGAGGACGGCCGCACGGCCGTCGGCCACGCCGCATCGCTCGGCGACAATTGGCTGAAGCGCGAAGGCGTGGCGACCGCCTTTGCCCTTTCCGAAGGGCGCCGCTTTTCGTTCCGCCATGTCATCGGCGCGCTGCCTTGGCCATCCGGCGAGCCGCCGCACGACGTCACGACCTCGCCGGGCCGCATGCGTATCCTGGCGGCTGACGGTGCCGTGCGCGACATCGGCTTCGACGGCGATTTCCTGCGGATCGGTCAATCCAGGCCCGATTGAAGGCTTGGCACAATCCGGCGTTTGAAATTTCCGAAAACTGCCGCCAAAATGCGCCAGAACCACCGTAAGGGGGCCAATGTCAGAAATCGCCCATATCGCTGCTGCCATTTTCAAGCGCGCCGGCAAGGCGCCGCGCTTCATCGTTGCCATTGCCGGTCCGCCCGGCGCCGGCAAGTCGACATTGTCGGCAGGCTTGCACGACCTGCTGCCGGAAGGCACGGCGGAAGTCGTGCCGATGGATGGCTTCCATTACGATGACGTCGTGCTCGATCGACGCGGCCTTCGCGCGCGAAAAGGTGCTCCGGAAACCTTTGATTTTGCTGGCTTCGAAGCGCTGCTGAAGCGCATCCGCGCCGGCGAGCCGGATATCGCCATCCCGGTCTTCGACCGCAGCATGGAGCTGTCGCGCGCCGCCGCTGCGATTGTCGCCGCCGACACCAAATTCATCCTGGTCGAAGGCAATTATCTGCTGCTCGACGAGGAACCCTGGACGCGGCTGGCGCCGCTGTTCGACTTCTCGATCTTCGTCGATGTGCCGCGCGCCGAGCTCGAGCGCCGACTGCTGGCGCGATGGCACGAGCACGGCCGCTCCGACGAGGACGCGCGCGCCTGGATCGCCTCTAACGATATGCCGAACATCGACCGCGTGCTTGCCCGTCGGCGGCCCGCCGACCTGGTGGTCGGCGACCTGGCCTGACTTGCAAGGAACCGCCCGGCCGGAACCTTGCCAGTTTCAGGCCGTTATCCCGGACACGGCAATTGTGCCCATGAGGGAACCGTTCGATGGAAACCATGGCAAGAAAGCCTGCGCCCGCCAAGGGCAGGGCAACACGATCAAAAGCCACTCGAGTGAAAACCAGCGCCGGCCCGGCAGCAGCGGCCCGCTCCAAGGATGCGGCAAAGCCCAGCTTTGGCAAGGCGGCGCCGAAAAAGGTGATGCCTGCCGCGGCCAAAGCCGCTGCACCCAAGCCCAAAAGATCGGCAAGCAGCAGAGGATCGATCGCAGGCAGCGCAATGCGCACTGTTAAAGCAACGGCCAATGTCGCCGCCGGTGCCGTGCTTGCCACCGCCAAAGGTGCGGCGTCGCTTGCTGCTTCCGTAGTCGGCAAGGGCGGCTCAAAGCCCCGGACCAAGGCAAAATAGCCGAGCGGAATCGACGTAAGATCAGCTTCTGGCCGGAATGGTGAGGCCCCTCTGCACCGCCGGTCGGGCGAGGCCACGCTCCAGCCATGCGCCCACGCTGGGGAAATCGTCGAAACCGACGAGTTCCCGCGCCTCGTAGAAGCCGATCAGATTGCGCACCCACCCAAGCATCGAAATATCGGCGATCGTGTAATCGTCGCCCATGATCCAGCTACGGCCCTTGAGCCTCGTTTCGAGGACGCCGATCAGCCGTCGCGACTCGTCGCGATAACGTTCCAGCGGGCGCTTGTCGGCGATTTCGCGCCCAGCGAATTTGTGGAAGAATCCGACTTGGCCGAACATCGGCCCGATCGAAGCCATCTGGAAGAACACCCACTGGATCGTCTCATAACGCAGCGTCGCGTCTGCCGGGACCAGCTGGCCGGTCTTGTCGCTGAGGTAAAGCAGGATGGCACCGGATTCGAACAAGCCGATCGGCTTGCCGCCCGGGCCGTCCGGATCGATCATCGCCGGTATCTTGCCGTTCGGGTTCAAAGACAGGAATTCCGGGGTCCAGCTCTCGTTCTTGCCGATATCGACGGCATGCGGCTCGTAAGGCAGGCCAAGTTCCTCCAGCGCGATCGATATCTTCACCCCGTTCGGCGTCGGAAACGAATAAAGCTGGATGCGGTCGAGGTGGCTCGCCGGCCAGCGCCTGGCAATCGGAAACGCGGACAGATCGGTCATCGAAACTCCTGGTAGGGGACCGCGCCGAGCGGCACGGTCATGGCGGGTCGCAGAGAGTTAGGCGCGACGCCTGGCGCGATCAATATGCGCATGGAAAGTTTCGCCGGCCCCGGTGAAGGACCCGCAAGGGGTGCGGTCACACGGCCTTTACCGCCAGCACCGCATTGGTGCCGCCGAAGGCGAAGCTGTTGCTGATCGCGGTGCGCACGGTGCGTTCGCGCGCCACGTTCGGCGTGATGTCGAGATCGCAGTCGGCGTCGGCTTCCCGATAATTGGCGGTCGGCGGCACGATGCCTTCGCGGATCGCCATCACGCAGGCGATCATTTCCAGCGCGCCGGAGGCGCCGAGGCAGTGGGCGTGCATCGATTTGGTCGAGGACACCGAAAGCTTGTAGGCATGGCCGCCGAACACGCGTTTGATCGCCGCCGTCTCGATCTGATCGTTGGCCTTGGTGCCGGTGCCATGCGCGTTGAGATAGTCGACGTCCTCGGGATTGAGCCCGGCATCGACGAGGCAGAAGCGCATCGCCGCCTCAGGCCCTTCGATGGTTGGCGCGACGATATCGGAGGCGTCGGCGGAAAGGCCGACGCCGGCGATTTCGGCAAGGATGGCGGCGTCGCGCGCCATGGCATGCTCATATGTTTCCAGCACCACCATGCCGGCGCCTTCGCCGAGCACGAGCCCCTGGCGGTCGGCCGAAAACGGCCGGCAGGTGTCCGGCGACAGTACCCGCAGGGCCTCCCAGCCCTTGAGGATGCCCCAGACCAGCGGCGCATCGGTGCCGCCGGCGACCATGACGTCGGCCCGGCCGAGCCTGATCTGATCGACCGCCGAGGCAATGGCGTGGTTGGATGACGAGCAGGCAGAAGTGATGCCGAACACCGGCCCGCGCAGACCAAGATTCATGCTGACATGGCCGGCTGCAGCGCCCGGCATTACTTTCGGGACGGTGAAGATGCCGGCGCGGTTCTTGCCTTCGAGCAGGATGGCGCGATAGTTCTCTTCGATCGCCTCCCAGCCGCAGACGCCGACGCCGACGACGGTGCCCATCCGGTAGGTGTTGGCGGCGTGCGGGTTCAATCCCGCCTGCTGTGCCGCCTCCCGCGCGGCGATCGTCGCCAGAAGGCTGAAGCGGTCCATCGACACGACCTGCTTGCGGTCGATGCCGTGCTCGGGAAGCGCCTTGATTTCGCAGCCGACCTTGACCTTCAGATCATGCAGCAGCGGATTGTCGATCGCGCCGATTGCCGAACGGCCGGCGCGCATTTCATTCCAGATTGCCGATGCATTGGTGCCGAGCCCGCATAATCCGCCGATGCCCGTGATGACGACGCGCTTGTGCATTCAGTCAGGCTTTTTTCGCGATCAGCGCGCGAACCGCCTCGACCATGTCGCCGACATTCTTCAGATTGCTCCAGGCATCGACAGTGTTCATCTCGATTTCGATGCCATACTCTTCCTCGAGATCGAAGATGATCTCCGTCAGTTCCAGCGAATGGATGCCAAGGGCGGTCAGTTCGGTACTGGTGGTGATTTCCTCGCCGCCCGGCTCGGCATGAGCCTTGATCTTGGCGATGATATCGTTTGCCAGCTGGTCAGCCATTCGGTTTCTTCCCCAACTCTGTCGTTTCCCGACGCCAACTGATCAGCGCCCCTTTTGTCCTCGATTACGTCGTCATCGTCGCCTTTTACCCCCGCCAGGCGCCGGTGACCGTACCAAGGTGGCTCCCTCTATAGAAACCGAAACGCTGTCAAGCAACAAGCTATATATCGACAAAGCCGCCGCAGTGCTTAACGTTGGTGTCGTGGATACGATCGCATATAGCTTGACTTCAGTGCCGCCGGCCCAGCGTGTTGCCGGCGTCGCGCGGCTTGGCTGCGACTGGAACGGAGGCCGCACGCGTCTTCGGCGTCTGTACCAGGACGGTTCGGCCAAGATCCGCATGCCGGCGGTCTCGGCCGATCCGCTCGAAGCCGTCCTGATCAACACCGCCGGTGGGCTGACCGGTGGCGACCGTCTCGCCTGGGAGGTCGATGTCGGTGCCGGCGCTTCCGCAACCATAACAACGCAGGCTTGCGAGAAAATCTATCGCGCCGCATCCGACCGCGCCGAAGTGCGGGTGCAGCTGACTGTCGGGGAAAACGGCCACATTGCCTGGCTGCCACAGGAAACCATCGTCTTCGACCGCTCGGCCTTTGCCCGCAGCCTTGACGTGGAGCTTGCCACCGGAGCCGAGGCGCTGATCCTGGAGGCTACCGTCTTCGGCCGCCTGGCCATGGGTGAACGGGCTTCGCAGGGCCATTTCCACGACCGCTGGCGCGTCCGCCAGGACGGGGCGCTGGTCCATGCAGAGGAGTTCCGCATCGGGCCGGACATTGCGGCCACCTTGAACCGTCCCGCAGCGGCCGGCGGTGCCGTCGCAGTGGCGACGCTGCTGATGGTGTCGCCACGGGCAGAGGCTTTGCTCGAGCCGGCCCGGGGCATAGTCGGCGGCCAGGGCGGCGTCAGTTTCTGGAGCGTGCGGAAATCTGGCAAGCTTCTTGCGAGGCTGTTCGCTGACGACGGCTACCAGCTCCGCAAGCGGCTGGTGCCGCTTGTCGAATTGCTCAACGGACGGGCGGGCCTGCCCAAATTATGGTCACTCTGATTTCGATTGTGCCACCGCAGGAAAAAGCATGAATCTGACGCCGAGGGAGAAAGACAAGCTGCTGATCGCCATGGCGGCGATCGTGGCCCGCAAGCGGCTCGAACGCGGCGTCAAGCTCAATCATCCGGAAGCGATCGCGCTGATCACCGATTTCGTCGTCGAGGGCGCCCGCGACGGCCGCGCGGTCGCCGAGCTGATGGAGGCCGGCGCCCATGTCGTCACCCGGGCCCAGGTGATGGAAGGCATTGCAGAAATGATCCACGATGTGCAGGTCGAGGCGACGTTTCCAGACGGCACCAAGCTGGTGACCGTGCACGAGCCGATCAGATAACACCGCCAAGGAGAGGAAAATGCTTGAGCTGCGTCCCAACTGCGAGTGCTGCGACAAGGATCTGCCGCCCGATGCGACGGATGCGGTGATCTGCACCTTCGAATGCACCTTTTGCGCCGACTGCGCACAAAACGTGCTCGGCGGCGCCTGTCCGAATTGCGGCGGCAACTTCTCGGCCCGCCCGATCCGTCCGGCAGCGCTGCTGAAGAAATATCCGGCCTCCACCAGGCGCGTCCTCAAGGCAGAGGGCTGCGCTCCGGCCCGCAAGGCGGCGTGAGAGGTACTCGAAGATGGAAGCTACGCCGATGATCCCCGCGACGATGAAACGCTCAACGCTGTCGGCGGTCCTGCTGCTGGCGGCAGCAATGCCAGCCTATGCCCATGTCGGCGTCGGCACGGTTTGGTCCTTCACCGCCGGCTTCTCCCACCCGCTCTCCGGCCTCGATCACATGACGGCGATGATTGCCGTCGGGCTATGGGCCGCGCTCAAGGGCGACAAAGCGATGTGGGCATGGCCGCTGGCCTTCGTAAGCGTCATGCTGGCCGGCGGCGTGTTCGGCATGCTGCATGTGCCGATGCCTTTCGTCGAGCCGGCGATACTGGCGTCCGTCGTGGCACTCGGGCTGCTGGTTGCGCTCGCCGTCGATCTTCCTGTCTCGGCCGGCGTCGCCGTCATCGGCCTGTTCGCGCTGTTCCACGGCTATGCCCATGGCACCGAGGTGCCTGAGAATGTCGGCGGACTCGGCTATATGGCGGGCTTTGCCGTTGCCACCGCACTGCTCCACGCCGTCGGCATCGCGGCCGGTCTCGGCCTCGGCTGGCGCTTCCGCGGGCTTGCCCGCGCCGCTGGCGCCGCTTGTGCCGCGCTTGGCGCCGGCCTCGCTTTTGACGTCATGTGAGGCCGCAATGATCCCCGGCGAAATCATCACGGCAAGCGGCGAGATCGAACTGAACAAGGGTCTGGCGACGGTCACCTTGAAGGTAGCCAACAGCGGCGACCGGCCGATCCAGGTAGGCAGCCATTATCATTTCTTCGAGACCAATGAGGGACTGAGATTCGATCGCGACAAGGCCCGCGGCATGCGCCTCGACATCGCTGCCGGCACCGCCATGCGTTTCGAGCCCGGCCAAGAGCGCGACGTTACCCTGGTGCCGTTCGGCGGCAAGCGCGAGGTCTACGGATTTCAGCAGAAGATCATGGGCGCCCTGTGAGATCGAAGGCGTCGAGCAGTTTCGGCTCAGCCGGGCGGCTTGGCCGCCGCATAGATGACGATCTTTCCCGGATCGTCGAATTCCACCGCCAGAACGTCCTCGGTTTGCACTCGCCGCGAATCGATGGCGTTGAACAGCAATGCGTTCGCCTCGATCTCCTTGCGCAGCTCGGCGATGTCGTCCCGATGTTGCCTGACCTTGTTTTCGATCGCCGGCGGCGGGCCGCCTTCGGTGCGCGCGGCATCGGTAAGAAACACGATATCGACCTTGTCGAGCTTGGATGTCTTGCGCACGGCGGCGATGTTTTCACGCGTGCGGTCGATCGCCGAACTGACCTTGCCGGCTTCCGCATTTGTCTGGGTCTCTTCCTGGCCGACCTCCGAGCCGACGATCCGGTTGACGGTCTCGGCGCTGTCGAGGCTCTGCGCGTTCAGCGCGGCGTGCGGAATGCTGGCTGCCAGAAACGCGGTCGCGGCAATCCCATGCAGCCATCTGGTGTCGGAGAAGGTGGTGATCGCCATCGCTCGTTCTCAGGGTTCTTTTCGAGGCTCGTGTCAGGGCGACAGGACCGAAACGCAACGTCCCCCGTGAAGGTTCCCTTTGCGATGCGGCGGGCTGGCCGGGCGCCGGCCCGCCGCCTCGTCTCGTCAGCTCGCTTTCTTGGTGATCAGCGTCAGCGCGCCATTGGTGCTCATGCTGGCGGCGATCACCTGCGCCGAGGTGAGCCCCTTGGCTTCGAGCGCGGATTTGACCTGCGGTGTCGCGTCGATCGAGCCGCGCAGTTTCTGCAGGTCGGCATCGCTGCGCTTGGCGATCACCTCGTTGACCTTGGCTTGAGTGTCCGCGGGCAGATCCTTGATATCGACGACGTTGATCGCGTGGATGGTGGGGGCCTGCGGCTGCGCCCCGGGCGCGGCAGGAGCAGGCGCGGCCGGCGCCGGACTGGGCTGCTGCGCGGGCTGTTGCTGGGCGCTGGCGGCGGTTGCGAGCACCAGCGTGGCGGCGGCTGCCAGAAGGGTCGTTTTGCGCATGGATGTTCCTTTCCATCGATTGGCAAATTGTGGTTTTGGGGTGGCCCGGCCACCTCAAACGCTAAATGGGATCGGAAAGTGTCGCTCAGCGGGTCATTGCGTGACCATAGGATGGCGGCAATGTGGGGCCCGGCTTCGACAAGCGGTATTTTCGGGCTGTATTTCGGGAGCAATTGCTGATGGCTAAAATCACCCGCGCCGCCTATACGCAGATGTACGGCCCGACCGTCGGCGACAAGGTCCGGCTCGCCGACACCGAGCTGTTCATCGAGGTCGAAAGGGATCTCACTCTTTACGGCGAGGAGGTGAAGTTCGGTGGCGGCAAGGTCATCCGCGACGGCATGGGCCAGAGCCAGGTGTCGCGCGCGCAAGGCGCGGTCGACACCGTCATCACCAATGCGCTGGTCGTCGATGCCACCGCCGGTATTGTCAAGGCAGATATCGGCCTCAGGGACGGCCGTATCGCCGCGATCGGCAAGGCCGGCAATCCGGATACCCAAGGCGGCGTCACCATCGTCATCGGTCCCGGCACCGAGATAATCGCCGGCGAGGGCAAGATCCTGACCGCCGGCGGCTTCGACGCGCATATCCACTTCATCTGCCCGCAGCAGATCGAGGAAGCGCTGATGTCGGGCATCACCACCATGCTCGGCGGCGGCACCGGCCCGGCGCACGGCACGCTGGCCACCACCTGCACACCTGGGCCATGGCATCTGGCGCGCATGATCCAGTCTTTCGACGCCTTCCCGATGAATATCGGCCTGTCGGGCAAGGGCAACGCGTCGCTGCCCGCCGCGCTCGAGGAGATGGTGCTTGCCGGCGCCTGCTCGCTGAAGTTGCACGAGGACTGGGGCACGACGCCGGCTGCAATCGACTGCTGCCTGTCGGTCGCCGACGATTACGACGTACAGGTGATGATCCACACCGACACGCTGAACGAGTCCGGCTTCGTCGAAAACACGGTCGCGGCGATCAAGGGCCGCACCATCCATGCCTTCCACACCGAAGGCGCCGGCGGCGGCCACGCACCTGATATCATCAAGGTCTGCGGCCTGCCTAACGTCATTCCGTCCTCGACCAACCCGACACGCCCCTACACGATCAACACGCTGGCCGAACACCTCGACATGCTGATGGTCTGTCACCATCTGTCGCCGTCGATCCCCGAAGACATCGCCTTTGCCGAGAGCCGCATCCGCAAGGAAACCATCGCCGCCGAAGACATTCTGCACGACATCGGCGCCTTCTCGATCATCTCGTCGGACAGCCAGGCCATGGGCCGTGTCGGCGAAGTGGCGATCCGCTGCTGGCAGACCGCCGACAAGATGAAGCGGCAGCGCGGTTCGCTGCCGCAGGAGACCGGCGACAACGACAATTTCCGCGTCCGCCGCTACATCGCCAAATACACCATCAATCCGGCCATCGCGCATGGCCTGTCGAAGGACATCGGCTCGGTGGCGGTGGGAAAACGCGCCGACCTCGTGCTGTGGAATCCGGCCTTTTTCGGCGTCAAGCCGGACATGGTGCTGATCGGCGGCATGATCGCCGCCGCCCCGATGGGCGATCCCAACGCCTCGATCCCGACGCCGCAGCCGATGCATTACCGGCCGATGTTCGGGGCCTACGGCAAGGCGATGACCAATTCGTCGGTGACCTTCGTTTCGAAGGCCGCGCTCGACGCCGGCCTGCGCGGCAGGCTCGGCGTCGACAAGCAGATGGTCGCGGTCGAAAACACCCGCGGCGGCATCGGCAAGCATTCGATGGTGCTCAATGACGCCACGCCGCATGTCGAGGTCGACCCCGAAACCTATGAGGTCCGCGCCGACGGCGAACTCTTGACCTGCGAGCCAGCAACCGTGCTACCGATGGCGCAAAGGTACTTTTTGTTTTGAGGTGATGCGTGTTCTGGCGCACAAGCTCCCCGCTGGACGCCGACGACGAGGAGTGGCAGCTCGATTGCTGGGGTTGGCTGCTCAGGCATTTCGGCGGGGCAGCCGCGCTGCGCAAACGTTCGCTGATCTTGCCAACACGAGCATTTTTCACCCCCTCTGAAGAACAGGGGCACGCCGCTGCATCGCACTATTTCGGGCAGGTGGCGGCATATTTTGGCATCGATGCGGCCCGCTTCAATCTCGTGCCACAGGAAGATTCAATCGATCCGGTTTTGGGACCGCTTCAGGTCCTTCAGGACGCGCCGCGGGAGCCTGCCGGGACCTTCTCCGTGTCCCGGGGCGGTGCCATGACAATCACCTACAATCCGGCGATCGTTCCCAAGCCCATGAAGCTCATTACGACGTTCGCGCATGAGATTTGTCATCCATTGCTGTTCTCGGTGCCTGAAGAACCGCCGGGCGGAACCGAGATGGAGGAGTTCGCAACCGATCTCGCGGTCACCTTCTTCGGCTTTGGTATCTTCAATTCCAACACTGCGGCGAGTTTCACTCAGTACCGCGACACCGCCACCGGCACGCAAGGCTGGTCCTTCGAGCGACAAGGCTATCTGTCGCCAGCGGAACGCGCCTTTGCGCTGGCGCTGTTCATCCAGGCGCGCGGTCAGGGAATACAGGACGCGCGCGAGTATCTGGATTCCGGGCCGTTGGCCTATTTTCGCAAGGCAACGAAGTATCTGGCGCAGACGCCATCCATTTCATCCGATCTGCTTGCGGCGCACCAATAGCCAAGGTCTCAACGGACTCAAGATTCGAACGGCAGGTCAGCGCAGCAGAAACCGGTTTTCACTTTTCAGATCACAATCTAGAACGCCAAATGTAGAACATGCCGCGCCAGGCCTATGGACCAGCAACTCCCCTACGCCCACGACATTTTCCCGCATATCCGCATCGTCCTGGGCATGGTGATCGGCCTTGGCGTCACACGGCTGCTGTCGGGGCTCGCCCGCATCGTCCAGCATCCCGGCCAGTACCGGCTCTATCCCGTGCACCTCGCCTGGGTTGCGTCGGTGCTTTTGATGCTGGTGCATTTCTGGTGGTGGGAGTTCGGCCTGTTCCAGATCGAGAATTGGACTTTCGGCAAATACCTGTTCATCATCTTCTACGCCGTCACGCTGTTCCTGCTCTGCGCGCTGCTGTTTCCGGATTCGATGCTGGACTACACCAGCTATGAGGATTTCTTTTATTCGCGCCGGGCCTGGTTCTTCGGCCTGCTGGCGGCGACCTATCTGCTCGACGTGATCGATACGCTGCTGAAAGGGCCGGAGCATTTCGCCCATTTTGGCGTCGAATATCTGATCCGCACGCCGGTTTTCGTCGCGCTTTGCGTCATTGCGATCCTGCTGCGCGACCGCCGCTTTCACATCGCCTTTGTCGCCGGCGCGCTCGTCTATCAGATATCGTTCATCCTGCGGCTCTTCGACACGATCGTCTGAGCCCCATTGGGGCGGCGGACGCGATAGGCTAGGCTTTTTGGGAGAGGCAGTTTTTACATGAAGCTCGATATTCGCACCGACTTCACCAAATTCCCGCGCGCCGTCTCCGTCCTGGCCGCAGGCGAAGCCGGAACCACCACGCCATACGACAGTGCGGTGCTTGCCCATGACGAGCGGCATCTGCGCCGTCGCGCCATCGAAACGGTGCGTAACGACAAGGTGCTGGTCGACCTGCCCGAACCGGTGACCTTGAACCATGGTGACCGGCTGGTGCTGGAGGATGGCCGCCACATCGAGATCATCGCGGCCGAGGAGCCGCTGTACGATATCCGTGCCGGCGGCCCTGTCCATCTGGCCGAACTTGCCTGGCATATCGGCAACCGTCATCTCGCGGCAAGCATCGAGGCTGACCGAATCCTCATCCTGCGCGACCATGTCATCAAGGCGATGCTGGAAGGGCTGGGCGCCACGGTGAGCGACGTCTCCGAGCCATTCAAGCCGGTGCGCGGCGCTTATTCCGGCCATGGCCATTCTCACGCCGAGGCGCATGCGCACAGCCATGCCGAAGCGCATTCCCATACCCATACCGAATCGCATTCCCACAGCCATTCGCACGACCATGACCATGACTGACCAGCCTTCCAACGTTGCCCAGCCTTCCAATATTGCTTTGTTGCGGCTGATGGCGTGGCTGTCGCCTTCCTTCCCGGTCGGCGGCTTTTCCTACAGCCATGGTCTCGAGCAAGCCGTGCATGCCGGGCTGGTTGCCGACAGCAAAGAGCTCGCCGCGTGGCTGGAAACGCTGGTCGAGATGGGTTCGGGCTGGAATGATGCGGTGCTGTTTGCCGAAAGCTGGCGCAGGGCGCGCGAAACCGGCGATCTCGATGAAATCGTCGCCCTTGCCGAAGCTCTGGCAGGCTCGCGCGAGCGCCATGCCGAGACCATGCTGCAGGGCGCTGCTTTCCTGAAGGCGGCCTTCGCCTGGCCGTGCCAGGTGCTGGATCGCCTGCCGGCCGAATGTGCCTATTGCGTTGCCGTCGGCGTCGTTGCCGGCGGTCACGGCATTGCGCTGCGGGACGCCCTGGCGGCCTTTCTGCAGGCCTTCTTCTCCAATCTCGTCCAGGCTGCGATCCGGCTTGGCATCGCTGGCCAGAGTGCCGCGATGACGCTACTGGCCGCCTTCGAACCGCTTGCCCTGACCACGGCCGACCGCGCTGCCGGCTCGACGCTCGATGATCTCGGCGGCTGCGCTTTCATCTCCGACGTCACGGCGATGAAGCACGAGGCCCAGTATTCGCGGCTGTTCCGCTCATGATCGTCCTTGCTTTCGCCCTCTCGCTCGTCCTGCTGTTGATCACGGCACTGCATGTCTATTGGGGCATTGGCGGCATCTGGCCGGGCAGGGACGCCGCCTCCTGCGCTCGTGCGGTCATCGGCTTTCGCGGCGTCGACGAAATGCCGGCACCCTTCGCCAGCTTCGCCGTTGCCGCCTGCCTTGGCCTTGCGACACTGTGGCCGATGGCGCTCGAAGGCGTGTTCGCCACGCCCTTTCCCAAGGCCGGGCTGGCCGCCACGGCGCTGCTCATCGCGCTGGTGTTCCTGGCGCGCGGCATTGCCGGCTTCACGCCCTGGTGGCGACGGCTGGCGCCCGAACAGCCTTTCGCGCGGCTCGATGTCCGCTACTATTCGCCGCTCTGCCTTTTGATTGGGGCAGGCTTCGCCGTTCTTGCGATCACGGAGTTCCCTAGATGACACAGGCCAACGGTCCTCTTCGCGTCGGCATCGGCGGTCCGGTCGGCTCGGGCAAGACGACGCTCACCGAAAAGCTCTGCAAGGCGCTGCGCGACGAGTTCTCGATCGCCGTCGTCACCAACGACATCTACACCAAGGAAGATGCCATGATGCTGGCCCGGCTGCAGGCGCTCCCTGAGGATCGCATCGTCGGCGTCGAGACCGGCGGCTGCCCGCACACCGCCATTCGCGAGGACGCCTCGATCAATCTGCAGGCGATCGCCGAGATGACCAAAAAATTCCCGGATCTCGACATCGTCTTCATCGAATCGGGCGGCGACAACCTCGCCGCCACTTTCTCGCCGGACCTTGCCGACCTGACGCTCTATGTCATCTCGGTTTGCCAGGGCGAGGAGATTCCGCGCAAGGGCGGACCGGCGATCACCCGGTCCGATTTCCTGGTCATCAACAAGAGCGACCTTGCGCCCTATGTGAACGTCAATCTCGACATCATGGAGAGCGATGCTGCCCGCATGCGCGGCAAGCGGCCGTTCGGCTTCACCGACCTGTCGCGCGGCAAGGGGCTGCAGGAGGTGATCGATTTCATCGTCGAGCATGGCGGGCTGAGGGTCGGCGCGGCCACCAGCACGGCGGCATAACGGCGCTCGCCTGCACCAAACGAAACCGGGTTGCGCGTGTTCCAGCCGCGCGGCATCCTTGCTTTTTTCACGGAGGTTTACGATGAGCATCACTCGCCTGCAGAAGGAAGTGCTGACCAACCTGGCGTTCTATGAGGAGCGCGTCGATCTGGCTTGCGCCTTCCGCTGGACGGCGCGGCTTAACATGCATGAGGCGGTGGCCAATCATTTTTCGCTGGCGGTCAACGACGATGGCTCGCAATTACTGATGAACCCTAACCAGGTGCATTTCTCGCGCATCAAGGCGAGCGATCTGCTTCTGATCGACGCCAATGATCCCGACACGCTGGTCGGCCCGAATGCGCCTGACCCGACGGCGTGGGGCCTGCATGGTGCCATCCATCGCAACGTGCGTCATGCGCGCTGCGTCATGCATGTTCACTCGATCCACGCCACCGTGCTTGCCTCGCTCGCCGACTCGACGCTGCCGCCGGTCGACCAGAACTCGGCGATCTTCTTCAACCGCCATGTCGTCGACGCTCATTATGGCGGGCTGGCCTTCGAGGAAGAGGGCGAGCGCTGCTCCCAGCTTCTTGTCGACCCGAAGGTCAAGGTGATGGTGATGGGCAACCATGGCGTGCTGGTCATCGGCGACAGCGTCGCCGACACCTTCAACCGCATGTTCTATTTCGAGCGCGCCGCCGAAACCTATATCAAGGCGCTGTGGACCGGCCGGCCGCTGCGGGTACTGTCGGATGAGATCGCGGAGAAAGCGGCAACGGAACAGGAAGACTATCCCGGCCAGGCCGAGCGCCACCTTTCCGAACTGAAGGCGATCCTCGACGAGCAGGAGCCTGCCTACCGGAGTTGAGCGCGGTCCGGCCGAGCCTGGCTTAAAGCCCCAACTGAGCCCGCAATTCGTCGGCGCTGTTGATGACAATCGCCCCCGGCGGTCCTTCCATGGGCACCTCCGGCCAGAAGATCGTCTTCATTCCCGCTGCCAGCCCCGCCGTGGCGCCGGTCACGCTGTCGTCGACCGCCACGGCCTTGGCGGGATCGACGTCGGCCAACCAGGCGGCGCGCAGGAAAGGTTCGGCATGCGGCTTGCCTTCACGCACGTCGTTGCGGCTGACCGTCTTCATGCCGGGATATACGAGGCCTACGGCGCGCAGATTGGCATCGACGATCAGTCTGTCCGAGTTGGACACCACCGCTTGCGGCACGCCAAGCGCGCGCAGCTCATTGAAAATCTCGATCGCGCCGGTGCGTGGCGTCAGCGTTTCGGCCATCGGCAGATAGTGATCGTATTTGCGCACGATCCAGTCGTCGAAAGGCAGGTCGAGGCCGAACTCGTCGCGCAGCATTTCGTAGACCGGCCATGCGGCGATGCCGAGCACGCGCTCATGCAGGTCGGCCGGCGGCGCGATGCCGACGCTGTGCAGCGCCGCAATCAGCGCCGCCTCGTGCAGCGGCTCGCTGTCGACCAGCGTGCCGTCCATATCCCAGAAAACCGCTTTCGGCGTCATGCCAGGCTCCATTCTCAAAAAATTCCTTAAAGCGTTTAGCGCACGAGATAAACCGCCGCGTCCCCGCTAATGCATGTCGCGCAAAGTGTGCAGCGGTTTTGCGATGACGACATGCATAAAAAGCAACCTAAAACGTGTCGCATGAGGCCGATCGAACGCAACGCGCTTTAGAACCGGGATTGGTGCAACCTCGACAGCCTTGCTGTTGCAACGAGACTGGGTCGACTTGTCACTTCGCTCCAAACACCAAGTTTCACCAACAGGCAATTGCTCTTACAATAGGCAATTGCGCGCAAGTTCATTCCCTGCGAAACTACTGCGCTCCGCCTCTTATGCTCGGCGGGGTTGGGAGGCAGGAACTTGAATTCGCGGCAGGACAGCGGCGGCAACAGGCTGGACGACGCGGCGCGTGCCGGCTGGCTCTATTATGTCGCAGGCAACACCCAGGACCAGATCGCCGCCACGCTTGGCATCTCGCGGCAGACGGCGCAGCGCCTGGTGTCGCTCGCAGTCTCTGAAGGGCTGATCAAGGTGCGCGTCGACCATCCGATCGCCAATTGCCTCGACCTTGCGGCACGGCTGAAATCGCGCTTTGCGCTCGATCTGGTCGAGGTGGTGCCGAGCGACCCTTCTTCTTCCTCCACCGTCATCGGCGTCGCCGAGGCGGCGGCGGCCGAGATCGAACGGCGGCTGCGGTCGCCGGTGCCGATCGTCATGGCGATCGGCACC
>NZ_JAMYOE010000029.1:0-88828 GCF_040319695.1 Mesorhizobium sp. M0898 | reverse complement strand
GCTGGGGCCGGGTTGCCCCCGCCCCAGACAACAACCACCCCGCCCGCCGCGGCCCCACGCACCCCAACCGTATTTGCCGCGGTCCCCACCCCCCGTGGCCCCCCCCCCGGGGTTTTCCCGCGCGGGGGGGCGGATGCCTCGGATGCAGAGAGTGGCCGCGTTCAACTCAAAGTCGATCGACGGATGCTGTAAAACCGGTGACCGCGATACCTTCGATTTCACGACCGCGACCGGCGCCGGGAAGCTTCTCCAATTGATCCAATTGGCGCAACGCGTCCATGATGGCATCGAAGCTGACTGGTTCGGTTGCTCCCGGCGGCATGCGCAGCGCCGGCACCGATTCCACTGCACAGGCATCCGATGCCCATGACGAAAGGATTGCACGCTTCTCCTGGAAGTCCAGCGTCACGTCGGTCAGCACGTTCTCAGGTCGCTCGAAATGCCGTGCCGGATGGAGCAACCGGTCAAGAAAAACATCAGGGCCCTCTGGCCCGATTGGGGGAAAACTCGTCGAAATGGCTCCTTCCATCGATAGTCCTCCGCTTTGAATAGTCTCCTCTGTTGACGTCGTCTGTGGTGGCTCTCGCGATTTCCACCAGCTGAAAATTTTGGAGAGTTTCGACCAAATTTCAATGGCTCCGCAACGCCACATCCTCGCAGTTCCGCCCGCCATCAACATTTTTTCGAACCGGTGAAACAATCGGCGTGAATGTCAGTTCTTGCGCCTGGGACAAGTCGCGCGGCAGCGCCAGGGCGGTCGGGCAGGAGAACCAATCATTTCTTACATTTCCAGGAAGCGACTGTGCATTGGCTTGGTCGCAGGAATTTTGATGCTCTCGGCTGGCGGCTTTGCTCCGGTTTCAGCACAGGAAATCCCGAACGACTTCGGCGCAATCCTGCGTCAGAAGCTGCCGGCCGTGGTCGCGAGCCCGGGCAAGATTACCGGTTTCGCGCTCTATTATCGAGGCCGACCAGCAAATGGCCGCGAGAATGCCTGGCTGATGAGGGACACATGCTGGAACTCGAAAGCCTGGCGATCGATATCAATCTCGCGTGTCGCCGCCGTAGGGCGTGGCACGCATTGAAGGGCGTTCCACGAAGGAGCTATACCATTGTGCCAGTCGTGGCCTTCCCTGCAGGAAGTCGGGCAGTCCGCGGAATTCCAGCCAGCTTAGACAAGTGGCGAGCGCGATGTGGCCGACATGGAGCGGCGCGTCGAATTCGACCTCGCTTTCCACGAAGTCATAGGATTCGATAAGCTTCATCGTCATGCCTGCACCCAAGGCGGGATAACGCAGATGTTCAGGGCGGCGCTCGTTTTCCCAGCGGATGGAAATGCCTGCGTCGCACATGCCGCCGGCAAGCGCCTGGAGGCGCAGGGCGGACCATTTGGCCCGCCCTGTTTCGGGGATGAGCCGACGACTGCTTTCAAGGTTGTCGAGATAGTCGCAGATTACGCCCGAATCGAAGAGAGCATAGCCGTCGTCGACAACGAGAACGGGCACCTTGCCAAGCGGATTGATCGCAAACACATCATCGTTGCGATTGATGGGGCTCGTCTCCTGATGAATGACGCGCAGACGTCCGGCAAGCCCAGTCTCGTGGGCAAAGACCAGAACCTTACGCGCGTAGGGAGAGTGGGTCTGGTAGATGAGTTTCATGGACCCATTCTGCGTTGGGTCTGGAATGCGGACATATCGAGCAGTACGTGGCCCAGCCGCTCTTCCGTTCAATGATCCCGGGTCCGGTGCCATCGTCCTGCGTCCTTCTCCAGTTCGGCCTCGGTCACGATGATCAGCGCCCGGCTCGATTCGTCGAGCGCAAGCTCCTGCGACAGGCCGTAAGCCGCGACGGCGGTGGCGAGGCCGGCGAGGCCTGCGGCACCCGACGGGGTTGTGTCTGGACCGTTTGCCTCACGAAGCCGGCTCTTCGCGTCGGCAAGCGCCGCTTCGGACACGGTTATGACCCGAGCGTTGCCTTGGCGCAGTACGTCGAGCGCCGATGCCGCTGCTTCGCCACAGGCGAGCATGTCTGCCGACGTCTTGAGATCGCCGGATATCCGAACTGAGCGTGCTTGCGACAGCGCGGCCGCGACGCAGGCTGCGGCCTCTGGTTCTACCACGACGATCATGGCCGGAGGCATCAGCCAGTCCTTCAGCCCAGTCGTCAGGGCGGCGGCAAGTCCACCGACACCGGCCTGCACGAAAAGGTGGGTTGGCCTCAGATGGCCAATCTCCTCGACTTGGCGACGGATTTCCGCGGCAATCACGGCATAGCCAGCGATGACATCAGCGACCGCTGGATCATCCGGGTCGCTCGAGGTATCGGCCACCAGAATGCCTTCCCCGGCGCGGGCTGCCGCAGAGGCCCGATCGACGGCATCGTCATAGGTGCCGTCGACCCACACGATTTCGGCGCCTTGGGACTCGATACGCCGCACCCGGCCCGCAGGGACGCCCGTATGGAGGTATATCCTTGCCCTCCCGCCGGCAAACTTCGCCGCCGCGGCGACGGCAAGTCCGTGATTGCCGGCGCTGGCCGTGATTAGCGCCGGCAGCGGCGTCTGGGCCCGCTCTGGATCGAGCAGTTCATCGATATCCATCCCGGTAGCGCGAGCGAGAGCGCACAGACCGGCATAGGTGCCGCCGAGGGACTTGAAGCTGCCCAGGGCACGGTGGCCCTCGTTCTTGGCAAGCACCTGGGTCACATCCAGGCTCGCAGCCAGGCTTGGCAGGTCGAGCAGCGGTGTCGGTGCATAAAACGGCGACAGGCGCTGTAACAGCGCCGCAATGAGATCAGGGCCAAGGCCCGGCTGTGTGTCTGTGGTCATGAGGCGAAATTCTATTCCCGAAACGATGGCGCTTGGCGCCTATTATCGTTGCCCAGCTGCCTGATTTCGTCATAGATGCCTGTCCAAATGACGAAAACCGCTGCCCTCGATCGCTTCGACCATGTGCTGCTGTCGCTGGTTCAGCGCGACAACCAGATCCCGGCGCGGCGTCTCGCCGAGCAGGTCGGGCTTTCCCAGAGTGCGGTCCTGCGCCGCCTGCGCCGGCTGCGGAAGGATGGCGTGATCGCGGCGGATATTGCCGTCATTCGTCCGGCGGCCGTGGGCCTGCCGCTAACCATCCATGTGCTCGTTTCGCTGGAACGGGAGAGCGCTGTCGAGTTGGACGCCTTCATCGGCAAGCTCCGCGGGCGCTCGGAGGTTCGTCAGGCCTGGTATGTCACCGGTGAAGCCGATTTCGTGCTCCTCCTGCAATTGCCGGGGATGGAGGCGTACGATGTCTTCGCGCGGGAAGTCTTCCACGCCAATTCGAACGTGAGGGCGTTCCGCACCATCGTGACAATGCGGGAAGTGGTTGGCGCAGCGGATGCGCGGCCGCTATCCACTGCCTGAGTTGCGGCGTGCCCCCGGCAAGCTGACTGCCCTGCTTGACCCGGAATTCTAGTCAAGGGCGCGAACCCGATTGAAGTTCGCTACACGCATCCCGTATCTACTCACCCGCCGCACCGAGCTAATCGCTGCCGCCAAGATGCTTCGCGAATGTCTGCCCCTGGCGCAAATTACTTCCACTCGTGCGTAGAAGAATATCCATGTATGAAACGGGGGGTGCAGCTCGCTCCCGTATACTGATCGTCCAACGGCGGCATGAATTTCGGAAGGGATATGAGAGCCAACACTTCAGGATCTCCCGGCGATGAGGCGCACTCTACCCGCAGCAGAATCAAAGAGGTCGCGGCCGAGTTCTATGTCCTGCGCGGCCACGATGGTTTCAGCTTCGGCGATATAGCGACGGCAATCGGCACGACGCGCGCCAACATCCATCATCACTTCGGCAACAAGCGTCAGCTGATGGAGGAATTGATCGCGGACTTCGCCGCCAACGCCGAGGCCCGCATCAAGCGCTTCTGGACGACCCCCGATATCCGGTTCTTCGACCGTCTCGATATGCAGCTCGAGGATCTGCGCCGCTTCTACGAACGTTTCAACGCTGAGAAGGGAGCCCGCAATATGTGGAGCCCGCTTTCGCGCCTTCGCCACGACCTCCCGGTTCTCGGCGAACCAGCGGAACGTGCCCTGGAGCGCGTCAACCGGGTCTATGATCAGAGCCTGCGTCATGCGGTGGACCAGGCGGTGAAGGACGGAGAGCTTTCCTCCCACACACTCAGCGACGAGCTCGTGCACATGCTGCGCATTACCCTTCTGTCCTGTCCACCGATGACGCAGGACACCGGAAGCTTCGACGAGGTCGCCAGGACTTTCGCAGCGCTCGCCGCGATCATCCGCGCCGCTTGGCAGGATGCGGGGAAGGGCTCGGATCGAGGCTAGATATCCGGTGGAACAAAGCGCGGGTGAGTTGACAGCCTTTGGCTTTCAAGTTACTTACTTGCAGGTAAGTCAGCCCATGATGGCGACGAGGCGCGTATTAGGGAGGATCACGTGCTGCGCGATGATGCATTCACCCGTTTCGAGGTCAGCCCCTTCACTGGTGCACTCGGTGCGGAAATTCGCGGGATCGATCTGGCGAGCGCGAGCGAGGATGCCTTCCAGGACGTTCGCCGCGCGCTCTACAAATATCATGCGCTCGCCGTGCGCGATCAGGAGCTTGACGCCGCTGGCGTCCACAAGGTCGCCCGCCGGTTCGGACCATTTAGCGGCAATCCGGTGCACACGCCGATCGACGGCTTTGACGATATCGTGCGCTTCGTGCGCGAGCCGGACGACACGGGCAAAGTGATCGGCGAGGACTGGCACATGGACCTCGCCTGGCTACCGAAGCCACCGGGCATTACGATTCTCTACGGTGAGGAGGTGCCGCCGGTTGGCGGCGACACCTGCTTCTCCAGCCTCGAGAAGGCATATGACTCGCTTTCGCCGCGGCTGGTCGAGATCCTGCAAGGCCTGACGGGCGTCCATAGCGGCCGCGGGGTCTTCGCCATCAACGCGGCCCACAGCCGGCTCGGCGTCAAGGCCGATGTCCAGACGATCGAGAATGCCGTCGTCGAGCATCCTGTGATCTGTCGCCACCCCGAGACTGGCCGGCGCTATGTCTTCGTCAGCAGCGTGATGACCAATTTCAAGGGGATGACGGAGGAAGAAAGCAAGCCGATGATCGACTTCCTGATGGCGCGGGCTGTCCGGCCCGAGTTCAACTGCAGGCTGCGTTGGGAACCGAAGACGCTCGGTATGTGGAACAATCCCCATGTCCTGCACACCGCCATCAACGATTATCCTGGATATCGCCGGGTAATGTACAGAACAACGGTGGAGGGCACCGTTCCACTTGCCGCCAGGGACGGCTGACACGCAACCGCTCAGGGAGGAGCAATGGCATTTGGTTCCGAGGCGTCCGTCGGCCATAGGGGGGAAGGGGCGGCGGAAGCGGCTGGCGAGACCATGAGGCGGCGCTTCGCGTTTTCGCCTGCCTACCTCTATGCGACGCCCGTGCACCTCCTGGTGCTTGGGATCATCGTGCTCCCCGCGATCTTCGTCCTGTGGCTGAGTTTCGAAGCCTCGTCATTCGGCCAATCGGCAACCTTCGTTGGCTTCGATAACTATATCCGCGTCCTCACCGATCCCTATTTTTGGGGTTCGGTCTGGAACACGGTCCTCGTCGTCGCCGTGGCGGTTCATATCGAACTGCTGCTCGGCCTTGGCCTGGCCCTGCTTTTCGCCTCCGGGCTTCCTCTCCAGCGCGTCATGCTCGTCGTGGTGCTCGCTCCCTACGCCATCAGCGAGGTGACGGCGGTCGCAATGTGGCGCTTCCTGTTCGATCCAGACGTCGGCCCGATCACGCTGATGCTGCGATACACCGGTCTGCCGACGCTCGACTGGACGTTCATCCCTTCTCACGGCCTCATCCTCGTCGGCCTGCTCACGATCTGGCTGCACCTGCCATTCACATTCATCATCCTCTATGCGGCACGGCTCGCGGTTCCGAAGGAGCTCTATGAGGCTGGGCGCACCGACGGAGCCAATGCGTTCCAGCTCTTCCGCAACATCACGCTGCCGCTTCTGGCGCCAGCGATGCTGATCGCGCTGCTCTTCCGCTACATCTTCGCCTTCCGTCTCTTTTCCGAGGTCTGGCTCCTGACCCAGGGCGGCCCGGCACGCACGACCGAGGTCGTTTCCGTTTATCTTTATCAGGAAGGCTTCCGCTACAACTCGTTCGGCACGGCGGCCGCGACGGCATGGATGATGGTCGTCATCTCGCTGCTGCTTGCGACTGGCTATGTCTGGCGGCTGCGCAAGGAATCCATGGCCAATGCGTTCTAGGCGTCTCGCCATCGGTGCCGGAAAGACGCTCGCCGTTGCGGCAATCGTCGTCTGGTCACTGTTTCCGATCGGCTTCATCGTGCTCTCGTCGTTCAAACCCGGTCGCGAGATTTTCGCGTTTCCACCGGAGCTCTTCTTCGAACCGACCTTCGAGCACTACGCCTCGCTGTGGCAGCGCTGGCCGGCCTTTTTCGACGGGCTCGTCAACAGCCTGATCATCACCACCGGGGCGACGGCGCTTGCCGTCATGGCAAGTCTGCTCGCCGGTTTTGCCTACTCGCGCTATCGAGGCGTCCGTTTCCTGGAGGGATCGGTGATGTTTCTGATCGGATCGCGGCTGATCCCGCCGATCGTCGTAACGCTGCCATTGTTCCCGGTCGTCAATCGGCTCGGGCTCAACGACACCCATCTGGTGCTGATCCTGCTCTACGCGACCTTCTTCGTCTCGCTCGGCACGCTCCTGATGCGCACGTTCATCGACCAGGTACCGCGCGAACTCGACGAGGCGGCCGTCCTCGACGGCGCGCGGCCGCTGACGATCCTTGTGAAGATCATCTTGCCGCTCGTAGCGCCCGGCATGCTCGCCGTCGCCGTCTTCGTGGTCGTCTTCGCGTGGAACGAGTTTCTGTTCGCCTATATCTTCACCGCCAACCACGCCAAGACCGCGCCTCTGGTCCTTTCGGAGATGATCAGTTCGATCGATGGCGTCGACTGGGGCGTCCTCTTTGCTGCCTCTACCGTCCAATTGCTGCCGGTTCTCGTCTTCGTGGTCCTGATGAACCGGTTTCTCGTCGCCGGATTGACCGCCGGCGCGACCAAGGGGTGACGACGTCACCGAGAAAGGGAGGAAGACAATGCCTTTGCACATGACACGCAGAGCCCTGCTGACGACGGCGATGGCCGCCGGCGCGACGGGTGCCTTGGGTCGGTTGGCCCATGCCCAGGTAAAGACGCTGAATGTGCTTTGCCATCGCGTCCACCAAGCCAACCTGACGACCGGCGCCGCCGGCAATGTCATCAAGCCCTGGGAGGACAAGAACAATGCCCAGATATCCTGGACCACGCTTGACAGCAATCCGCTCCAGGACCGGCTGTTCCGAGAGGCGAGCCTGAGCGAGACCGATTTCAACATCGGCTATGTCATCGACAACCGCATGACGTCGCAGATCGCCTCGCTATTCGAGCCGCTAGACGATCTCCGGAAAGCCGAGCCGATCGAGGATTTCGACGATATCGCCGAGGGCCTGCGCCACTCGATGACCGTCGGCGGCAAGCTCGTCGGCGTTCCGGTGCGCCATGCCACGCAGGGGCTTTTCTACAACGAGGAGCTGCTTCAGGAGGCCGGCATTTCGGCGCCACCGAACACGCTGGAGGAGCTGGTCGACCAGGCGAAGAAGCTGACCTTCACCTCCAGGTCCGGCACGCCCGTCGTCGGCATGATCCTTGCGAGCGACCTCGCCGTCTTCCCGGTCATGTTCGCCCGCGCCTTCGGCGGCGATTTCATCGACAAGCAGTTCAAGGTGGTCCCCGATCCGGAGGCGATGGAAAAAGGCCTGTCCGCGCTTGCCGACCTCTTCAAGGCCGGCGCGCTCCCCCGCAGCTATGCCACAACGCGCAACGACGACATGGTGACGTGGATGCAGCAGGGGCGCGCGGCCTTCGCGGTGCTGCCTTTCGCCCGCTACGCGCAGCTCAACAACAAGGAACAGTCGACCGCACCGGGAAAGATCAAGGCGATCGAGTTCCCCGGCTCCAAAACCCTCGGCAGCGGTCACGAAATGCATCCGGTCGTTGAATCCTGGGCGATGGCCATTCCCGCCAATTCGACGGACAAGAAGCTCTCCTGGAGCTACATCCGCTTCGTAGCGAGCAAGGCCGCCACACTCGACATGGCGCGCAACGGCAATGGCCCCGTCCGCACCTCGACCTATGCCGAGCCGTCGTTCGCCGGGTCGCTGCCGCAGGCGAAGGTCGAGGCTGCCGCGCTCGCCAAAGCGCGACCGGCATTTCCGGCTTTTCCCGAAGCCGCTCGCGCTCAGTCGACGTTTCTCGAGGAGGTTCAACTCGCTGTCCTCGGTCGCAAGAGCCCGAAGGAAGCGGTCGCCGCCATTATCGACCGCGTCAAACCGCTGATGCCAGCGTAATCATATGAACCGACGTTCATATCGCCTCGCACATACCGAATGGGAACGCCGGCCGAAATCGCTGCGGCGGTGGCGTTCCTCGCGAGTGATGAAGCTTCGTTCGTCACAGGCCAAACCCTGATCGCCGACGGAGGGCTCTCGATACTGGACTTCACTTCGCTTTCTCTTCTCGACCAGCGCGGTTCGGTGCTGTTCTCAGGCATGGTCGGCGACACTCCGTAGGCAGGTCTGAACCAGGCCGAAGCCGACCGCCGATCTTTCCGATCGAATATCCGATGATCTGGTAGCAGGAGCGCGCTGCCGCCTTTGCCATACTCACCGGAGTACCAGTTTCGGGTTTCGCTGCTGCGGCTGAACGAACGGAGCCTACCCCGGACCTTCGCGCGCCGATTTTCTACTAGCTTCCCGCGAGCGACAACCCACTGGCGCGCTCGCATAACAGGGCAAGCAATTCGCTGCGCCGCGCTTCTGGCGTGTCGACGGGCAACACGAAACAAAGCGTCTTGTTGATGGCTCCGTTGCCGTCGCGGATGGGCGCGGCCATGCACCAAGTGAAGCGGTCGGCCAGAGCGGCGGTCTCGCTGAAACCTTGCTGGCGCGCCAGAGCGACATCGCCGAAGAACTCGGCTGGCGCAATGACACGGCCGTCTGGAAGCGTGTAGTCGCCAGGCGGAATGAAGTCCCGTATTTCCTGCTCGCTCATATGGCCGAGCAGCAGCCTACCGGACGCCGTCCACGGTATCGGCACCTCGACGCCGACATCGCTTGAAATCCGGAACGGGCCAGGCGAGTCCCGGCAATCAAGGACGACATATTTGGTCCCGCGCAGGCCGCACAGTTGGACGGTCTCGCCCGTCTCCGCGCCTAGTCTGTCTAGGGTTTCGATGATGCGCCGGTAATGGGCATTATGATGTGAGTAGGCCCAGCCGAACAGATGCATCGCCTTTCCGAAATAGACATAGCCTTCCGTCCCGACATTTTCGAGCATTTCGGCTTCCAGCAGGCTGTTGACGATTTCATAAGTGGTTGAACGCGGCGCGCCGATCATCTTGGCGATGTCGCCGACGCGCATCGGCGCGCGGTGCCGCAGAAGGGCCTCCAGTAGCATGATGACGCGGTCGATCCCGCGACGCCGTTCGCCATTGCGCGGCTCGGCGCCGGCTTCCGTTTCAATTAGACCAGTGACGCCATCGCTCATGTAGGCCGCACCCGCGCAAAAATCATTCGGCCCTCGTCTCAAGACGCTTGAAAGATGTCAAGGCTCAGTCTAGCATCCCGTTTGTCCGATATACAGGCCTACTGTCTGAAATATCGGACAATAACGAGCCAGGCGCAGAAAGTCCTGACGAGAAAAACGGGCGGTTTCCGATGCGGCAACCGGCGGGTTCTCTCGTCCCGATCCCGCACGTCCAGGCATAACTTCAGAAGGGAACAATCATGACGAAATCATCGTTTTTCGCGTCCGCCAGTGCCCTTTGCCTCGGCCTCCTCCTCAGCCTCGGCGCCGGTTCGCAGGCCAACGCCGCCGCTAAATGCATCAAGGGCGATCGCAAAGCGCCATATACGATCGGCTGGGCCAATATCTATTCAGTGCCGACCTGGATGAAGCAGACACAGGGCACGATCGAAGCCGAAGTCGAGACTTTGAAGAAGCAAGGCTTGGTCGACAAACTCGTCGTGACCGATGCCCAGGGCGACGCCAACGTCCAGATTCAGCAGATCCAGTCGATGATCGATTCCGATGTCGATGCCATCATCTTGATCGCTGGTTCGTCGACCGCGCCGGCGCGCGTGCTGGCGGACGCCTGCGCCAAAGGCATCGCCATCATCAACTTCGACAGCCTCGTCGATACCGACCAGGTGACCGCCAAGGTCAACACCGATTCCTCACAGTGGGGCGATCAGGCGGCCAAGTTCCTGATCGACGCCATCGGCGGCAAGGGCAAGATCCTCATCCTCAATGGCCCAGCCGGCGTTTCGGTCAGCGACGACCGGCGCAAAGGCGCCGATGCCGAGCTTAAGGCCCATCCCGATGTGAAGGTGCTTGCCGAGACGAACACGCCCTACAATGTCGCGCCCGCCCAGGAGGCCGTCACCAGCCTGCTTTTCGCCAACCCCGAAATCGACGGCATCCTGTCGCTGGGCGGCGCGTTGTCGGCGGGCGCCGTGCTCGCGCTCGACAAGCAGGGCCGCGACCAGGTGCCGATCACCGGCGAGAATGCGCGCCAGTTTCTCGAACTGTGGAAGGAAAAGGGCCTGAAGAGCTGGGCGACGATGCAGCCGAACTGGCTCGGCGCCTTCGCCACCTACACCGCCGTCCAGGCACTGGAGGGCGAGGATGTGCCGGCTTTCGTCAAGATCCCGTTGCCGGTGATCGACAATTCCAACATCGACGAATACCTCGCCCGGGCGAAGGATTTCCCGGCTGACGGTTACATCTATTCGCCATACGATGAGGATCTATTCAAGAAGCTGCTGGCCCAAAAATAAGCCTGAAGGGTTGTAGCATTGACAACCACGGCTCCGCTTCTCGCCGCGCAGGGGGTGTCGAAGTCCTTTTTCGGCAACCCCGTTCTGCGCAACGTTTCAATCGCTCTCCAGCCCGGCCGCGTGCATGCACTGCTGGGCGAGAACGGCGCAGGTAAGTCGACACTGATCAACCTTTTGTCCGGCGCCTTGCGCCCGGACGGCGGGGCGATCGAGGTCGATGGGCGCCCGGTCTCGCGCATGACCCCCGCTAATGCGCGACAGGCCGGAATCGCCGTTGTCCAGCAGGAACTCAGCCTGACGACCAGCTTGTCCATTGCCGAAAACATCGGGCTCGGTGCCTATCCCAAGCGGTTCGGCTTGATCGACTACAACGAGCTTGCCGTCCGGGCCAGGGCCGCATGCGATCTTGTCGGGCTTTACGAACCGCTGTCTGCGCCGGTGGGGCACCTGTCCCTCGGCCGCCGGCAGATGGTGGAGATCGCCAAGGCGCTTTACCGCCGGCCGCGCGTGCTCATTCTCGACGAACCCACCTCATCGCTATCGGCAACTGAGACAAAAATCCTCACCGACCTGCTGGAGAGGCTTCGGGGCGAGGGCATCGCTATTCTCTACATCTCACACCGACTGAACGAGGTGATGGCGCTGTGCAAGCATGTCACCGTGCTCAAGGACGGGACCTGCACGGCGGACTGCTCGCTGGAAGGAACCGATGCCGCCGGGCTGGTACGGCTGATGGTAGGACGCGACCCCGGCGATCTCTTTCCACGATGGCGGCCTTCGCCATCGCCGGCCGACGCCATCTCGGTTCGTAAATTTTCGGCCGGCCTGATGCGCGACGTCGATCTCGACATCAGGACGGGCGAGGTGCTTGGCATTGGCGGCCTGGTCGGGCAGGGGCAGGAAGATCTGCTGCTTGGCCTCTACGGCGCGATCCCCGCCAGGACGGTATCCGCGACCGTAAACGGTGTTTCGGGTTTGCCCGGCGGCGTGCCGAACGCCAATGCGCTCGGCCTCGCTTATGTCCCGGCTGACCGCAAGCGCGAAGGCCTGCACCTGATCCATCCCATCATCACCAATATGATGCTGCCCGCCTTCGCAAGGCTGCCGGCGCTGAAGCTGCGCAGTCGGCGTGCCGAGCGCGATATGGCAAGGGGTCTCGCCGCCCAGCTTGCCATCAAGGGCGACCTCGACCGCCCGGCACAGGCACTCTCAGGTGGCAACCAGCAGAAGGTCGCGCTGGCGAAATGGATGCCACACGAGCCGCTTGTGCTTCTCCTCAACGACCCGACGCGCGGCGTCGATGTCGAGACCAAGCGTGAGATCTACATGATGCTTCGCAAACTCGCCGCCGCCGGCAAGGCGATCGTGCTGCTCAGTTCCGACACACCCGAACTGGTGCACCTTTGCGACCGCGTCGGCGTGGTCCGCGAAGGCCGCATCGTGGCCATGCTCGAGCGCGAGGCACTGAGCGAGGAAGCCATCGTTTCCGCCGCAATGGGCGCCGAACAGCAGAAAGTTGCGGCATGAGCGCGGTCGCATCCTCAAACCAAGCCGGCGCGCTCTACTGGCCGGTTCAGCTGCGCCGCAATGTCGGCGTGCGCAGCCTGTTCGCTGTGGTCCTGGCGTTCGTCATTGCTTACGGTTTCCTGTTTCCCGGCCTCTTGACAGCGTCCGGTTTCGCCAAATTCACCCAGAGCTGGTTTCCGCTGGCGCTGGTCGCCATGGCCCAGGCGATCCTCATGCTCACCGGCGGCATAAGCCTGGCCATCGGCGCCATGGTCAGCCTGGGCGCAGTGATCGCTGCGACGACGATGACTGGACCGCTGGGCGTAGCCGGCGGTGTCGCTGCGGTGGCGCTGACCGGTCTCGTCATCGGTGCCGCGATCGGGTTCATCGTCGTGAAACTTCGGTTGCCGGCGATCGTGGTGACGCTGGCTGGCTCCTTCACTATCGGCGGCGCTGCCCTGCTCATCCTGCCGAGGCCGGGGGGCGCCATACCCGAGTGGCTGTCGGACCTGCTTGCCGGCAACACGCCGGCGGCATTCGTGCTGCTGGTACTCATCGTGGTTTTGTGGAAACTCTATCTCGCCACGCCGCTTGGTTTGAGCATCTATGCTGCAGGCGAAAATCCCGTCGGCGCCTACCGCTCCAGCGTGCCGGTCGACGGTGCCCGGATCGCCGCCTACGCGATTAGCGGCCTGCTTTGCACAGGCGCCGGCCTGTTCATCGCCGCGCAAACGGGTTCGGGCGATCCAGTCATCGGCACGGCGTTCACGCTGAATTCCATAGCCGCCGCAGTGCTCGGCGGCGTCGGTTTCCTTGGCGGCCAAGGTACCATGCGCGGCGCTCTTGCGGGCAGCCTGCTGCTCAGCCTGATGATCAGTGTCATGTTCTTCCTCGGCTTCACGCCGGTCGCCCAATATGTCGCCCAGGGCCTCATCATCATCGGGGCGGTCGCCATCCCGCAATTCCGCAAGGTGCAGCAATGACAGCACGGAAAGTCAGTGTGAGCGGCAGGCGCGCCGTGACGATTTTGCGCAGCCGGCCCTTCCTTACGATCGCTATAGTTGCGGCGGTATGGATCGCGGCGAGCTTCGCTTCACCTGGCTTCGGCGCTTATGGGCATTTGCGCTATTTGGTTGAATTGGGCGCGGTGGTCGGCCTGGTCGCGGCGGGCCAAACTTTCGTGGTGATTGCCGGCGGAATCGACCTTTCCGTCGCGGCGATCGTCACGGTTAGCGCTGTCAGCCTGCCGCTGCTTTCATGGCAGGCGGATCCGACAGGGCTCACCGCCGTTCTTGCAGTTCTCACGTTGACGAGCGCAATCGGTCTGGTGAACGGGCTGGGCGTGGCGCTGTTGCGCGTTCATCCAATGATCATGACGCTGGCGATGGCGACATTCCTGCAAGGTCTGCTGATCATCATCGCCGGCGGCAGTGCCGTGACCGCCGAGAACCCGCTGGTCCGCTGGCTCGGCAATGCGCGGCCGGTCGGTATTCCGGCAGGCGTGCTTTTGTGGGCGGTCATTTCAGTGATCGTTCTGACCACGATGCATGCGACATCCCTTGGCGCCCGGATATTCGCGATGGGCGCCAATCCGCTCGCCGCGGCGCTGTCCGGGGTTCCCGTCGCCTCGACCACGCTGGCGGTCTACGGCATCAGCGGCTTCTGTGCGGGACTTGCCGGTGTGTTGGTCCTCGGCATGAACGGACAAGGCTATGTCGGTATCGGCGATCCTTATCTGCTCGCCTCGATTGCCGCCGTGGTGCTTGGCGGCACCTCGATCCTCGGCGGGCTCGGCACCTATGCCGGCACCATCCCCGGCGCCATCCTGCTGGTTACGATCACGGCGCTGATCACCGTGGTCAACGCATCGCCTGGCTGGCGCAGTATCCTGTTCGGGTCGCTGATCCTGGGGCTGCTGCTTCTCTCAGGCAGAGAGCAGGCCCGCCGATGACATATCGTCCAGCCGATAAATGCGCCGTGCATTGCCGTAGAACAGTGCCGTCTGCTCGTCCGCGGAAAGCTCTCCTGCAATGGCCTTGAAGCTGTCATACACCGCACCGAACGATGCATGCAGGCCGGCGACCGGAAAGTCGCTGCCGAACATCGCGCGCCGCGTACCGAAACAGTCGATGCAATGCATGACAACCGACCTTAGGCTGTCGAGCGTCCAATCATGATCGTAGGCGACCAGATCCGATATCTTGATGGCGACGTTCTCGCGCTCCGACAAAAGCCGCAGCCCCTCGCGCCACACCCGCATTCCGTCCGCATCGCGATCGATCGGGCTGCCGCAATGGTTGAGAACAAAGAGCTGGTCTGGAAACGCCGCCGCGAGGCGCGCCGCGCCGGTGAGCTGGCGCGGAAACACCATCAGGTCGAAAACCAGCCGGCGGCGCCCAAGCAGGGACAGGCCGGCACGCCAGGCCGGATCGTCCATGATGCCGTCGCGGGCGGCAAAACGACGGGCGGGATCAGGATCCCAGCTCAGTATGTCGCGTACGCCGACGACACGGTCGAATGCCGCCTGCGCCTGGACCAGCGCCGGCGCTTGGCGGTTCGCCAGAGGTACGTGAACGACGTAACGGGCGGCCACGCCGCGCGACTTGTCGAGGGTTTCAAGCCACCGCGTTTCACCCACGCAGTCATCCCCGGCCCAACCGGCTTCAATATGGACGGTGGCGACGACACTGTGCTGGCCGGCGTCGCGCAAATAATCTTCAGGAAGGTAGTTTCGCCGCAAGGGGCCAAGCTCGCCCAGACCGCCGCGTTCGCCAGCCGTGGGCGCGAGCCAGGGATGGCGGCCGAGGCCGAGATCCCACAGGTGATGGTGGGCATCGATGATCGGTCCGCAGTAACGCTTTGGCACGCATCTCTCTCATGGTGTGGCCGGCATCGGAAATCGATCCGGACTTCATCCTGCGAAAGCGAAAGGACTAGCATCGGATGACCGAAAACTCACCCGTACTGTCGCTCGCGACCCGTGAAAATTTCCTGCTCGACGATCGTATCCGCGGCGTTCCGCCTGGCACCCTCGGCCTGGACAGCAGCTTTGTCGCATCTGAGCGCTGGCATCCAGCGCATGGACGTATGTCGTTGCCGGTGTTGACCCTCGACGAGGAGGCCTTCATCGCCAATCGTGACCTGTTCTTGGGGTATGCGCGAGAACAGGGCGCCGTGATCGCCCCGCATGCCAAGACCCCGATGGCGCCGGACCTTGCCCGGTCCCTGGTCGAGGCCGGAGCATGGGGCACGACCGTCGCCGACATAAGCCAGGCCACAGTGATGCTCAGATCCGGGCTCTCTCGGCTGATCATCGCCAACGAGGTCGGCGGACCAGGTGGTGCGAACCGACTTGCTGTCCTTGTCGGCGCCTGGCCAAGCGCCGAGTTCTACGTTTTTGCCGACTCTTTCGACGCCGTGAATGCGCTTGCTGAAGCTTGGCGCGCCAATGCGACGCTGCCGCCATTGCGCGTGCTCGTCGAACTTGGTGCGGGGAGGGCAGGCGCCCGGACCACCGGCGAAGCCGAGGCGATCGCCGACGCGGTTGTAGCTGCCGGAGGGCGGCTGCTGATCGCCGGCGTCGCAGCCTACGAAGGTGCCGCGGCGCAAGCCGATCCTGGCCGTACCGATGAGGCGATATCCGCGCTGTTGGCAATGACAGCCGATATGTTCCTGCGGCTCCGCGCCCGCGTCGGCGGCGACACCCCGCTGATCGCCACCGCCGGCGGCTCGGTGTACTTCGACAAGGTGGTCGCAGCGCTTTCGCCCCTCGTCTCCAGGGACGGCAATGCCACGTTGGTGCTGCGCAGCGGCGCCATCTTCTTTCACGACCATGGCGTCTACGACAGGTCGCTCGGCGCACTCGATGCCCGCGACGGTTTTGCGATCGGCGGCGTCGGTGCTTCCGCACGAAATTCCTTCCATCCGGCTTTACGTCTTTGGGCCGAGGTACTGTCGCGGCCGGAGCCCGGCCTTGCTATCTGCGGTATGGGCATGCGCGACGTGTCGTTCGACCAGGGCTTTCCGAAGGTCGTGACCATCTTTCGTGCCGGCAAGCAGCTGCCGAAAGCGCGTGCCGAGGTCTTCAAGCTCAACGACCAGCACGCCTTCCTGACAATTGCGTCGGGCGACGATATTGCCGTTGGTGACGTCGTTGAATTCGGCATCTCGCACCCCTGCACCTGCCTCGATCGCTATCGCGTGATCTTCGGCGCCGACGCGGCCGGGTATGTCCGCCACGCCTTTCCTACCTATTTCGGCTGAGCAGATATCGCGGCCACTTCCAAAAAAGAGAACCTCGAAAGGATCTGATATGATCAAGTACTTCCAGTCCGGCTCCCGCATGTCTCAGGCGGTCGTCTATGGCGGCCTCGTGCACATCGCAGGCCAGGTGGCAGACGACCGCAAGGCCGGCATCGAGGGTCAGACGAGCGACGTGCTCTCCAAGGTCGAGGCGCTCCTTGTTGAGGCCGGCAGCAGCAAGTCGAGGCTAGTGGCGATCAACATCTTCCTGCCGCAGATCGCCGACTTCGATGCCATGAACAGCATCTACGATGCCTGGGTGGATCCTGCGCGCCTGCCGGCGCGCGCCTGTGTCGAGGCGCGTCTCGCCGATCCCGATCTCCGCATAGAGGTCACTGCGATCGCAGCTATCTGAGCCGCCGCCATGCACACCGGCCTCAGCCATACGCTCGACTTCGACCGGGACGGCAAGACACTCGGCCATCTCAGCATTCCGTTTTCGATCGACCGTTCGCCCTATTTCCAGGTCAAGGTCCCGATCTGCCTTGTCCGCAACGGCGAAGGCCCGTCGGTGCTTCTGATGGCCGGCAATCACGGCGACGAATATGAAGGCGAGCTGTCGTTGGCAAAGCTGGTGCGCCGGCTCGATCCCAAGCAGATCAAGGGTCGCGTCACCATCCTGCCGATGGCGAACGTGCCGGCGGTGATCGCCGCAAAGCGCTGCTCGGCACTCGACGGCGGCAATCTCAACCGCGCCTTTCCGGGCGACCCGTCAGGCACGCCAACAAGCCGGCTTGCCAATTTCCTGGAGATGGAACTGTTTCCCCGCCACGACGTCATCTTCGACATTCATTCTGGCGGCACCTCGATGGAGCATCTGCCGACCGCGCTTGTCGAGCACAATACCGATCCCGACCGGCACCGGCGCGGTGTGGAGCTAATGCGGACGCTCAGCATGCCCTATGGGTTCGTGGCCGACAACGGCCAGGCCTCACCGACCTCCATGGGTGCGGCGCGCCGGGCCGGCGCCATCGGCGTCAGCGGAGAGTTCGGCGGCGGTGGCACTGTCACGGTCGATACGATGGAGATTACCGCCCGCGCACTCGACGCCCTGATGGCCGCCTTGGGAGTGGTTGAGGCGCCGGTTCTTGCACCGGCAACCGGACCTTCGGCGCCGACGCGGCTTCTTTCGTTGTCTCGGCACAGTCAGGGCCTTTATGCCACAAGCCGTGGTTGGTTCGAGCCGGCAGTCAGGCTGGGCGACAGCGTGACTTCAGGCCAACTGGCGGGCTGGTACCACGACCTCGAACGACTCGACCTCGCCGAGCAAGCCCTGCACTTCCTCGAAAGCGGCATTGTGCTTTCGCGCCGGCTGCACACGATGTGCGAGGCGGGAGACTGCCTCATGCAGGTCGCCGAGCCGGTCGACTGATAAGAAGCCCTCCCGACCATACGCCCATATCAGGATCAAGACTGAGGATAACCGGATGCAACTGTCGATGTGGACCTATCCTTGGGATGTCCAGGATCTGGGCTTGGAGATGGTCGAGCGCGATCTTGTCGAGCGTGCCGGGCTCAACATGATCAGTCTGGCGACTTCGTATCACGCTGGCCGGTTTCTGCAGCCGCGCAGCCCGCGCCGGAAAGCCTATTTTCCGGAAGACGGAACCATCTATTTCAAGCCAGATGCGGCACACTGGGCCGACCTAGCCATCCAGCCCAAGGTGGCGAAGGTGATCATGGAAGGCGGCGATGTGCTTGGCGACCTTGTCCGCCGGCGCGAGGTGGGCGGGCTCGGCGTTTCGTGTTGGACGGTCTGCTTGCACAACACCCGGCTCGGCATGCTTCATCCGCAGGCCGTAACCCGCAACGCCTTCGGCGATGCCAACTACTACAATCTCTGCCCATCACATCCGGAAGCGCGCGCTTATGTCCGCGCGCTGATCGCCGATATCTCGCACAGCTACAGGCCGGACCGGATCGAGCTTGAAAGCCCGTCCTTCATGGGCTTCGCCCACGAATACCATCATGAGAAAGACGGTGTCGGGCTGATGCCGGAAGACGATTTTCTGTTGTCGATATGTTTCTGCCCGTCCTGCCTTGCGCGCGCGGCCGAGGCCGGCGTCGACGGCGAAGTAGCGCGCAAGCTCGTCGGGCAATGGATCGTCGAGACCTGCGAGCGCGCCGTGCCCGAACGGCGCTTTCCAGACTTTCCGGGGAGCGGCCTCGACACTTTTTTGCCATGGCCGGAACTCCATGGCTACCTGCTGTGGCGGTTCGAACCGGTGACCAGCCTGGTCGCCGAACTTCGCGAGGTGGCCAATCCGGCGACCCGCGTTGTCATCATCGATTTGAAAGACGGTTGGCTTGGCGGCTGCGATCTCGCGGCGCTCGGCAAGGTCTGTGACGGGGCAATCCTGTGTGCCTACGACATGCAGCCCGGCGATGTCGCCAGCCTGATGGCGGCCGGACGCGCAGCCCTTGGCGTGAAAAAGTTCCTCGGCGCCGGCTACCGGCTGTTCTATCCGGAAATGGCCGGCCCCGACATCCTCACCGCCAAGGTCAAAGCTGCGATGGCGCCGGATGTCGACGGCATCAATTTTTACAATTATGGCCTTGTCCCTGCCGCACGCCTCGATTGGGTGAGTGCCGCAAGATCCGTTTGAAAAACCGATCCGTTGCCGCAGTCTGCTAGGACTGACCTCACTTTGCCTTGGAGCTTTATGAGCATGCCGGCTATTCGCTTCGGTCACATTGGCCGGCGGCGGCCGGACAAGCTGAAAGCATGGCGGTGACGGTCCATGCGGATCGAAGATCATACGCCGACCATATTGCTGCTTATACGCTTCAAAGTATACAAAATTCGATACGGAAAAGCGTATATTGAAGTTTATCTGCGCGAGCGTATAATACCATGCTAGAGAGGTATGCTGTGGACCAAATCGCCCGAACACCCAAGCAAATTGGAGATGCCGTCCGCCGGCAGCGTCGCAAGCTCCGCCTCAACCAGACCAATGTCGGGGACCAAACGATGCTGCGTCAGGCGACCATCTCGGCCGTCGAGAGTGGCGCGCCTGGGACCCAGCTCGGAACGCTTTGCGATATTCTCGCAGCGCTCGACCTCGAATTCGTCGTCCGCCCTCGTACCAAGGCAAAGCCGGCTGAGATCGAGGACATCTTCTGATGGCTCGTCCGCGGCAGCACATCCCGCTAAATGTCTTCTTGAACAGCCGTCTCGTCGGGCGGCTGAATAGACAATCCAGCGGCGCGATCGATTTTCAGTACGATCCGTCCTGGCTTGCTTGGGAGCACGCGCTGCCCGTCTCGCTATCACTGCCTCTGCGTGAAGATCGTTATATCGGTGCGCGCGTCATCGCCGTCTTCGACAATCTCCTGCCCGACAACGGCCCCATTCGCCGCCGTATGGCGGAGCGTGTTCATGCTCAAGGAATAGACGCTTACGACCTGCTTGCCGCTGTCGGGCGCGATTGTGTCGGCGCATTGCAATTCCTGCCGGATGGTGTCGAGCCAGGCCCCGCCGGTATTGTCAACGGCAAACCCGTTGACGATACCGAGATTGCTCGTCTTCTCCTCGATCTGGCATCGGCTCCCCTTGGGCTTGGCGAGGACGAGGACTTCCGGATCTCGATCGCTGGCGCTCAGGAAAAGACTGCGCTCTTGTTCTGGAAAGGACGTTGGTACAAGCCGCTGGCGACGACTGCCACGACGCACATCCTCAAACCACAGATTGGACGGTTGCCAAATGGCATCGATCTTTCCTTCAGCGTCGAGAACGAATTTTTCTGCCTCAAGCTGACAACCGCCCTAGGGCTCCCGAGCGCCGTCGTCGCAATCGAGGAGTTCGAAGGCAATCGCGTGCTCGCGGTCGAGCGGTTCGATCGCCGATGGACCAGTGACAATCGTCTCCTGCGTTTGCCCCAGGAAGACTGCTGCCAGGCCCTTTCTGTGCCGCCGTCACTGAAATACGAATCCGACGGCGGGCCTGGCGTTCCGGCTATCCTCAATTTGATGAAGGGAAGCGACCAACCGGAGGTAGACCAGGCTGCGGTTTTAAAGGCCGTGGTTGCCTTTTGGCTTCTCGGCGCCACAGATGGGCACGCCAAGAATTTTAGCGTCTTTCTTTCCCCCGGCGGCCGGTTCCGCATAACGCCGCTCTATGATGTGATTTCAGCGCAGCCCAGCCTTGATGCGGGACAGATCAAGCGCAACAAAATGAAACTGGCGATGGCTATTGGCGACACACGCCACTACCTCGTCGACAGCGTCATGCCACGCCATTTTATCCAGACCGCCGCCAAAGCAGGGATCGGTCCGAAACCCGTCAGGGCGATCTTTGATGAGCTGCGCCAACAGGCGCTAGCGGCGGTCGAACTGGTTTCTGCATCGCTCCCAAAGGATTTTCCTGCGGAAGTCGCTGATGCCATCGGCAATGGGGTCAGGGCTCGTGTACGCAGACTGGAAGAGGCGTGATGCTGAAAGTAGAGACGCAACGAGACTGATGTCGCGATTGCAACAACGCTCAAATGGTCTTCTTCAGCAGCAGCAGCATCCAGGCGGCCACGGCCGCCGCTGCGTCGTCCAGATGATGCCGAACCCACCCCTTACCTTCTCATGCGCGATAGGATGGGCCAAGGTTTGACCACGTCAAAAAAACCGGAAAGCAAGGAACCTGCCGACCACCAGAGCGGCTCGAGCGGCAGCATGGAAAGTGTGACGCGGCGCTACCCGATCCTAGCCAGTGCCTTTCCGGGATAGGATCAACTCACGGATTTGCCAGCCTGTAACTTTCTTACGAGGCCGATCAACTGATCCAGATCAGCGCGTGGAAGCGCAAGTATCTCGGGCGGGGGTTTGTGATATTCCTTCATCAATTCCTTGATGGTTGCGGCACCTTTGGGTGTGAGCTTGACAAGCTTCACACGGCGATCGCCTGGCGACGGAATCCGTTCGGCGAGCCCCGCCTGCTCAAGCCGGTCGACCAGCCAGGTCGCCGTCGATGGATCGCACTGCCATTGAGCAGCCAATGCGCCGATCGGCTTGCCCGCATCTTTGTCGAGCGTGAAGAGGGCGCGGGAGTCGTTGGGCGTCAGGCCCAATTTCTGCTGGATCGCCAACCGGTCCGGCGCGGACCGCATCAGGAAATCAAACATCAGGCGCCATGCCTCGGTGGCGTGCTGCAAGCGATCTTGGCTCGGTCTCATTCCACGCTCCTTCGTGTCTTGACACATACTTGGACCAATCATATGATTTGATCAATCAAAATGTTTTTGTGGTCAAAGCAATGAGAGGAGATCCGAGATGACCAATACCACGGTTCTCGTCGTCGGAGGCGGCCTGAACGGTCTGACGGCGGCCGCCCTTTTGGCTCACAACGACATTGCGTGTGTCCTCGTCGAGCGTCATCCCGACACGTCAATCCAGTACAAGTTTGCCGGCATCTCCCCGCGCAGCATGGAGATATTCCGAAGCCTCGGCCTCGAGGAGGAGATTCGTACAAATCGGACGGGGGACCAGCAGGCAGGCGCTATTGCGCGCGCCAGGAATCTCGCCGATCCGGAGATTCAATGGGGCGGACCGGCGTGGCCGGATGCAAGTGCCCTCAGCCCCACGCAACCAGCGACGTGTGATCAGCACGTCCTGGAACCGATTCTGCGCCGCTACGCCGAGCGGAACGGTGCAGACGTGCGTTTCAGCACGGAGCTGGTGACTTTCGATCAGGACGAGACCGTCGTCCGCGCGGAAATTCGCGATATCGCGACCTGCGCAAAGGAGGTCATCTCGGCCGACTATCTGATCGTCGCGGACGGTGCGAACGGTTCCCTGCGAGAGAGGCTGGAGATCAGCCGCAGCGGGGCAGGCGGCCTTCAGCACTGGATGAATGTCGTCTTTGACACGGACATGCCTCCGACGATAGGCGGCAAGCGCTTCACGTCGTGCTTCGTGACGGACCTCAACGGGACCTTCACGCCCAGGGAGGGTGGACGATGGCTTCTGGCGCTCCAGTACTTTCCCGAAAAGGGCGAGAAACCACAGGATTTTGAAGAAGCCAAGTGCAGGGAACTGATCATACGAGGTGCGGGCCGGCCGGACATCACGACGAGGCTTGTCGATGCGCGCTCCTGGGAAGTGGCCGCCCTCACAGCGCGCCAATTCCGCCGAGGCCGCGCGTTTCTTGTGGGGGATGCCGCACATGTGATGCCCCCAACAGGCGCTTTCGGTGGCAATTCAGGTATCCACGACGCCCATAACCTTGCCTGGAAGCTTGCGATGGTAGCACGCGGGCATGCCGATCCCTCCTTGCTGGATAGCTATGACATGGAGCGCCGGCCGGTCATCGAGGCTACGTTGGCGCAAGCGCTCGCCCGCCTACTGAAATGGTTCGACGATCCGTCGAAGCGGTTGCCTCCTCCTGTTGCGATCGTCGAGGATTACGACGTGGTATTTGGCCAACGCTACGCTGCAGGCATCGTGGCTCTGGAATCCACACCGGACGATCACCCATTCCAAAAATCCACGGAGCTGTCGGGCCGCCCCGGCACGCGTTTGCCGCATTTCGCGGTCGGACGTGCCGGCCAGCGGATTTCGAGTCTCGATTTGTGCGACCGCGATCTTCTTCTCCTCTGCGCCGACGAAGCATGGTGTCAGGCCGCTGACTCCGTAAGCCAGCGCCTCGGGATGCCGCTGACGTGCCACTCGTTGGGTGCGAATGGGGATCTGCTTGACTTGGACCATCGGTGGCCTTCCGTGCTCGGGGTTAAAAGCGGCGGTTCCGCCTTGGTCAGACCGGACGGATTTGTCGCGTGGCGGTCAACGCACGGTGTGCCTGATCCTGTACAGGTGCTGATCGAAACACTTGATGGGCTCGGTTTCCGCACGGAGGCGCACGAACATCATCGGTGAGCGGCGGCGAGTGCGGATGCCTCCCGCCTTCGGGCATGACTTCCTTGCCGATGCCATCACTGGGAATGACAACGATGCGCTTGCTCCTTTCCTACTCGTTGTCGCCGAGTAGGGCCGCGCACACCGCTTCGGTGACCTTATCGGTGGTGGCACTTCCGCCGAGATCGGGCGTGTGCAGTGAGGCGTCCGCCGTCACGCGCTCGATGGCGCGCATCAGGCGCGCCGCGGCAGCCGGCTCGCCAAGATGCTCCAGCATCATCACCGCCGACCAGAACGTGCCGACCGGATTGGCGATGCCCTTGCCGGTGATGTCGAAGGCCGAGCCGTGGATCGGCTCGAACATCGACGGAAACCGCCGCGCGGGGTTGAGGTTCGCAGTCGGCGCAATGCCGATCGATCCGGCAAGTGCGGCCGCAAGATCCGACAGGATATCGGCGTGAAGATTGGTCGCGACGATTGTGTCGAGCGAGCGCGGATTGAGCGTCATGCGCACTGTCATCGCGTCGACCAGCATTTTGTCCCATGCGACATCAGGAAAATCGGCCGCGACCTCACGGGCGATGTCGTCCCAGAGCACCATGCCGTGACGCTGGGCGTTCGACTTGGTGACCACGGTCAACAGCTTTCGCGGCCGCGACCGCGCCATCTCGAAGGCGAAGCGCATGATGCGCGTCACGCCGGCGCGGGTGAAGATCGAGACCTCGGTCGCGATTTCCTCAGGCAGGCCGAGATGCGAGCGCCCGCCCTGGCCGGCGTATTCGCCTTCCGAATTCTCCCGAACGATGACCCAGTCGAGATCCCCTGCCGTGACGCCGCGAAGCGGGCTCTCGATACCGGGCAGGATGCGGGTCGGGCGGACATTGGCGTACTGGTCGAAGGGCTGGCAGATCGCGAGCCGCAACCCCCAAAGCGTCAGATGGTCGGGCACGTCTGGCGCGCCGACAGCGCCGAAATAGATCGCATCGAAGGCCTTCAGCCGCTCGGTGCCGTCCTTGGGCATCATCACGCCGTTGAACTTGTAGTAGTCCGAGCTCCAGTCGAAATGCTGCACCTCGAGACTGAAACCGCCGTCGCGCGTGGCGCAGGCGGCCAGCGCACGAAGGCCGGCCGCTACGACTTCCTTGCCGATCCCATCGCCTGGAATGGCCGCGATCCTATAGCTTCGCATTAGTCCAGTCCTCCCCTTGTGGCGCTAAACTAGCATGGACCATCGTGCTGGCCTTTGGCCGTGAGGCCGAATGCCGCCATTACGGCAAATGGTCAATCAATCCGTTCAGCAGGAGCAGCAGCACCCCGGCGGCCACAGCCGCAGCCGCATCGTCCAGCATGATACCGGCCCCACCCCTTACCTTGTCATGTGCGATACGGATGGGCCAAGGCTTGACGACGTCGAAAAACCGGAAAGCAAGGAAGCCTGCTGCCCACCAGAGCGGATCGAGGGGCAGCATGGAAAGGGTTAGGGCCGCGCCGAAGGTCTCATCAATGACGACGATCTGCGGATCCTCCGTCCCGGTACGGGAGATAACATACGATGACGCCCATACGCCGACGGCGAACAGGGCCACGTAGGCAAGCACCGTCAGCCAAGGTGATGCGGGTATCAAAGCCGCGGCAACAGCCACTCCAACCATTGCGCCGGCCGTGCCCGGCCATATTGGAGATAATCCCGCGCCGACAGAGGTCGCGAGCAGGTAGGCGAACTTGGGTGGAAACTTATGCATCGATTTTCGGCCGGCTTCCCACGGATCGCAAGCGATCATAGTCACATCGTTCGGGTGCTGCCGCCAGACTGCTGTTCGATTTGCACCACCTCACAAGGGCATCGCCCAAACCGTGAAAATGCTGTCGGGCAGCTGTCGCAGCGACTGGAAGTTCTGTTTCGCCGCCAGCTCGGCGAGTACCTTAATCTGCCGGCCCCATTCGCCAAACGAGATCGTTTTTGCGGCAAGTTGAGAACGTTGCTGAGCCCGGTCTCGGCCCGCATTGGCCAACCGAAACGGTGGCGACGGTGGAACAAACCCGCAAATTGCTGGTAAACCCGTCAACCGACATCATCAGAGGAGCCGCCATGATCGCCGGTCTCATGAAAAGTCGCATCGACCCGCTATGGGAGCAGGCCGCCTCTCCGCTGATCGGGATCGGCATGACGCCGAACCAGGTTACGGCCAGCGGGCTGGTGCTCGTGGCTTTGTCTTCGGCCGCCTACGCGTTTCATCATTCAAGTCTTGCCTTTGGCCTTTGCCTGGCGTTTGCCTTCAGCTTCGATGCGCTGGACGGTGCGGTCGCCCGCCGGACAAATATGAGCACCAAGGCCGGTGGCTATTTCGACGCCGTCGTCGACCGCTATCAGGAATTGGCCGTCTTTGCGGCTATCGGCTGGGTTGCCGATCTGTGGGCGATCGCAATGTTCGCATTCGCGGGCGGGATCCTCACCAGTTACGCCAAGGCGCGGACGGCGCTGGAAATCCCTGTGAAAAACCACGGTTGGCCGGATTTCTTCGAGCGGATGGAACGTCTGGTGTTCATTTGCGTGCTGCTCGCCGCCGACGGAGTCGCGACCGCGATGGGCGCGGCTTCGCCCTGGATTCTGGCGGGTGGGTTCGCGCTGTACGCAGTGCTGGCCAACGCCACAGCCCTGCAACGGATCAGTCGCGCATTTGCGATGCTGAAACGAGCCGACGGGAAGCAGCCGTGAGACTACGGGGATGCTTGCACTTGGCCTCACCTGAGGCTAATGGCATTTGGAAATATAGCCGATGTGCTGGGGCTGCCGCCCAAGGAGACGGCTGCACGGTCGCCATTCGGGCTGATGGCTCGAATCGAAGACGGATTGCCGTTGGGTGCGCTTGAACGCGTCTCACAATTGCTGGCACCGGCCGATACGCAATTCAAATATCGCCTCGTCCCAAAGGCAACTTATGAGCGCCGCAAGAGAGGTGCTCTCCGACTCTCTTCGGAAGAGGGCATGCGGGTGGCGCGGGTGGCGCGCCTATGGAACCTGGCCCTCGACGTTTGGCAGATCGAAGGTGAGGCTCGTGACTTTCTGTTTCGGTCTCATCCCATGCTGGAAGACCGACGCCCGATCGACGTGGTCATTCAAAGCGAGATCGGCGCCGAACTGGTGCTCGATATCCTTGCAGGCCTGAAGTACGGCACCGCTGCTTGACGGCACAGATACTCGATCGCATGCTGCAGTGCTTCAGGATCGGCGATCCAGCCGGCACATATCCGATCTTCGACGCGACGGGCTCGACGATAGCGCCTGGCCGCTGGAACACGCCCGGCAGCCCGTTGATCTACACCAGCGAGCATTATTCAACGGCCTTGCTGGAAAAGCTGGTGCACGGCAGCGGCAGACTGCCGCCCAACCAGCCTTACGTCCAGATCATGCTTCCGCGCGGGCTGAGCTACGAAATCTTTTCTCAGCCGTCGTTGCCCGGATGGGATATGATGCCGGCAACGGTGAGCAAGGAATTCGGTGAGACATGGTGTGTCGAGCGCCGCAGCGCGATCCTGATCGTGCCAAGCGTCGTGGCTCGCCCCGACAACAACGTGTTGATCAATCCGGCACATCCGGAGTTTTCCCTGATCACGGCCAGCCTGCATCAACCCGTATACTGGGATAGCCGCCTGTTTGGCTCCTGAGCCGGGCAGAGAGGCAGGTTCCTACTTAACACAACCCGTCAGCGCCAACTCAAGCCTGGAGCGACATGGGTCAGGATCGCCTCGATGGCATGGACATTGTACTCGACGCCGAGCTGGTTGGGGACGGTAAGCAGCAGCGTATCGGCCTCGGCGATGGCTTCGTCGCCCTTTAGCTGCTCGATCAGGACGTCCGGTTCGGCGGCATAGGAGCGGCCGAACACCGCGCGTCTGTCTGCCTCGATGTAACCGAAATGATCTCCGCTCTGGTTGCCGCCCAAATAGGCGCGGTCGCGATCGTCGACCAAGGCAAAAATGCTCCGGCTGACCGACACCCGCGGCTCGCGCGCGTGACCGGCCGACTTCCAGGCCTCGCGAAAAGCCCTGATCTGTTCGGCCTGCTGGATGTGAAACGGCTTTCCGCCTTCGTCGAATTTGAGCGTGGAGCTCTGCAGGTTCATCCCCAGCTTCGCCGCCCATTCGGCGGTGGCGTTTGTGGCGGCGCCCCACCAGATGCGCTCGCGCAGGCCCTCCGAGTGCGGCTCGACGCGAAGCAGGCCAGGCGGGTTGGGAAACATCGGCCGCGGGTTGGGCTGCGCAAAGCCTTTGCCCAGCAACACTTCGAGCAGCACTCCGGTGTGTCTACGGGCCATGTCGGCATCGCTCTCGCCCTCTTGCGGGGCGTAGCCGAAGTAGCGCCATCCCTCGATCACCTGCTCCGGCGAGCCTCGGCTGATGCCCAGCTGCAGACGCCCTCCGGCGATTAGGTCGGCGGCGCCGGCGTCCTCGGCCATGTAGAGCGGGTTCTCATAGCGCATGTCGATCACCGCCGTGCCGATCTCGATTCGGCTGGTCTTTGCGCCGACCGCCGCCAGCAGCGGGAAGGGCGAGGCGAGCTGGCGGGCGAAGTGATGCACGCGGAAATACGCGCCGTCCGCACCCAGCTCCTCGGCCGCGACCGCCAACTCGACGGACTGCAAAAGCGCGTCGGATGCCGTCCGCGTCTGCGATTGCGGCGAGGGCGTCCAGTGCCCGAACGAGAGGAAACCAATCTTCTTCATGAGAACCAGCCTAAAGGGGAGCCAGGTGCAGACTATGCTGCGGCGCGCAGCAAAGCATCGCAAAATCGGTGCCGATGACCGCCTGCCTTGACGCGCAAAGCTTGAATCGGCGGTTGTTGATCAACGATGGCCGACCGTGCCGAGCTGCCGTCGGACGCCAGCCTAGGAAGGTGCCGCGAATGCGAGCGCTATCGCGATGAGGATCAACAGCGGTCCCATCCATTTGAAGCGAGTCCCAAAGTTGGTCCACCATGCTTGCTGCTGGCCGGGGCGAGCTTGGAACGGGTCCGCGAGAAATCCGAAGCCGATGCCAGCCATCCACAACCCGGCGCAGAACATGATGAACTCGTCGATGTATTCCGCGACCATGCTTCGAAGCTTTCGAATTTATGCCGCCGCTACATGCGCCGAATTCGAGCCGATATAGTTTCGGATCGTTTCGATGATCCGGTCCTGGTCAGCCTCGCTCAGATAGGGATGCATTGGCAGGCACAGGATGCGCTTCGGCAGCTCTTCCGAAACGGCAAGGCCGGTCGGCGTGCGCGGATAATCGCGATAGGCAATCTGGCTGTGCAGCGGTTTCACATAGTAGATGACCGACGGAATGCCCTTTTCACCGAGATGTGCCTTGAGCCCGTCCCGTTTCGGCGTTTCGATGGCGTATTGCGCCCAGGCCGAGCGGCCGCCGCCCAGATTGCGCGCCGCCTTGACGATATCGCCGAGACCTTCGGCATAGCGATTGGCGACCGCTTGCCGCGCCACCATCTCGTCCTCGAGGATGGCCAGCTTCTCTATCAGGATCGCCGCCTGAAGCGTGTCGAGCCGTGAATTGATGCCGACGCGGACATTGTCATATTGCGTTTCGCCCTTTCCGTGAAAGGCGAACGAGCGCAGCTGTTCGGCCAGCGCATCGTCATTGGTGAACATCGCACCGCCGTCGCCATAGCAGCCGAGCGGCTTTGCCGGATAGAAGCTGGTCGAGCCGACGGTGCCGAACGAGCCGCACATCTTGCCGTCAGCCGAGCCGCCGGTCGCCTGCGCCGCATCCTCGATGACCATCAGGCCTTCGCGATCGGCGATGGCCATGATCGCCTCGTAATCGGCGGCGAGGCCGAACAGGTCGACGGGAATGATTGCCTTCGGCCTCAGCCGGCCCTCCGCCTTGATCATGGCAATTGCCGCCTCGAGGCTGGCGATGTCGATATTGTAGCTGTCGGCATCGACATCGACGAACACCGGTTCGGCCTTGGTCAGCGCCACCACTTCGGCCGTGGCGGCGAAGGTGAAGCTCGGCACGAACACCGCGTCGCCCGGGCCGATGCCGGCGGCAAACAGCGGCAGCAGCAGCGCATCGGTGCCGTTGGCGCAAGCGACCACGTGCTTGATGCCGATATAGGCGGCGAGCTTGTTTTCGAATTCGGTGACCTGCGGTCCGAGAATATAGCGGCCTTCGTCGACAACCCGGTCGATTGCCGCTTTCAGCCTGTCGCGGATGCGTTCGCGCTGCGCGCCAAGATCGATGAACTGCATGTCGGCCTCAAACGGTTTTAGTCAGATAACCGGCCGCTGGTAGCAGACTTGGTACGGCCGAGAAAGCCGCAGGGCAAAAACCCTGAATTGCTCAAGTGTCGCAGCCTGTTACCTCTGATTTCCGATCTGGCCTCTTAAAGGCGTGGAAATCCGGGCTTCGGCCGGCCTGTTACAGGCTTCGCACCCCGCCCGCCAGGCTGGACGAAACATAAAGTGATCGCCGGTGAGCAGTCCATGGGCTGCGCACCAGCCGGTCAGGCGATTTCATGCCGCCATGGCGGGTTGGCGCCGGCCCGCGATACCGTCACCGCCGCGGCCTTGGCGCCAAGCGTCAGCGCCTTGTGGATGGCGTCTTCCGGCAAACTGGCGATTGCCGTCTTCGACAGCAGACCCTGTTCATGCAAGGAGGCAAGAATGCCGGCATTGAATGTGTCGCCGGCTCCGACCGTATCGACCACCTCGACCTTGTCCGGCACGACGGTGACCCGGTGCTGGCTGCTGTAACCGACCGCGCCTTCGCTGCCGTGGGTGACCACGATCAGCTTTGGGCCGCGATCCAGCCAGTTACGGACGACGTCTTCATGCGAGCCGGCTTCGCCGAACCAGTTCAAATCCTCGTCCGACAGTTTCACGATGTCGGCCATCGCCATCATGCCGCGGATGCGCCTGAGGTGCTTGGCCTTGTCGGGAATGAAGTTTGGCCGGATGTTGGGGTCGAGCATCATCACGCGACGCTCATGTTCGCGCCGCATGAACTCCTCATAGGCCGATCCGGCCGGCTCCGAGATCAGGCTGATGGCGCCGAACAGCATGGCCTCGATCTCGCTGCCGAGTTCCGGCAGGTCCTCGATGGTCAGCATGCGCCCGGCGGTGTTCTCGTCATAGAAGGTGTAGGTCGCTTGGCCGTTGGTGAGCCGCACGAAGGCGAGCGTGGTCGGCCGCGGCGAAGTGTGCGCATAGGTCGAGCTGACCTTGCTGTTCCCCAGCGCCTCCCTGAACTGCCCGCCGAACAGATCCGACGACAGGCCGGAGAAAAAGGCAGCGGGCGCGCCGAGCCGGCCTAGCGCAATGGCCGAGTTGAAGACGGCACCGCCGACATAGGGGGCAAAGGCCGGCTCGCCCTCCGTCGTGGTCCGCGGCAGCATGTCGATCAGGGCTTCGCCGCAGCAGAGGATCATGAAGTCTTGCTTTCCGGCGGATAGATCACGCCCTTGCGAATGATGATGTTGGCATAAAGCCGCGGCTCGCTAGTCGCGACGATCGCGTGCGCGGCCTTGACCCGTGCATAGAAGTCGGCACCGGCAAGCGCAACCACCTTGCGGCCCGGCGCACGCCTGGCGCAGATCGCTTCCATCTCATAGTGAACCGGATCGGCGAGCAGGGGATCGCCTTTGGCCGAGGCGCGAAACAGCGCCTGCGGCACGGCGTCGTCGACCGGCAATACGCTCAATACCGCATCGAGCACGGGGACGAGATGATGACCGTCGGCGCGGACCAGCCGCTGTGCCTGCTGCTCGGCCGGGTAGTTGCCGTCGACCAAGGCGATCTCGTCGCCATGGCCCATGGCGCGCAATATCGCCAGAAGCTCGGGGCCGAGCAGCGCCGGGATGCCGATCAGCATGCTCAGAAGCTCCGGGAAATCGTGGTCGAGCCGATGAGGAAGCGCTCCGACAGCGGCAGGCTGGCGCCACCCAGCGCCCGCGCATGGATGCCGACGGTTCCCTCGCGAACGGCCGGCAGCCTCAGGCCTTCGCCGTCGATCCGGCCGATGGCCTGGATAACGGCATCGACAAGCCGCCTGCGCACGGCAAGCGGCATCCATCCGTCGATCACCGCGGCATCGAAGTCAATGACGGAGGAGGCCGAAACGATGGCATAGGCAAGCGCCTGCGAGGCGCTGGCGATCCAGTCGTCAAGCTCGGCGCCGATCTCGCCCCAGTCCCCCGGTGATGTCCACAGATGCGAGGCCTCGATGCCGCGCGCGTTGAGCGCCTTTTCCAGCATGGCGATCGACGCCACGTCGATCAACTGCGTCGGCTTGCCGTCCGGCCCTGGCACCGGCATCGAGCCCAGCGCGCCGGCATTGCCGGTTGGGCCACCAAACAACCGGCCGTTCAGCACGATGCCGCCGCCGGCAAAGGCACCGATATAGAAATAGACGAAATCGCGTGCCGCACCCGCCGCGTGGCCGAACACGAGCTCGGCGCCGCAGGCCGAGGTGGCGTCGTTCTGCAGATAGACTGGAAATTCGCATTGCGCCTGGATATCGGCGCGGATGTCGCGATGGCGCCATTCGTCCATGATTTCACGCGGCGCGCCGGCGGTGTCGGCCCAGTTCCACAATTCGAACGGCATGGCGATGCCAAGCCCGGCAATGCGTTTATCCTGCGCCGGGGTGAGTTCGCCGCGCATCTTCTTCATGCCGCTTGTGACGAATTCCACCGTTTCGCGCGGCGCCGGATAGCGGTAGGAATGCTGCAGCATCGAGCGCACACTGCCGAGGAAATCGATCAGCACCAATTCGGCGCTGCGGCGGCCGATCTTCAGGCCGATGAAATAGGCGCCGTCGGGATTGAGCGCCATGGGTATCGAGGGCTGGCCGATCTTGCCGCGCAACGGCGCCTGGCGGACGAGCAGGTCGTCCTCCTCCAGCTCGCGCATGATGACCGACACTGTCTGCGCCGAAAGGCCGGTCATACGTGCGATGTCGGATTTGGCCAGGCTGCCGTGCTGGCGCACCAGCGACAGCACCAGCCGCTCATTGTGGTCCCGCATGCCGCTTTGATTGGTGCCGCGGTGCAGGCGGCTTTCGGCCGCATCGGGCGAGCCGTGCCTCGTAATGCCGGTCTCCACCCTGTTCCTCCCGTCGTTTCCCCTCAATGCTTTTGGTCTAGAGTGAGTGAACAATCCTGCGTTGTCAATAATAAATAAGAGTGATTTAATTATTGACAGTGCTGCCGGACTGGTGTCTCTTGAGGTCGGCGCCGACACTGGGAGATTTCGTCGGACGCGCTGCAGATGCCGGTTGGCCGGCATCCTAAATGGTTCCATGGGAGGAAAATCGTGACCACGTCAAAACTGTTGAAATCCACCGTGTTTGCCGCGGCCGGACTGAGCCTGATGGCCTTTGCGTCGACGGCATCGGCCGCCGGGGTCGGCGCCTGCTTGATCACCAAGACCGACACCAATCCCTTCTTCGTCAAGATGAAGGAAGGTGCGGCGGCCAAGGCCAAGGAGCTTGGCGTCGATCTCAAGACTTACGCCGGCAAGATCGACGGCGACAGCGAGAGCCAGGTGGCTGCAATCGAGAGCTGTATCGCCGACGGGGCCAAGGGTATCCTCATCACCGCGTCCGACACCAAGGGTATCGTGCCGACCGTGAAGAAAGCGCGGGACGCCGGGCTGTTGGTGATCGCGCTCGACACCCCGCTTGATCCGATCGATGCGGCTGACGCGACCTTCGCGACCGACAATCTGGAAGCCGGCAAGCTGATCGGCGCATGGGCCGCCGCGACGCTTGGCGATAAGGCCAAGGATGCCAAGATCGGCTTCCTCGACCTGACGCCGTCGCAGCCCACGGTGGATGTGCTGCGCGACCAGGGTTTCATGATGGGCTACGGCATAGACGTGAAGGACCCCAACAAGATCGGCGACGAGGACGATCCGCGCATCGTTGGCCACGACGTGACGAACGGCAATGAAGAGGGTGGTCGCAAGGCGATGGAGAACCTTCTGCAGAAGGATAACACCATCAACGTCATCCACACCATCAACGAGCCCGCAGCTGTCGGCGCCTACCAGGCGCTGAAGGCCGTCGGTCTCGAAAGCCAGGTGCTGATCGTCTCGGTCGACGGTGGCTGCCCCGGCGTGAAATCGGTGACCGAAGGCGTGATCGGCGCTACCTCGCAGCAATATCCGCTGCAAATGGCGGCGCTCGGCATCGAGGCGATCGCCACTTTCGCCAAGGACGGGACGAAGCCGAAGCCGACCGAAGGCAAGAACTTCTTCGATACCGGCGTCAATCTTGTCACCGACAAGCCCGCCAACGGTGTGAAGTCCATCGACACCAAGGAAGGCCTCGCCAAGTGCTGGGGTTGAGCCTGGCCTGACCGGCAACAGATCGCGATCGGCCGGGGCTTGATCCCCGGCCGCTCCGGGTGGACGATGTGCCGATCTAAACGCAAATAGTGCCGGCGGCAGACCGGAAGGCGTGGATGGCGTCGGCGGTTGGCCGAAGCCCAGGGGAGGAAACATGGCTCAAGCACAAGAATTCGAAAAAGTTCTATCGAGCAGCGACACAAGCGTCGCCGCGTTCGACGACCATAAATCGGCCGTCAAGCGTGCCCAGCATTTCCTGCATTCCACGCCGGCAGCAGTGCCGCTTATCGTGTTGGTTCTGGCTATCATTATTTTTGGTATCACCATCGGCGGGCGTTTTTTTTCATCCTATACGCTGACGCTGATCCTTCAGCAGATCGCCATTGTCGGCATTCTGGGCGCCGCACAGACGCTGGTGATCCTGACTGCCGGCATCGACCTGTCGATTGGCGTGATCATGGTGATTTCGGCTGTGATCATGGGCAATTGCGCGGTCAGCTACGGTATGCCGGCCGTGCTCGCGGTGGCGATCGGGCTTCTCGCCGGTGGCGCGTGCGGCCTGCTCAACGGTGTGCTGGTCGCCTACATGAAGCTGCCCCCCTTCATCGTGACGCTCGGCACCTGGAACATTGTCATGGCCACCAACTTCATCTATTCGGCCAATGAGACGATCCGCGACACCGACGTCGACGTCCAGGCGCCTCTGCTGCACCTGTTTGCCCTGAGCTTTAAGGTCGGCACGGCCGTGCTGACGCTTGGCGTCATTGCCATGGTCGTTCTCGTGTTGGTCCTCTGGTACGTGCTCAACCACACCGCATGGGGCCGCCATGTCTACGCGGTCGGCGACGATCAGGAGGCTGCGAAACTGTCGGGCATCCAGACGAAGAAGGTGCTGATGACCGTCTATGCCCTTGCCGGGCTGATCGCCGCCTTCGCAGCTTGGGTCTCCATCGGCCGCAATGGCTCGATCTCTCCTTCCGCCGCTGTCACCGACTACAATCTTCAGGCCATCACCGCGACGGTGATCGGCGGTATTTCTCTGTTCGGCGGGCGCGGCTCGATCCTCGGCACGCTGTTCGGCGCCATGATCGTCGGCGTCGTCTCGATGGGCCTCAACATGCTGGGCGCCGATCCGCAGTGGAAGGTGCTGCTCACCGGCGTGCTGATCATCGGCGCCGTGGCCATCGATCAATGGATCAGAAAGGTTTCGGCATAGCCATGACCCAGGAACCCATCCTCATCGCGCGCGGTCTGGTCAAGCGCTATGGCCGCGTCACCGCCCTCGACAACGCCGATTTCGACCTCTATCCGGGCGAAATCCTTGCCGTCATTGGCGACAACGGCGCCGGCAAGTCGTCGCTTATCAAGGCGATTTCCGGCGCGGTCGTGCCCGACGAAGGTGAGATACGACTTGAAGGCAAGCCCGTTGCGTTCAAGTCGCCGATGGAGGCACGGGAGGCCGGCATCGAAACAGTCTATCAGAACCTGGCTCTGTCGCCGGCGCTGTCCATCGCCGACAACATGTTCCTCGGCCGGGAGATCCGCAAGCCGGGGTTCCTCGGCGAATGGCTGCGCATGCTCGACCGCCCGGCGATGGAAAAGCGCGCCCGCGACAAGCTCACGGAGCTTGGCCTGATGACCATCCAGAACATCAGCCAGGCCGTGGAAACGCTTTCCGGCGGCCAGCGTCAGGGCGTGGCGGTGGCGCGCGCCGCCGCCTTTGGCAGCCGGGTGGTGATCATGGATGAGCCGACGGCGGCGCTTGGCGTCAAAGAGAGCCGCCGCGTCCTCGAACTGATCCTCGACGTGAAGAAGCGAGGCCTGCCGATCGTGCTGATTTCACACAACATGCCGCATGTCTTCGAGGTGGCGGACCGCATCCACATTCACCGGCTCGGCCGTCGCCTGTGCGTCATCGATCCGAAGCAGTATACGATGTCCGACGCGGTCGCCTTCATGACGGGCGCCAAGGTGCCGCCGGAAGCGGCGCTGGCGGCTTGAGCAAGAACTTGAGGCCCATCGCCAAGGGTCCCAAACGCGCTGTTTCCAAATGCCAAATTGCCGCAGGGCAACCCGGCTTGCGATCACCTGAATCGATTGAACATCCGGTGGGATGCACTAGCATTGGCAGAGATGGTGAAAGCCGCATGATCCTGGCAACGTCACGAGAGGCAGCATGACGCGCGCGATGACAACCGAAGCTCCTCTGCCCACGCTCAAAAACCCGGATCCCAAGACGCTCGCCGAGGAAGTCTTGCAAGCCCTCAAATACAGGCTCGGCAAGGGCACCAACGTTGCAACCCAGTACGATTGGCTCACCGCCTCGATCAAGGTTGTACGCGACCGCATAGTCGATCACTGGATGCAGGCGACCCAAGAGGCCTACGCCCAGCAGGAAAAGCGCGTCTATTACCTGTCGCTGGAATTCCTCATCGGCCGCCTGATGCGCGATGCCTTCTCCAATCTCGGCCTGATGGACAATATGCGCGAGGCGCTGTCGTCGCTTGGCGTCGACCTCGACATCATTGCAGCGCTCGAACCGGACGCTGCCCTTGGCAATGGCGGTCTTGGCCGGCTCGCCGCCTGCTTCATGGAAAGCATGGCGACCGTCAATATCCCCACGCATGGCTACGGCATCCGCTACGCCAACGGCATGTTTCGGCAGGAGATCCATGACGGCTGGCAGGTGGAGCTGCCCGAGACGTGGCTCGATCACGGCAATCCCTGGGAGTTCGAGCGCCGCGAACGCTCCTTCGAGGTCGGTTTCGGCGGCTCGGTGGAATCGATCACCTCGAAGGACGGCAGGCTCGAGCGGCACGTCTGGAAGCCGACCGAACATGTTCTGGCCGTTGCCTACGATACGCCGGTGGTTGGCTGGCGGGCCAACCGCGTCAACACGCTGCGTCTGTGGTCCGGCATGCCGGTCGACCCGATCCTGCTCGACAAGTTCAATGCCGGCGATCACATCGGTGCGCTCGCCGAAAGCAACAAGGCCGATGCGTTGTCGCGCGTCCTTTACCCGGCCGATTCCCACAAGGCCGGCCAGGAGTTGCGGCTCAGGCAGGAGTATTTCTTCTCCACCGCCTCGCTGCAGGACATCGTCCAGCGTCATCTCAGCCAGTATGGCGACCTGCAATCGCTGCCCGACAAGGCGGCGATCCATCTTAACGACACCCATCCGGCCATCGCCGTCCCCGAGTTGATGCGCCTGTTGATGGATGTCCATGGCATGGATTTCGACCAGGCCTGGAGCATCACCAAGCGCACTTTCGGCTACACCAACCACACGCTCCTTCCCGAAGCGCTGGAAAGCTGGCCCGTGCCGCTGTTCGAGCGGCTGTTGCCGCGCCACATGCAGATCGTCTACGCCATCAACGCCGAGGTGCTGCTCGAGGCGCGCGCCTCCGACCAGTTCTCGGACGAGCAGATCAGCCGCATCTCGCTGATCCAGGAAAATGGCGATCGGCGCGTGCGTATGGGCAATCTGGCCTTTGTCGGCTCGCACTCCATCAACGGCGTCTCGGCACTGCATACGGAATTGATGAAGGAGACGGTGTTTGCCGACCTCCACAGGCTCTACCCGGATCGCATCAACAACAAGACCAACGGGATCACACCACGGCGCTGGCTGATACAGTGCAATCCCGGCCTCACTGCACTCACCCGAGAGGCGATTGGCGACGGCTTCCTCGACGACATCGACGAGATAAAGCGGCTTGATCCTTTCGCTGAGGACGCAGCCTTCCGCGACAAGTTCGCCGCCGTCAAACGGGCGAACAAGATGAGGCTTGCCAAGCTCGTTGCCGACCGGCTCGGCATCAAGGTCGACCCATCGGCGCTGTTCGACATCCAGGTCAAGCGCATCCACGAATACAAGCGCCAGCTCTTGAACATTCTCGAGGCGGTCGCGCTTTACGACCAGATCCGCTCGCATCCGGAGCGCGACTGGATGCCTCGCGTCAAATTCTTCGGCGGCAAGGCGGCGCCCAGCTATCACAACGCCAAGCTGATCATCAAACTTGCCAATGACGTCGCCCGGGTCATCAACCGCGACCCGGCGGTGCGCGGCTTGCTGAAAGTGGTATTCGTGCCGAACTACAATGTCAGCCTGGCCGAGATCATGATGCCGGCCGCCGATCTTTCGGAGCAGATATCGACCGCCGGCATGGAAGCGTCCGGCACCGGCAACATGAAGTTCGCGCTGAACGGCGCGCTGACCATCGGCACGCTCGACGGCGCCAATGTCGAGATCAAGGAATGCGTGGGCGACGATAATATCTTCATCTTCGGCCTGACCACCGATGAGGTCGCCGAGCGGCGCAACAATGGTTACGATCCGCGCGCTGTGATCGAGGGATCGCCTGAATTGGCGCAGGCGCTGGCCGCGGTTTCATCCGGAGTCTTTTCACCTGACGATCCGGACCGTTATCGCGACCTGATCAACGGTCTTTACCAGAGCGACTGGTTCATGGTCGCCGCGGATTTCGATGCCTACGCCGCCACCCAGCGCGACGTCGATGCCGTCTGGCGCAACAGCCCGGACTGGTACGCCAGAGCCATCCGCAATGTCGCGCGCGTCGGCTGGTTCTCGTCCGACCGCACGATCCGCCAATATGCGAAAGACATCTGGCACGTGCCCGCCTGATGTGATTGCATGAGACTACGAACAATGTGGCCCTAGTGGAGTGATTTGACCCTCGCATCCCTTGGAGGGTAAGGCGGCATGGCGAATGTCGAATTCAAAACTCCACTAGAAACATACACTTGGTGCCCGGGGAGGGTCACTGCCTGATGAGCAAGCCGCGCGCGACCGTTGCGACAAACGGGCCGGACGGACTGGCGCCAGCCGGCGATGTCGCGGCGATTGTCGCCGGCACCCACGGCGATCCGTTTGCCGTGCTTGGCGTGCATGAGGCGGGAAAGGGCTTTGTCGCCCGCTGCTTCGTCCCTTATGCCGAGTTCGTCACCGCCTATACGCTGACCGGCAAGAAGGCCGGCGAGCTGTCGAGACGCGACGACAGCGGTTTCTTCCAAGGCAAACTGTCGCTGCGCAAACGCCAGCCGCTGCGCTATCACGCCAGGAATTCCGGCGGTGACTGGTGGCTGACCGATCCATATTCCTTCGGTCCCGTGCTCGGCCCGCTGGACGATTATTACATCGCCGAAGGGTCGCATCTCAGGCTGTTCGACAAGCTCGGCGCCCATCTCATCGACCATGAAGGTGCATCGGGTGTGCATTTTGCGGTGTGGGCGCCCAATGCAAGGCGCGTCTCGGTGGTCGGCGACTTCAACGAGTGGGATGGCCGCAGGCATACCATGCGCGTCCGCCGCGATACCGGCATCTGGGAGCTGTTCATTCCCGACATTGGCGCTGGCCGCCCATATAAGTATGAAATCATCGGGCCGGATGGCGTGAGATTGCCGCTCAAAGCCGATCCGTTCGCCTTCAAGTCCGAACTGCGCCCGGCCACCGCCTCGGTGACGGCGCTGCCGCCGGCGCACGAATGGGGCGACGAGGCGCACCGGAACTACTGGCGCAATGCCGACCACAGGCGCGAAGCCGTATCGATCTACGAGGTCCATGCCGGGTCATGGCGGCTTCACGACGACGGCAGCTTCTTGTCGTGGGACGAGCTCGCCGACAGGCTGATCCCTTACGTGGTCGAGACCGGTTTTACCCACATCGAATTCATGCCGATCTCCGAACACCCTTATGACCCGTCCTGGGGCTACCAGACGACGGGTCTTTATGCGCCGACTGCCCGCTTTGGCGATCCGGACGGTTTTGCCCGCTTCGTCGACGGCGCCCACCGCGCCGGGATCGGCGTCATCCTCGACTGGGTGCCGGCGCATTTCCCGGTTGACGAACACGGTCTGGCAAAGTTCGACGGTACCGCGCTCTACGAACATGCCGATCCGCGCAAGGGCTTCCATCCCGACTGGAACACAGCGATCTACAATTTCGGCCGTCGCGAAGTGATTTCGTTCCTGGTCAACAATGCGCTGTTCTGGGCCGAGAAATATCACGTCGACGGACTGCGCGTCGATGCGGTCGCCTCGATGCTTTATCTCGATTATTCGCGCAAGGCCGGTGAATGGATTCCCAACGAGAAGGGCGGGCGAGAGAACCTCGAAGCGGTCAGCTTCCTGCAGCGGATGAACAAGGAGGTCTACGGCCACCATCCAGGTGTGATGACCATCGCCGAGGAATCGACCTCGTGGCCGAAAGTCTCGCAGCCGGTGCATGAAGGCGGACTGGGCTTCGGTTTCAAGTGGAACATGGGTTTCATGCATGACACTTTGGAGTATTTCTCCAAGGAGCCGATCTTCCGCAAGCATCACCACAACGACATCACCTTCGGCCTGGTCTACGCTTTCAGCGAGAATTTTGTGCTGCCGCTGTCCCATGACGAGGTGGTGCACGGCAAAGGCACGCTGCTCAACAAGATGGCCGGCGACGACTGGCAGAAATTCGCGACGCTGCGGGCCTACTACGCCTTCATGTGGGGTTATCCTGGCAAGAAGCTGTTGTTCATGGGCCAGGAGTTCGCACAGCGCCGCGAGTGGAGCGAGGCGCGCGCGCTCGACTGGAACCTGCTCGATTTCCGGTTCCACCGTGGCGTCTGGCAGACGGTGCGCGATCTCAACTATCTCTACCGCTCGCGCCCCGCGCTGCATGCCCGCGACTGCGAGCCGGAGGGCTTTTCCTGGCTGATCGTCGACGACAGCGCGAACTCGGTCTTTGCCTGGCTGCGCAGCGCGCCTGGCGGCAACCCGGTCGCCGTCATTTCCAACTTCACGCCGGTGCCGCGCGACAATTACCGCGTGCCGTTGCCGCAGGCCGGAACATGGCGCGAGATCATCAACACCGATGCCACGGATTATGGCGGTTCCGGCAAGGGCAATAGCGGCGTCGTCGAGGCTCGGGCGGAAGGGGGAGGGATTTCGGCGACGATGCTTTTGCCGCCGCTGTCGACGATCATGCTCGAATTCGTCCCGGACTGAGCTATGTCTGGAGCATCTAACCTGGGAGGATAGGAATGGCTGAAATAAAACGAACACAGCCGCTGGCACGCGACGCCATGGCTTATGTGCTGGCAGGCGGCCGTGGTAGCCGGCTCAAGGAACTGACCGACCGCCGCGCCAAGCCGGCGGTCTATTTTGGCGGCAAGACCCGCATCATCGATTTCGCGCTCTCCAATGCGCTCAATTCCGGTATCCGCCGCCTCGGCGTCGCCACCCAGTACAAGGCGCATTCGCTGATCCGCCATCTGCAGCGCGGCTGGAACTTCCTGCGGCCCGAGCGCAACGAGAGTTTCGACATCCTGCCTGCCAGCCAGCGTGTATCGGAAACGCAATGGTATGAGGGCACGGCCGACGCCGTTTACCAGAACATCGACATCATCGAGGCCTACGGGCCGGAATACATGGTCATCCTGGCCGGCGACCACATCTACAAGATGGACTACGAAATGATGCTGCGCCAGCATGTCGAGGCCGGCGCCGACGTCACCGTCGGCTGCCTCGAAGTGCCACGCATGGAAGCCACCGGCTTCGGCGTCATGCATGTCGATCCCAAGGACACCATCATCTCCTTCATCGAAAAGCCCGCCGATCCGCCGGGCATTCCCGACAAACCGGATTTCGCGCTGGCCTCGATGGGCATCTATGTGTTCAAGACCAAATTCCTGATGGAGCAATTGCGTCGCGATGCGGCGGAGCCCGGCTCGAGCCGGGACTTCGGCAAGGACATCATCCCCTACATCGTCGAGCACGGAAAGGCGATCGCCCATCGTTTTGCCAAATCCTGCGTGCGCTCGACCGCCGAGAACGAGGCCTATTGGCGCGACGTCGGCACGGTCGACGCCTATTGGGAGGCCAATATCGACCTGACCGACATCACGCCGGAACTCGACCTTTACGACCGCGATTGGCCGATCTGGACCTATGCCGAGTTGAAGCCGCCGGCAAAATTCGTGCATGACGAGGATGGCCGCCGCGGGTCGGCCGTGTCGTCTCTCGTGTCGGGCGATTGCATCGTTTCGGGCGCTTCGCTGAAGCGAAGCCTGATCTTCACCGGCGCGCGCATCAATTCCTATTCGACGCTGGAGGAGGTCGTCATGCTGCCGGACGTCCATGTCGGCCGCAACGCCAGGTTGAAGCGCGTGGTCATCGATCACGGCGTCAGGATCCCGGAGGGTCTGGTGGTCGGCGAGGATCCCGTCCTCGACGCCAAGCGTTTCCGCGTTTCGGAAAAAGGCATCTGCCTCGTCACGCAGGACATGATCAACAGGCTGGGATCGTAGTGCATGCAGGTTCTGTCGGTGGCGCCCGAGATCTTTCCGCTGGTCAAGACGGGCGGGCTCGCCGACGTGACCGGCGCCTTGCCCGTGGCATTGGCCGGCAAGGGCGTCACCATGCGCACGCTCGTCCCCGGCTATCCTCAGGTGATGGGCGCCTTCAGGAAAAAGAAGCCGGTTCAGCAATATCCATTGCTGCAGGGCGGCAAGGCTTCGGTGTATGCCGCCCAGATCGCCGGGCTCGACCTGTTCGTGCTTGACGCGCCGCATCTTTTCGACCGTCCCGGCGGCCCATACGGCAACGCGACAGGCGCCGACTGGCCGGACAATTGGCGGCGGTTCGCGGCCTTGAGCCAGGTAGGCGGTGATATTGCCGGCGGCGCGATCTCGGGCTACCTGCCCGATATCGTCCATGCCCATGACTGGCAGTCGGCAATGACGCTTGCCTACATGCGCTACGGCAAGGCGGTCGGCACGCCGTCGATGATCACCGTGCACAACCTAGCCTTCCAAGGCCAGTTCGGCGCCGGCATTTTTGGCGAGCTTGGCCTGCCGGCGGCGGCGATGGCGCTCGACGGCGTCGAATATTACGGCGGCGTCGGCTTCCTCAAGGCCGGCCTGCAGGCGGCGTGGGCGATCACCACGGTCAGCCCGACCTATGCGCAGGAAATCCGCTTGCCCGAATTCGGCATGGGCCTCGACGGCCTGATCAACATGCGCTCCGTCGATCTCCATGGCATCGTCAACGGCATCGATACCGAGATCTGGAACCCGGAAACCGACAAGCATCTGGTCTCCAACTACACCGCAAAGACGCTCAAGGCGCGAATGCCCAACAAGGCCGCGGTCGAGGACCGTTTCAGCCTCGATCGCGATGATAGCCCGATCGTCTGCGTCGTCAGCCGGCTGACCTGGCAAAAGGGCATGGACATACTGGCTGCGGCCATCGACGGCATCGTTGCAAGAGGTGCACGGCTGGCGATCCTCGGCTCCGGCGACGCTGGGCTGGAAGGCGCGTTGCTTGCCGCCGCAGCCCGCCATCGCGGCCGCATCGGCGTCGTCGTCGGCTATGACGAGGGACTCTCCCACACCATGCAGGGCGGCTGCGACGCAATCATTATCCCATCGCGCTTCGAACCTTGCGGGCTGACACAGCTTTACGGCCTGCGCTATGGCTGCGTGCCGGTCGTCGCGCGCACCGGCGGCCTTGCCGACACGATCATCGATGCCAACGAAGCCGCCATCTCTGCCGGCGTGGCGACCGGTTTCCAGTTTGCGCCCGCCAATGCCGGCGCCTTGCTGCACGCCGTCCGCCGCCTTGTCGAGGCGCATGCCAATCCCGCAGTGTGGACGTCGATGCAGCGGCAAGGCATGAAGGCCGACGTTTCGTGGGACAAAAGCGCCGAAAAATATGTCCAACACTATCGCTTGCTGCTTTCGAAAAGGGCTGCCTGACTGATGATCCGCACCGTCGCCACCAAACCCTATCCCGACCAGAAGCCCGGCACGTCCGGGCTGCGTAAAAAGGTCCCCGTGTTCCAGCAGGAGCACTATGCCGAGAACTTCATCCAGTCGATCTTCGACGCGCTGGACGGGTTCGAGGGCAAAACCCTGGTGATCGGCGGCGACGGCCGCTTCTATAACCGCGAGGTCATCCAGAAGGCCATCGCCATGGCCGCGGCAAACGGCTTCGGCAAGGTGATGGTCGGGCAGGGCGGCATCTTGTCGACGCCGGCCGCTTCGCATGTCATCCGCAAATACAAGACCTTTGGCGGCATCATCCTGTCGGCCAGCCACAATCCGGGTGGCCCGCATGAGGATTTCGGCATCAAGTACAATGCCGGCAATGGCGGCCCGGCGCCGGAAAAGCTGACCGATGCGATCTTCGAAAAAACCAAGGCGATTTCAAGCTTCAAGATCGCCGATATCGGGCAGGTCGACATCGACACGATCGGCACGGTCAAGACGGGGGACATGACCGTCGAAATCATCGATCCTGTCGCCGACTATGCCGAACTGATGGAAAGCCTGTTCGATTTCGACGCATTGCGGGCGCTGTTCAGGTCGGGCTTCCGCATGCGCTTCGACGCCATGCATGCGGTGACCGGCCCCTACGCCAAGGAGATCCTCGAAAACCGGCTCGGCGCGCCCAACGGCACCGCCCGCAATTTCATTCCGCTGCCGGATTTCGGCGGCCATCATCCCGATCCCAATCTGGTGCACGCAAAACACCTATACGACGAGATGATGGGGCCGGATGCGCCAGACTTTGGCGCCGCCTCGGATGGCGACGGCGACCGCAACCTGATTATCGGCAAGGGAATTTTCATCACCCCGTCGGATTCGGTGGCGATGCTCGCCGCCAACGCCCATCTGGCGCCGGGCTACAAGGCGGGGCTGAAAGGCATCGCCCGCTCGATGCCGACCAGCGGTGCTGCCGATCGGGTCGCCGAAAAGCTCGGCATCGGCATCTACGAGACGCCGACCGGCTGGAAATTTTTCGGCAATCTGCTCGATGCCGGCATGGCAACGATCTGTGGCGAGGAGAGTGCGGGGACCGGCTCCAACCATGTCCGCGAAAAGGACGGCCTGTGGGCTGTGCTTTTATGGCTCAACATCCTTGCCGTTCGCGGCGAAAGCGCCAAGCAGATCGTCACCCAGCATTGGGCGGCCTATGGCCGTAACTATTATTCGCGCCACGACTACGAGGAGGTCGAGACCGATCGTGCCAACGCGCTTGTCGGCGAGTTGCGCGCCAAGCTCGGCTCGCTGCCTGGCACTAGCGTGCGCGGCATGACGATCGCCAGCGCCGATGATTTCGCCTATCACGATCCGGTCGACGGCTCGGTCAGCGAGAACCAGGGCATCAGGGTGCTGTTCGAAGGCGGCTCACGCGTCGTCTTCCGCCTGTCCGGCACCGGCACCTCGGGCGCGACGCTGCGGCTTTATGTCGAGCGCTACGAGCCGGACAAGAACCGCCACGATCTCGACACCCAGGAGGCGCTTGCCGATCTGATCGCGGCGGCCGACGACATTGCCGGGATTCGCAGCCATACCGGCCGCGCCAAGCCGAGCGTCATCACCTGATGTCGTCGGGACTATCCGCCGGCTATCGTCCGCGATTTGGCGGGCTTGCCGGGGAGGGCGGTATCCGCTTCGCCGCATGGTCCTCGTCGGCTCGGCGCATCTGGGTCTCGATTTTCGACGAACACGGCAACCGCGAAGTCGACCGGCTGGAACTCCAGTCGGAAGACGAGGGCGTCCATGCACTTTTTGTTACCGGTCTCGCCGCCGGGACCCGATACGGGTTCCGCGCCGATGGCGACTACGCGCCGGAACACGGTCTCTGGTTCGATCCCGACAAGCTGCTGGCCGATCCCTATGCCGTCGAGATCGACAGGCCCTATGCCTATGACGGCCGGCTCGCCGCGCGCCGGGGCGAGGGGGCCGACACGGCGCCGCTGATGCCGAAAGCCATCGCCGGCGCCTTGCCGGAATCCTTGCCCGCCTTGCCGCCGCTGTTTCGGCCCGGCGGCCTTATCTACGAAGTGCCGGTACGCGCCTTCACAAAGCTGCATCCCGACATTCCCGAGAAGCAACGCGGCACCATTGCAGCGCTCGCTCACCCCCTCGTTGTCGAGCATCTGCAAAAACTCGGCGTGGCAGCCATTGAGTTGATGCCGGTGACTGCATCGATCGACGAACGGCATTTACCGCCGCTCGGTCTGCGCAACGCCTGGGGTTATAATCCCGTGACCTTCATGGCGCTCGATCCGCGACTGGCGCCCGGCGGTCTGGCCGAGTTGCGCGGAACGGTCGCCGCGCTGCGCGAGGCCGGCATCGGCACCATTCTCGACCTGGTGTTCAACCACACCGGCGAAAGCGACCGGCTCGGCCCGACATTGTCGCTGCGCGGGCTCGACAGTCGCGCCTACTACCGGCACGAGGCCGACGGCGCTCTGGTCAATGACACCGGAACCGGCAATACGCTCGCCTGCGAGCATCCGGTCGTCCGGGAAATGGTCCTCCACACGCTTCGCCACTTTGTCCAGCGCGCCGGTGTCGACGGATTCCGCTTCGACCTGGCGCCGATCCTCGGCCGCGTCGACGGCGTCTTCGACTCCGATGCGCCGCTGCTGAACGCCATTCGCAACGACCCTGTTCTTGGCGACCGGGTGCTGATCGCCGAGCCTTGGGATATCGGACCGGATGGCTATCAGCTCGGCAATTTTCCGCCGCCCTTCCTCGAATGGAACGACAAATACCGCGACGATATCCGCCGCTTCTGGCGCGGCGACGGCGGCATGATCGGTGCCCTGGCGACGCGGCTTGCCGGTTCGTCCGACGTCTTTGCCAAAGCAGGCCAGACAACGAGCCGCAGCATCAACTTCATCGCCGCGCATGACGGCATGACGCTGGCCGATATCGTCGCCTATGGGCACAAGCACAACGAGGCCAATGGCGAACAGAACCGCGATGGTCACGACGACAACCTGTCCTGGAACGATGGCGTCGAGGGCGAGACCAGCGACCAGTCAATCGTTACGGCCCGTTTCGATGACCAGCGCGCGCTGCTGGCGACGCTCTTTGCCTCGCGCGGCACGATCATGCTGACGGCCGGCGACGAGTTCGGCCGCACGCAGCGCGGCAACAACAACGCCTACGCGCAGGACAATGACATCACCTGGCTCGACTGGGCCGGGCGCGACCTGGCGCTCGAACACCATACGGCTCTGCTCGCCAGGATGCGTCGTGTCGTGCCGGCGCTCTTGGACACAATGTTCCTGACCGGAGAACCGCCTGCGGGCTCGGAAATCCCAGACGTAGCCTGGCTGACGGAAACCGGCGTGCCGTTCGACGAGGCAGCCTGGGACGATGCCAGGCGGCACCGGCTGGTCATGGTTCTCGGTAGCGGTGAGAACAGTCGCCTTGCGGTGGTCATCAATGGCGACCGCCGGGCCTGCATGTTCACGCTGCCGGAACGGGCGGGTTTTCATTGGCGCCCAGCTATCGAACCGGATAGTAGCGATATCTCGCGGCCGGTGCCTGGGCGAACAGTCCTGTTCATGATCGAAAGCAGGACAGCGCGTGCGGGCGCAGGGGAGAGCCATGATGGCTGACAATGCCGAATGGTGGCGCGGCTGCGTCATCTACCAGATCTACCCGCGCTCCTTCCAGGACACGACAGGCGACGGCAGCGGCGATCTCAGCGGCATCACCTCGAGGCTGGCCCATGTCGCATCGCTCGGTGCCGACGCCGTTTGGCTGTCGCCTTTTTTCAAGTCGCCAATGGCCGATATGGGTTACGACGTTTCGGATTACTGCGCCGTCGATCCGATGTTCGGCACATTAGAGGATTTCGACGCACTGATTGCGGAGGCGCACCGGCTCGGCCTGAAGGTGATCATCGATCAGGTCTTGTCGCATTCGTCGGATCGGCACGAATGGTTCGTCGAAAGCCGCACGAGCCACGACAACCCCAAGGCCGACTGGTACGTCTGGGCCGATGCGAAGCCCGACGGCACCGCCCCCAACAACTGGCTGTCGCTTTTCGGCGGCCCGGCCTGGGAATGGGACGCAACGCGTAGGCAATATTACCTGCACAATTTCCTCGCCTTGCAGCCGGACCTGAATTTCCACAACCCACAGGTGCAGGACGCCTTGCTGGAAACGGTGCGGTTCTGGCTCGAGCGCGGCGTCGACGGTTTCCGGCTGGATACGGTCAACTATTACGTCCACGACCGCTGGCTGCGCAGCAACCCGCCTTTGGCGGAAAGCGTCGCCGGCACCAATACGGCAACCAGCCCCTATCTCTATCAGGAGCATCTGTTCGACAAGAGCCAGCCGGAAAACCTTGCTTTCCTCAGGCGCTTCCGGGCCTTGCTTGACGAATATGAAGGCCGCGCCGCTGTCGGCGAGATTGGCGACGAAACGCGTTCCTTGCAGACACTCGCCGCCTATACCGGCGGTGGCGACAAGCTCCAAATGTCCTACACGTTCGACCTGCTCGGCCCGCAATTCTCGGCGTCGCATGTGCGTGGCTGTGTCGAGGCCTTCGAGAGTAAGGTATTCGACGGCTGGGTTTGCTGGGCGTTCTCCAACCACGATGTCGTGCGCCATGTCAGTCGATGGAAAAGGCCGGGCGGCGATCCGGACAGGGTGGCGAAATTCTCGATCGTGCTGCTTTCCTGCCTGCGCGGATCGATCTGCCTCTACCAGGGCGAAGAACTCGGGCTGGAGGAGGCCGAACTGGCGTTCGAGGATTTGCGCGATCCTTTCGGCATCCGCTTCTGGCCGGGGATCAAGGGGCGGGATGGGTGCCGAACGCCGATGGTCTGGGAGACTGGCGCCGACAATGCCGGCTTTTCGACGGGCAAGCCGTGGCTTCCGGTCCCGGCAAGCCATCGCGACCGGGCGGTCGACGTCCAGGACGGCGAGCAAACCTCCGTCCTGGCGAGCTACCGGGCGATGCTGGCCTTGCGCAAGCAGCATCCGGCGCTGGTTCGAGGCTCGATCCGGTTCCTCGATGCCGAAGGCGACGTCCTTGCCTTCATTCGCGAAGGCGGTGACGAAAAGCTGCTCAGTGTCTTCAATTTCGCCGACGAGCCGGCCGGCTGGCAATTGCCACCGGATCTGGAAGCGATAGAGCCGAGAGATCTTGGCGGTGCTGCCGGCGTCTTGCAGGAAAGAACTCTGTCGCTGCCGCCGCTGGGCTGCTTCCTCGGCCGGATTGGCTGAGCTCTATTCATCATCTCATTGAACAAGCACGGAGCGCCCGCAAGTCGCGCCGACAACCCGCACATCGGCCTCGCCGACATGCACGCCGACAGCTGCAAGCACGTTATAGACCAGTTCGTCGACCGGCGCCGTCACGCCGTTCAGAACCGTTACCACCGCCGGCTTAACCGTTCCGAGCAGGGCCGTCACGTCCAGCCCGAGGCCCAGTGCATTGACCGAGAGCGAGAGGCCGCTGACCAGCGATGTCGTGAGTGATTGCGTCAGGTTTTTTGTGGCAACAGTTTTTATCGTCTTGTTGGCGATATCGGTGCTGTCGAACGTCAATGTGGTCGGATCGTTGTTGGTGATGGCAAGTGATGAAGAACCCTTCACATCGAGCAGATTGAGGGTAAGCAGCAGAAGCTTCACGCTCACCTGGGCAATCGTGGCATCGGAGAACGATTGCGGATTGCTGAAATCGGCGAAGGCCGATGGGTTGTTGTCGGCGTCGCTGGTGGCAAGGTGCAGCGAGGCCACGCCAGGCTGCGCGGCGATCGAAACCTTGATGCTATCCGGCCGGCCCGTCGGGCAGCTGATGTCGGTTAGCTTGGCTTCCGCATAGGCGACTTCGACATGCAGAGGCAGGTTGACGGACAGCAGGCTGATGCCGCCGCCGAGATTGGAATTGCCGATGCCCACTGTGGTGACCAGCTTGATGCGCGTCTGCGCGGTGCGCACCACGGTGCCTTTTTCCCCGACGGCCAGCCAGGGTGAGTATTGCATCGGTTCACCGATGGCGATGGCGAGCGTGGTGGAGGTAAGTCCCGGAATAGTGGCGCCGAGATCGACCTGGACCTGGTTTGAGCCATTGGCCAGCGAGGCGGCGGCACCCAGCATGCCCATCGCGCTTGCGTCGACGGAAAAGCCGGGAGACTTTTGTCCGAGGCCGAGCCTGCCGATCGAGCCAAGATCGATAAGATGACTGAGGGGTATCTTGACCGTGTTGGTGGCCCTCGACGCGATCGTCTGCAGCACAAGTTTGCTGGCGCTACCCGATCCGGACGCATTGGCCATGGCGGTCGCGATCTGGCCTACCGTCGCTTTTGACGCCAGAACGTCGGAATAGCTGACACCTGTCAGTTGCAACTGTACGGCAAGGGCATCGACGAACGAAAGCACGTTGACATCGGCCGAGATCAGCGCGTTGTAGTCCATGACGCTGAGCGAAATGTTGGCGCCCAGCAACTTGCTGAGAAGCGCGTTGAGGATGCCGCCATTGACGCTGAGGAGCCTGGACCCGACCGAGAACATCGCTTGCGGGGTCACGCTGGCAATGGCTTCGGTGCCGACAACCGGAGTAGGGATGAGCGAACTGGCGAAATACCGGGCGGGGATTTTTCGCAGAGTGACGCGAACGGCGTTGTAAGGCGTTTTGCCGGCTTCGAAGCGCTTGTCGACACCAACGGAGGACGCCGCTGAGTATCGGCCGCCGGTGACCGACACGACGGTTTTGCCAACCGTGGGAACGATTGTCTGACCTGCCTTTTGAACAATGATGCCGGGCATTCGGTTGTCACTGAGCGTGGTTACCGCCGCGGCTTCCATATTGTTGATGTTCGACGCCGCGGTGATCGCCGCCAGATCGGTCATCGCCTGGGCTTCCCTGCGCTCCGTGTAGATCGAACCTTCGTCGACAGCGAAGGCAGCCAGCCCCAGCGCGAATGGCGCTGTCAGCGCCGTCATGACGGCAAAGTTCGCCTTCTTGTCGCCAACCATCGAGCGAGCGATCCGCCCGATGCTCCTCAGCAAGAACTGCGACATTTCAAATGCCTCCAATCCTGATGGTAGATCTGCGCGACATCGTGGTTTGCGGCATCGCAAGGCTTGGTAATAGGTTCCAGATCGGCAGGTTGCTGGCATCGTACTGGATCGACACGACGAACTGATTTCCGTCGGCCGTGCTGTCCGTCGCCTGATAGGTCAGCTTGCCGGAATCGACAAACGGGTATCCACTGGCATTGTTTTTGACGAAACTCGCCACCAGCGCCTGGCGCTCGGTTTGATTCAATCCGGCAATTGCGGTGCGGGCGGCATCGGCGGCGATTTGCTGCAAGGAGTTGCTTGCACCAAAATAGATACCATATGCAACCATTCCGAGCAAAAGAAGGATAAAGATTGGGGAAAGCAGGGCGAACTCGACCGCGGAAGTTCCGGACTCTTCTCCAATTTTGCGTAGATTCGTCCGTATGTGGCGCAATATTTTACGCTTCAATGCGACAGTATTACTGTCTATCTTGTTCATTGCCCTTGCCCGTTGGAACCCAAGGTCGATGTGCCGATTCCATCGAAATTTGTAACCCTTGGTTGCCTAAGAACCAATTAATACATTCCGGTAAACTGAAAAGATCGGCCAGATTATTTCCCAGATCGGCGTTCTGGCCAGGAAACCCAGTCAAACTCATGGTTTCGACCATTGATTGGCCGCCCGCAAAACGACTGCCCCGGCCCCCTTACTTTGGGTGACCCCGAGAGTCTGTTGAAATAAAAAATCTCCACGTTACTGTTTGGCCACCAGCTGCCGGAAAGGGAACCGGCTGCGCGCTCGAAAGGAACCAGCCAATCGGTTTCGGGGCGTCAACACTTAGAGACGTGGCCGAAGGGCGACGTCGTTAGGGAGAACTCCATGCTGAAACATGTGCTGAAGGCGACGGTACTCGCCACGACCATGGTCTTGGCTGCCGGTACGTTCTACACGCCGGCTTTCGCCGAGACCGTCTACAACCGCGGAGCCGCCGCCGAAGCGGAGACGCTCGATCCGCACAAGACCTCGACGGTCTACGAAGCCGATATCATACGCGACCTGTTCCAGGGCCTCGTGATGCATGACCAGAAGACGAATCTCATTCCGGGCGCCGCTGAAAGCTGGACGGTGTCCGACGACGGCACTGTCTACACCTTCAAGCTGCGCAAGGACGGCCTCTGGTCGGATGGCAGCCCGGTGACGGCGGACGACTTCGTTTATTCGTTCCGTCGGCTGGAAGATCCGGCCACCGCTGCGGAATACGCTTCCATGCTCTATCCAGTGAAGGGTGCCGAGGAAGTCAACACCAAGAAGGGCAAGCCGGAGGATATGGGCGTCAAGGCGATTGACGCAAATACCCTCGAAGTCACGCTCAAGGCGCCAACGCCTTACTTCCTGGAGATGCTGACCCATCAGGCGACCTATCCAGTTAACAAGGCGTCTATCGAAAAGCTTGGCGCCGACTGGATCAAGGCAGGCAAGCTGGTCTCGAACGGGGCCTTTACAGCGGCAGAGTGGATTCCCAACGACCATCTGAAGCTGGTCAAGAATCCGAAATTCTGGGATGCCGCGAGCGTCAAGTTCGACGTGGTCAACTACATCCCGACCGAGGATCGCTCGTCCGCGATGAAGCGCTTCGAGGCCGGCGAATTCGACAGTTACGGTGACCTGCCGACCGAACAGCTCGCCGATCTCAAGACCAAATTCGGCGACCAGGTCCGTGTCGGGCCATATCTCGGCATCTACTATTACGCGATCAAGACCGACAAGGCGCCTTGGGACAACGTCGAACTGCGCAACGCTATCTCGATGGCGATCGATCGCGACTTCCTCGCTGAAAAAGTCTGGCAGAATTCGATGCTGCCCGGCTATTCGATGGTCCCTCCGGGTATCCAGGGCTACACGCCGGCACTGGCCAAATACGCCGACATGCCGCAGATCGACCGCGAGGACGCTGCCAAGAAGATCCTCGAGAAACTCGGCTATACACCCGAGCATCCGTTGAAGATGCAGATCCGCTACAACACCTCGGAAAACCACAAGAACACCGCTGTAGCCATCCAGGAACAGTTGAAGCCGCTTGGCGTCGAGGTCACGCTGCTCAACACCGACACCAAGACCCACTACTCCTTCCTCGAGCAGAAGGGCGACTACGATGTGGCGCGTGCCGCCTGGATCGCCGATTACAAGGACCCGGAAACCTTCCTCGGCATATCTCGCAAGGCCAGCGGCAACAATTATTCGAGCTATAACAGCCCGAAATTCGAGGCGGCCATGGACAAGGCCGCCGCCGCCGGCGGCAAGCCCGAACAGCGCATGAAGGAACTCGCCGAGGCCGAGCGCATCCTCGTCGACGACGTCGGCGAGATCCCGCTTCTCTACTACAGCTACCACGACATCGTTTCCTCGAAGCTGCACGGCTTCGACGACAATGTGATGGACATCCATCCGTCCCGCTTCATCAGCAAGGACTGATCCCTTAGCCAGGCCGCCGCGCGACTCAATGCGCGGCGGCGCCGGTTTGCCATCGCATCGGCCCGGGAACCGGATTCGATTTTCGACAATGTCGGTGCGAAAATTTGAAGGCTAGAGCGCAATCGTCCAGCCGGACGCGCGCTGCTCTGGATCAAGCGGGGCATCGATGCTGCGATTCGTTTTCCGGCGGCTCCTGACCGCCATCCCGACGCTGTTCGTCATCGTGACTATAGCGTTCTTCCTGATACGCGTCGCGCCGGGCGGCCCGTTCAACCAGGAGCGGGGCCTGAGCCCCGAGATCAGGGCCAATCTCGAAGCCCAGTTCGGGCTCAACGACCCGCTCTGGCTGCAGTACCTCCATTATTTAGGCAATCTTCTGCGCGGCAATTTCGGCCCCAGCTACAACATGCCGGATTTCACCGTCGGCGAGCTGTTCAGGGAAGGCCTGCCGATCTCGATCCAACTCGGCGCTTCGGCGCTCGTTCTGGCGCTGCTCCTCGGCAGCGTGCTCGGCACTGTTGCCGCGCTCAACCAGAACAAGCTTGCCGACTATTCGGTGATCGCGCTGGCGACCGCCGGCAGCACCATACCGACCTTTGTCATCGCCCCGGTAATCCAGCTTGTATTCGGATTGACCTGGAAGCTGCTGCCGATCGGTGGCTGGGGCGACGGAGCCCTCATCAACAAGATCGGCCCGGTGCTGACGCTCGCTCTGCCGCAGATTGCCATTGTTGCCCGCCTGATGCGCGGCTCGATGATCGAATCGCTGCACTCGCATCACATCCGCACCGCGCGCGCTCTCGGCCTGTCCGACTGGTCAGTCGTCGTCAAGCATGCACTGCGCGGCGCCATCCTGCCGATCGTCTCCTTCACCGGTCCGGCAGCTGCAGCCCTTCTCACCGGCTCGATCATCGTCGAGACCATCTTCTCTATCCCTGGCATCGGCCGCCATTTTGTCGTTGCCGCGCTCAACCGCGACTACACATTGGTGATGGGGACGGTGGTGGTCATCGCGCTCTTCACCATTGTCTTCAACCTGATCGTCGACGTCCTCTATGGGGTCGTCGATCCGAGGGTGCGCTATGACTGATATCGCAGTTGCCGCACCGGTCGTCGGCCGGTCCCTGTGGGGTGACGCCTGGGCGCGCCTCAAGGCCAATCGCGCGGCCATGTTCAGCCTCTATTATCTTGCCTTCATCGCCGTCATCAGCGTGTTTGGGCCCTCTTTCGTGCCGCACCAATACACCACCATCTATGCCGACTATGTCCGTACGCCGCCGAGCTTCTCCGCCTATCCGAAGGCCGACATGATCGAAGGCGCTCTCGATGAGGCGATCAGGCGTATGCGCGTCGACATCAAGGAGTGGCGGCAGGAGGGCAGCCGTGTGTTCGTTACCGTCAAATCGTCCAAGCCGATCGACGACCGCAACATTCGCTACCTTGATCGTTCCGATACCTTTGATGACACAAAGATCGAGAGCAAATCGCCGGACGGTCTCGAAATGGTGATGAGTGCCTCAATCAAGCAGCAATATTTCCTGTTCGGCACCGACAATACCGGCCGCGATCTCCTGTCCAGAACGTTGATGGCCGGGCGCATATCGCTAGCCATCGGCCTGCTTGCCGGCATTGTGGCCGTGGTTATCGGCGTGCTCTACGGCGCCACCGCCGGCCTTGCCGGTGGCAGGGTCGATGAGGTGATGATGCGTGTCGTCGATGTGCTTTATTCTTTGCCGTTCATCTTCTTCGTCATCATGCTGGTGGTGTTTTTCGGCAGGAATTTCGTGCTGATGTTCCTGGCGGTCGGCGCGGTGCTGTGGCTCGACATGGCGCGCATCGTGCGCGGACAAGCGCTGTCGATCCGCCGGCAGGAATATGTCCAGGCGGCGGAGGCGATGGGCGTCGGCCAGCGCGGCATTCTGCTGCGCCATGTGATCCCCAATTTGCTCGGGCCGGTGGTGATCTACATGACGCTGCTGGTGCCGCAGGTCATTATCCTGGAGAGTTTTTTGTCGTTCCTCGGGCTCGGCGTCCAGGAGCCGATGACCAGCTGGGGCGTGCTGATCTCGGTTGGCGCCCAGAACATCGGCTCGGCCAACTGGCTGCTTCTGTTCCCGGCCTTCTTTCTCGTCTCCACGCTGTTCGCGCTGAATTTCGTCGGCGATGGGCTGCGCGACGCGCTCGACCCGAAGGATCGTTGAGATGGCTGCTTCCGATACCATCCTCAGCGTCAAGGACCTTCGCGTCCGCTTCCGCACCCTCGACGGTGTGGTGGAGGCGGTGAAGGGCATCAATATCCACGTCAAATCAGGCGAAACCGTCGCCGTCGTCGGCGAATCCGGTTCCGGCAAGAGCCAGACGATGATGGCGGCGATGAGCCTGCTCGCCTCGAACGGCGAAGCCAGCGGCACAGTCGATTATCGCGGCCGCAATCTTTTGACCTTGAGCAAACCCGAGCTCAACAAGATCCGCGGCCGCAAGATCAGCATGATCTTCCAGGAGCCGATGACGTCGCTAGACCCGCTCTATTCGATCGGCAACCAGCTGATCGAGCCGATCCGCAAGCATCGCGGACTTGGCGCCGCCGCCGCGCGCGAGGAGGCGCTCAAGCTGCTGCGGCTGGTCCATATTCCCGATCCGGAGCGGCGGATGAAATCCTATCCGCACGAGTTGTCGGGCGGTCAGCGCCAGCGCGTCATGATCGCCATGGCGCTGGCCAACGACCCCGACATACTGATCGCCGACGAGCCGACGACCGCGCTCGACGTCACCATCCAGGCGCAGATCCTCATGCTGCTCGCCGAATTGCAGCGCAAGCTCGGCATGGCGATCGTCTTCATCACCCACGATCTCGGCATCGTCCGGCGCTTTGCCGATCGGGTCTATGTGATGCGCTATGGCGAGGTGGTCGAGGAGGGCGAGGCGGAAGCGATCTTCGCCAACCCGCAGCACGGCTACACCAAGATGCTACTTGCCGCCGAGCCGACCGGCACCAAGGCGCCGCCGCCTCCGAATGCCCCTGTCCTGCTTGAAGGCAGGAACGTCGAGGTGACCTTCAAGATCGGCGGCGGATTTCTTGGCGGCGAGCCGCTGCTGCTGCGCGCCGTCGATCACATTTCGATACGGCTGAAGCGCAACCAGACGATCGGCATCGTCGGCGAATCCGGCTCGGGAAAATCGACGCTCGGCCGTGCCTTGCTGCGGCTCCTGCCCAGCGACGGTATCATCCGGCTTGGTGACCGCGACATTTCCCACGCCGACCGCCAGGCGATGCGGCCGCTGCGGCGCGAATTGCAGCTGGTTTTCCAGGATCCGTTCGGCTCGCTGTCGCCACGCATGACCGTCGGCCAGATCATCACCGAGGGGCTCCTGGTCCACGAGCCCAATCTGTCGGGCAGGCAGCGCGATCTCCGCGCGGTCGATGCCTTGCTCGAAGTCGGGCTCGACCCGAACACGCGCAACCGCTATCCGCATGAATTCTCCGGCGGTCAGCGGCAGCGCATCGCCATTGCGCGCGCCATGATACTCAAGCCTAAAGTGGTGGTGCTGGACGAGCCGACCTCGGCGCTGGACCGCTCCGTGCAGAAGCAGATCGTCGAATTGTTACGCAAGCTGCAGGCCGACCACGAACTGTCCTATCTGTTCATCAGCCACGATCTCGCCGTTGTGCGCGCCATGGCCGACTACATCATCGTCATGAAACAGGGCAAGATCGTCGAGGAGGGGCCGGCCGAGGCGATCTTCAGCAATCCGCAGGCAACCTACACACAGACACTGATGGCCGCGGCCATCGATGTCACGCGATTTCGCCTGAGCGCATAGCCTTGCTGGCGATGCGCCACATGTCGACGTCGCACAGCACAGGCCACATGGCGCGGGTATAGCGAAGCACATTCGGGGTGACATCGTCGCCGAGCCCGGCTTCCACGCGGCAGGTGCGGAACGCCTTCTCGATGCGCTTTGTCGGTTCGCCCAGGCTGTCATGGACGACCGGCCCGCAGTCGCAATCGATACGCTTCCAGCGGCGCATATGGGCGATCAGCCGTGACGGCAGTCGCGTCGGCGGACGCCATTTCTTGCTTTTTTTCGCGTGCTGATCTTTGCAGTAGAGCACGCCGCGGCCTAGGTCCGGCCAAGCTTCTGCGGCCTCGCCATCCCAATTGAGTTGCAGGATTGAACGATGTCGGCAGCCAGTGTAGAGCCCCACAATGATAAAGCGGCAGAGATGAGCGTACTGACCGTGCTTCCGGCGCAGCCGCAATGCCGCGCGCAGCAGTCCCGCTGCTTCCTCGCGCGTCAGCCAGCGCTCGCGCGCTGCTGGTTTGTCTGGCAAGGTGACGGACGGCTTCGGATCGAGACCGTATTCCTTGGCCCAAAAGTTGATCGCCGAGCGGAGGTCCTCAAGATCGCGACGCGGGCCTGATGTAAAGTCCTTGTCTCGCCACGCCGGGAGTAACGCACGGCGGGTCTCCATCGCCGCAGCGTTGAGCTTGGCGATTCGCTCACGCTCTACCCGATTGCGCTCGCGCGAACGGTGCTCGACATAGGCGCGGCAGCGATCTCCATTGATGTTGGCGACCGGCTCGGTGCCGAAGAATTCGTTCAGAAAACGCATCCTGGCGAGAAATTCCTTGCGACCGGCAATCTTGGCCTGGCGTGCTTCGGTATAGGCGGCGAGGATGTCACCGACAGTCAGGCGGCGGGCATCGGCCCTGGAGATCGGGCGCTGATATTTGCCTGCGGCGGCAGGCCCGAGTTGAGGGCGCAGCATACCTGAAGCGCTAGACACCGCTCCCGTGCGGGCATGATGATGGGTCGTCACAATGGTCCCCTTTTTTGCTCCGAAGTTGTTCGTCCTGCGGACGGGGATCACTAGAAGAGGCGACAAGACCGGCTTTGCAACAAGCAAAATGGGCGATAGTGCCGTGAGATGCAAAGACTTGCGAAAGGCGGCGCAGAATCGCGCCGGCTTGGCTTTCCCGCCGGACGACGAGTCTTGGTGCATTCCCGGAGGGTAGCTGACAGCCGCATCAAAATGGTGGCTCGGGCTATCCCATGTTCCGGTTGCAACTGAGGTGTAAATCTCACGCCGGCCTTCACGGGACGATTTGGCGTTTCGAAGCGGGGGAGGTTTCCGGTGCCTTGGAAATCTCGCTTTTTTCGGTGACGAACATGCGTTAGCAATAGCCGCGATCCGATGCCACTGCGGGCACCGCGTAGCCTCTCCTCGGCCAAACCTCTTTTTGTCGAATGTACAGGCGCAACTTGGAAGAGCCCCTACGAGCCCTGAGCCATTGCCTCCCGGGTTGGACAATGTTTTTTCTGGTCGGAGTGGCAGGATTTGAACCTGCGACCCCATCGTCCCGAACGATGTGCGCTACCAGGCTGCGCTACACTCCGTGACCAGACCGCGGGCTTATAGCCGCCGAGTTTGGTTACTGCAAGCGCCAATGGCAGCGCTTCTGTCGCATTTCTTTCGCTTTCGCCGCCACGTCATACAGGTTTCAGTTTCCTGTCGCACAAACACGGCTTAAAGGGCATCTGGGTAACCGTCCACTTGCCTCGAAGCACCTGATTCAGCCGCCTGGAGTTTGCAGCCTTGTCGATGAAGATCGTTAGCGATGCCAGACCAAACACATTCGAGTTCGAAACCTCGGCGCTCGTCATGCCGTCCGGGTTTCGCGAATATGATGCGCGCTGGTGGTTCGGCCATCCCGGCTCGAACGAAACGCCGGAACTCAATCTAATCGGTGTCCAGGCGCTCGGCATGGGGCTCGGCACGCTGATCCGTCGCCTGGGTGCCGGACCCGACATCGTCACCGGTCACGATTTCCGCTCCTATTCGCTTGCCATCAAGCTGGCGCTGGTTTCCGGGCTGATGGCGGCCGGCGCACGGGTCAAGGATGTCGGGCTTGCCCTGTCGCCGATGGCCTATTTCGCCCAGTTCGCGCTCGACACGCCGTCCGTCGCCATGGTCACTGCCTCACACAACGAGAATGGCTGGACCGGCGTCAAGATGGGCGCGGCGCGTCCGCTGACCTTCGGTCCGGAGGAGATGAGCGCGCTGAAGGCGATCGTGCTGTCAGGCGATTTCGACCTTGTCGGTGGTGGCTCCTACGCCTTCGTTGCGGATTTCCGCAAAACCTACCTTGACGATCTGACCGCGGGAAAGCGTATCTCCAGGAAGCTCAAGGTGGTGGCCGCCTGCGGCAACGGCACCGCCGGGGCTTTCGCTCCCGAGGCACTGGAAAGTATCGGCTGCGAGGTCATCCCGCTCGACGTCGAGCTCGATCATACGTTTCCCAATTACAATCCCAACCCCGAAGACATGCAGATGCTGCACGCCATTCGCGACAAGGTGCTGGAAACGGGCGCCGATGTCGGGCTAGGCTTCGACGGCGACGGCGATCGCTGCGGCGTGGTCGACAATGAAGGCAACGAGATCTTCGCCGACAAGGTCGGCGTCATGCTGGCGCGCGACATTTCGCACCTCTATCCCGGCTCGACTTTCGTCGTCGACGTCAAGTCGACCGGATTGTTCATGACTGACAAGGTGCTGCAGGAGAATGGCGCGGTCACCGACTATTGGAAGACCGGTCACTCCTATATCAAGCGGCGGGTGGCCGAACTCGGCGCCGTTGCTGGTTTTGAGAAATCGGGCCACTTCTTCTTCAATCCTCCGATCGGCCGCGGCTATGACGATGGCCTGGTCACGGCCATCGGCATATGCCAGATGCTGGATCGCAGCCCGCAAAGCAGCATGGCTGACCTCTATCGCGATCTGCCGCTGACCTTTGGCACGCCGACCATGTCGCCACACTGCGCCGACGAGCTCAAATACGGCGTCGTCGAGCGCGTCGTAGGCGACTTTCGCAAGATGAAGGACGAGGGCACGGTCTTCGCCGGCCAGAAGATCGGCGAACTGATCACCGTCAACGGCGTCAGGGTCGTGGCGGAGGATGGTACATGGGGGTTGGTGCGGGCATCATCGAACAAGCCGGAGCTTGTGGTGGTGGTGGAGAGCCCGGTATCGTCCGAGCGGCGCCGGCAGATGTTCGAAGCCGTCGATGCGGTGCTGCGCCGCAGCCCCGAAGTCGGCGCCTACAATCAGACTTTTTGAACGCGGGGCTTGTTTTCATGACCGAACGGATCGTCAGTTTTGTGATGAGCGGCGGCGTCGGCTCGCGGCTGTGGCCGTTGTCGCGCGAGGACAATCCCAAGCAGTTCCATGATTTCTCCGGCGACGGCTCGATGCTGGCCAAGACGCTGCGCCGGCTGACCGCGCGGCTGGAAGGCGAAACGCCGGTTTTTCTGATTGCCTCGGAAAGGCATGCCGACCGCGTTCATGCCGACATTGCCGGTCACGAGCTTTCCGGCGGCGGCCCGCTGTTCGAGCCGACCGGACGCAACACCGCCGCGGCCGTCGCCTTGGCAAGCCTGCGCACGCTGTCGGAATTCGGCGACAGCCTGGTGCTGGTGGTGCCGTCCGATCATGAGATCGCGACGCCACAGCAATTCTGGCGGAGCATCGAGGCCGGCACGGCGGCCGCGCGCCAAGGCAGGCTGGTTGTGTTCGGCATCAAGCCCGCCCAACCCGAGACCGGTTACGGCTACATCGAGGTGGCCGGCGAGCGCGATGGCATCTGCGATGTCTCGCGTTTCGTCGAAAAACCCGATCTCGCCACGGCGCAGAGCTATCTCAAGGCTGGCAATTTCTACTGGAACACCGGCATCTTCCTGTTTCGCGCAAGTGCCATGCGCGACGCGTTCATGGCCTTCCAGCCCGACATCTGGAGCGCCACAGAGGCTGCCTACCAGGCTGCGACATCGGATCTTTCCGGCCTCTACATGCCTCTGGATCTCTATGCCGCCATCCCATCGACATCGATCGACTATGCGATCATGGAGCGCGCCAGCGGCATCGCGATGGTGCCGGCCGGCTTTCGCTGGAACGATCTCGGCTCCTGGCAATCGCTGCTCGACGTCGGCCCCTCCGACACGCAGGGCAATGTCATCGTCGGCGATGTCGTCGCCATCGATTGCGAGAACTCTTATATCCGCAGCGACGGCCGCCTGCTGTCGGCCATAGGCCTGAAGGACGTCGCCATCGTGTCGACCGCCGACGCCACTTTCGTCGCCCCGGTCAGCCACAGCCAGAACGTCAAGAAGATCGTCGAGCAGCTCGAAAAAAGCGGCCGCCTTGAGACCAGGTTCACGCCCGCCGACGACCGCGTCATCGAAAGCGGCGCCTGGCAGCGCCGCGTGCACCATTGGCTGTTCGAGGAGACGGTGCCGTTGTGGTCGACGGTCGGCGTCGATGAGCGCCACGGCGGGTTCCACGAGGCGCTCGGCTTCGATGCCGCCCCGCTGATGAAACCCAAGCGCATGCGCACGCAGGCCAGGCAGATCTACGCCTTCGCCGTCGCCAAGGCGCGCGGCTGGAACGGCCCGGCCGATCGGCTGATCAGCCACGGCCTCGAATTCATGGCCAGGCACGGACGTACCGACAATGGCGGCTGGGTACGCACGCTCAACGTCGACGGCACCGTCGCCGACGCCGCCGAGGATGCCTATGACCATTCCTGCGTGCTCCTGGCGCTGGCGCATGCCCATATGTGCGGCAATCCCGATGCGTTGCGGCTTGGCCAGGAGACGTTTGCGTTCATCGACGCGCATCTCGAGGACGAACGCCTGACCGGCTTCCGCGAGACCTCGAGCGGCGAGGGCGAGCGCCGCTCCAACCCGCACATGCATCTGCTCGAGGCATTCCTGGCCTGGCATCAGGCGACCGGCGAGCGCGCCCATCTTCGTCGCGCCGCGCGCATCGTCGATCTGTTTCGCAGCCATTTCTTCGACCCGGAAAGCTGGACGCTGGGTGAGTATTTCGACCATGAATGGCGGCCGACCCCTGGTGAGAAGGGCACGTGGACCGAACCCGGCCATCATTTCGAATGGGCCTCGCTGCTGGTCGACTTCGCCGGCCGCAGCGGCCAGAGCGGCTTGACCGGCCTTGCCCGGAAGCTCTACGCGTCGGCGATCGCCAATGGCCTGAACCGCGCCACGGGCCTCGCCTACGGCGCCGTCTCGCGGCAAGGACTGCCGCTCGACCGCGTCTCGCGCAGCTGGCCGCAGGCCGAAGCGATCAAGGCGGCGATCGCGCTGGACGGTTCGGGCGGTCCCGACCTGAAGCCGGAGATCGAGGCACGGGTCGGCCGGCTGTTCCGCTGGCACATCAATCCGGCACCGCTCGGCCTGTGGATCGACCGCATCGACGAGCGTGGCCGCTCCTTGGCGAGCGAGGTGCCGGCCAGCATCTTCTATCATCTCGTCTGCGCGCTGACGCAGTATCTGGACGGCACGGCGCCCAAGGATCAGTACGGGCTGGCGACATCCCCGGTCTCGACATAGACCGACTTCAGCTGCGAATAGAGCGCCAGTGCCGCGAGCGAATTCTCGCGGCCGATGCCGGATTGCTTGAAGCCGCCGAAGGGGATTTCGACCGGCGTCAGATTGTAGGCGTTGATCCAGCAGGTGCCGGCCTGCAGTTCGGCGATGACACGATGGGCGCGCGCCAGGTCTCGCGTGAACACGCCTGCGGCGAGGCCGAATTCGGTGTCGTTGGCGCGATCGATCACCTCGTCCTCGCTGTCGAATTTCAGCACGCTCATGACCGGCCCGAAAATCTCCTCGCGGGCGATGCGCATCGTGTCGACGACACCGGTGAACACGGTCGGCTCGACGAAGAAGCCGCCCTGAAAACCCTGCAGCGAAGGCACATTGCCGCCGCAGGCGAGCACCGCGCCATCCTGCTTGCCGGCCTCGATGTAAGAGACCACCTTGTCGTGCTGCGCCTTCGAGACCAGCGGCCCCATCTGCGTGTCCGGATCGAGCGGATCGCCGATGCGGATTTTCTTCGTCCGTTCGGTCAGCCTCTCGACGAAACGGTCATGGATGCCGCTCTGCACGAAGACCCGCGTGCCGTTGGAGCAGATCTGGCCGGTCGAATAGAAATTGCCGAGCATCGCGCCGCCGATGGCATTTTCGAGGTCGGCGTCTTCGAAGACGATCAGCGGCGACTTGCCGCCGAGCTCCATCGTTGCGTGCTTCATCTTTGAGCCGGCGAGCGACAGCACTTTGCGGCCGGTTGGCACCGAGCCGGTCACCGAGACCTTGGCGACGACATCGTGGCCGACAAGGCCGGCGCCGACATCGCCAAAACCCTGGACCACGTTGAACAGCCCGTCGGGCAGCCCGGCCTCGGTGTAGATTTCGGCGAGCGCCAGCGCTGATAGCGGCGTGTTTTCCGATGGTTTGAAAACCATCGCATTGCCCATGGCGAGGGCGGGTGCGGATTTCCAGCCGGCGATCTGGATCGGATAGTTCCAGGCGCCGATGCCGACGCAAACGCCGAGCGCCTCGCGCCTGGTATAGGCAAAGGGTCCGCCGAGATCCACGGCCTCGCCATTAAAGGCGGCGACCGCGCCGCCGAAATATTCCAGGCAGTCGGCCGCCGACGGGGCGTCCGCAACCAGCGTCTCCTGGATAGGCTTACCGGTATCCAGCGTCTCGATGCGCGCCAGATCGGCATTGCGCGCGCGCAAAATGTCGGCGGCGCGGCGCAGGATGCGGCCGCGTTCGACCGCCTTCAGCCGCGCCCAGGCCGGTTGTGCTGCCCGCGCCGCCTCGATCGCGAGCTCCAGCACGTTCGGCGTCGCCAAGCGCAGCATGGCGATGGTCTCGCCGGTTGCCGGATAGATAACCGGCAGCGCTGCGCCGCGCTCGTCGTCGATATAGCGGCCGTTGACATAATGCGATGCCGTTGGCTGGGCGCGCATGACTGTTCTCCAAATCGTCTTGTCGCGGCATGCGGAATATGCGTCTGCCGGATCATGGCTTATCTGTCCGACACCTGCCAGCGCGGATTGATCCATGGTTCCTGGTTGGAAGGTGGCAGCGGCGTACGCCCGAGAATGTGGTCGGCGGCCTTCTCGCCGGTCATGATCGACGGTGCGTTGAGATTGCCATTGGTGACGCGCGGGAAGATCGACGAATCGGCGACCCGAAGCCCTTCGACGCCAATGACGCGGCATTCTGGATCGACGACGCTCATCGCATCATCGGCACGGCCCATCCTGCAGGTGCCGCAAGGGTGGTAGGCGCTTTCGGCGTGGTCGCGGATGAAGGCGTCGAGCTCCTCATCCGATTGCACATGTGAGCCCGGCGACAGTTCCTTGCCGCGGTACGGATCGAAGGCCGCTTGCCCGAAGATCTCGCGGGTCAGCCGGATGCAGTGGCGGAACTCCGTCCAGTCGTCCGGATGCGACATGTAGTTGAAGCGGATCACCGGCTTCGATTTGGGATCGGGCGAGCGCAGCGTGACCGAACCGCGCGACTTCGACCGCATCGGCCCGACATGCGCCTGGAAACCATGCGCCTTGGCCGCCGCCTTGCCGTCATAGCGGACCGCGGCCGGGATGAAGTGATACTGGATATCGGGATAGTCGACGCCGGCGCGCGAGCGCACGAAGGCGGCCGCCTCGAAATGATTGGTGGCACCGAGGCCGGATTTGAAGAACAGCCATTGTGCCCCGATCAGCGCCTTCGAGAACGGGTTCAAGACGGAGTTCAGCGTGATCGGCTTTGTCGATTCCTGCTGGATGTAAAGTTCCATATGGTCCTGCAGATTGCGGCCGACTCCGGGCCGGTCGGCGATCACCGGGATGCCGTTCTCCCTAAGGTGCTGGCCGGGGCCGATGCCGGACAGCATCAGGATCTTGGGTGAGTTGATCGAGGACGCGGCAACGATCACCTCGCGCCGCGCTCTGACCACCTGAATCCGTTTGCGCACTTCGATCTCGACGCCGGTGGCGCGTTGATTCTCGATGATTACCCGCCGGGCGAAACCCTTGACCAGGCTGACATTTTTCCGCCTCAGCGCCGGCCTCAGATAGGCGCTCGCGGCCGACCAGCGACGGCCGCCGCGGATGGTCTGCTCCATCGGCCCAAAGCCTTCCTGCTTCGCGCCGTTATAGTCGTCGGTCAGCTCGAAACCGGCCTGACGGCCTGCCTCGACGAAGGCGCCGTAGAGTGGGTTCGTCCTCGAGCCGCGCTGCACAGTCAGCGGGCCGCCGTGGCCGCGCCAGCCATTCTCGCCGCCATTGCTGTCCTCCATGCGCTTGAAGTACGGGAGCACATCGGCAAAGCCCCAGCCGGTCGCGCCCTGTTCGGCCCAATGGTCGAAGTCGCGGGCATGGCCGCGCACATAGACCATGCCGTTGATCGACGACGAGCCGCCGATGACCTTGCCGCGCGGCGTCGCCAGTACGCGGCCGCCGAGGTGCGGCTCCGGCTCGCTGGCAAAGCCCCAGTCGTAGAGGCTCATATTGAGCGGGATCGACAGTGCCGACGGCATCTGGATCAGCGGGCCGATATCGCTGCCGCCATATTCGATGACGATCACCGAATGCTTGCCGTCCTCCGACAGCCGGTAGGCCATGGCCGAACCGGCCGAGCCGGAGCCGATGATGACGAAATCCGCTTCAAGCATGGTTCATGCGCGCCCGTGGTTCATATGCGCAATGAAATCGGCCAGCGAGACGTTGCCGCCGGTTGCCATTACTAGAACGGTCTTGCCGGTGACGTCGACCTTGCCGCCGAGCAACGCCGCCAGCGAAGCAGCGCCGGATGGCTCGAGCACCAGCTTCAGCCGCTCGAAGGCGAGGCGCATGGCGCGCCGCACCGACGCATCATCGACAGTGACGCCGCGAACACCGGCGGTCGTCACCGCTGCGAACGGCGCGTCGCCGGGCCGCCGCGACATCAGCCCGTCGCAGATCGATCTCGGTCCGATCGGCATGGTTTCGATGGCGCCATGCGCGAGCGACGAGCCCATGCCGTCAAAACCTTCCGGCTCGACGCCGATGATCTCCGTGGCGGGCGACAGATAGTGGAAGGCCAGCGAAACGCCACCTATCAGCCCGCCACCGCCGACCGAACAGAACAAGAGATCGGCCTCCACTTGCCTGGCGGCGAGCTGGTCGAGTGCCTCCAGTCCGGCGCCGGCCTGGCCGGCGACGATCTCCGGATCGTCGAACGGGTGCAGCAGCGCCAAGCCATCGCTCGCGGCGATCTCACGCGCTCTGGCGGCGGCGACTTCCTCACGCGCTCGCTCGCCATGGTCGGTTAGCACGACACGCGCGCCGTACCCCGACGTGGCATCGCGTTTGGCGGCCGGCGCGTCGATCGGCATGACGATGGTGACGGGAATGCCAAGCGCTTGGCCAGCCGCCGCTAGCCCCTGCGCAAAATTGCCGGAGGAGTAGGCGACGACGCCCTTTTTGGTTTCGTCAGGCGAGAGCTTCTTCAGCCGCCAGTAGGCGCCGCGCACCTTGAACGATCCTGCCCATTGCAGCGATTCGGCCTTGACGAAGATGCGGGCGGCGCCGGTCTCGCGGGCAAGTGCCGCCGATTCCAGGAGCGGCGTGATCTGCGTCGCCTTGGAGGTGACGGCATAGGCCTGCCTGAGATGGTCGAGCGAGGGGACGAGATGGTCTGCCATCATTTGCCTCGCGGAAAGCGCTTCTGCTCTTCGAGCAGGTCGAGGTTCATATGGTTTCTCATGTAGCGCTCCGATGCCTTCTGCAGCGGCTGGAATTCCCAGGGATAATGGGTGCCGTTGCGCAGCGCCGGGTAGACCACCCAGCGGCGTGCCTGGCTGGCACGCACCGCTGCATCGAACGCCGCCATGTCCCAGCGCGCCCGCACCTTGTCGGAGAAAGCGGTCACCAAAGCCGCATTGGCCGGATCGGCGGCGAGGTTGGTCGATTCCAGCGGATCCGATTCAAGATCAAACAGTTGCGGCGGATCGATCTCGCAATGGATGAATTTGTAACGGCCCTCGCGCAGCGCCACCATCGGCGCGTTCGAGCCTTCGGCAGCATATTCCATCAGCACCGGCGCGGAGCGCTTCTTTCCATTCAGCAGCGGCAGCAGCGACTGGCCGTCGGTCCACGGCGCAATCGCGCTGATGTCGATGCCGGCGAGGTCGCAAAGCGTCGGCGTCACGTCGAGGTTGGAGACCGGCGTGTCGATCAACCCGGCGGCGATGCCTTTGCCGGCGATCATCAGCGGCACCCGCGCCGAACCTTCGAAGAAGCACATCTTGAACCACAGGCCGCGCTCGCCGAGCATGTCGCCGTGATCCGAGCAGAACAGGATCATCGTGTCGTCGAGCATGCGCGTGCGCTCGAGCACCGACAGCAGCTCGCCGAGCTTGTCGTCGAGATATGAGATGTTGGCGAAATAGCCACGGCGCGCGCGGCGGATCTGCTCCGCGGTGATGTCAAAGCTGTCATAGTCGTTGGCGCGGTAGAGCCGCCGCGAATGCGGATCCTGCCTTTCGTAAGGAATAAAGCCGACCTCGGGCTCGAGCGCCGGGCAGTCCTCGTAGAGGTCCCAGTATTGCCGCCGTGCGACGTAAGGATCGTGCGGATGGGTGAAGGAGACCGTCAAGCACCAGGGCCGATGTGCGGCATCGTCGGAGATGCGGGCAAAATCATAAAGCTTCTGCACCGCATGGAAGGCGACCTCGTCGTCATATTCCAGCTGGTTGGTGATCTCGGCAGTACCGGCGCCGCTGACGGAGCCGAGATTGTGATACCACCAGTCGATGCGCTCGCCGGGTTTGCGATAGTCGGGTGTCCAGCCGAAATCGGCCGGATAGATGTCGGTGGTCAGCCGCTCCTCGAAACCGTGCAACTGGTCCGGCCCGACGAAATGCATCTTGCCGGAGAGGCAGGTGTGATAACCTGCGGCACGCAGATGATGGGCGAAGGTCGGGATCGAAGACGCGAATTCGGCGGCGTTGTCGTAGACCCCGGTGCGTGACGGCAACTGGCCGCTCATGAATGCGGCGCGGCCCGGCGCGCAGAGCGGCGAGGCCGTGTAATTGTTGCAAAAACGCGCCGAACGCGCGGCGAGCGCCTTCAGATGCTGCGCGTGCAGGAAGTCCGCCGGCCCATCCGGAAACAGCGTTCCGTTGAGCTGATCGACCATGACGATCAGGATGTTGGGTCGCTTGGATGTCACTGCTTCTGCCGTCCGCTGAGCTTCGTTTCGAGATAGTCCTCGACCAGTGCAATCGCGGTCGCGGCATCGGGAACACCGTCCTTCAGCGCGCGCCTGATATAGAGCCCGTCGATCAGCGCCGCCGTCGCTTCGGCGACCCGATCGGCCTCGCTTCTCGGCAGGATGCCGGTCAGCCCGCTGAGCAGATTGGAATGCAGCCGCCGCGCATAGACTTTGAGCAGCCGTCGAAGTGCTGCCGATTTCTGCGCCTCGACATAGAAGGCGAGCCAGGCGGCGATCGTTTCGGGCTGGAACTGGATGTCGGAAAAATTGACCGCGACCACCGCCGAGACGCGCTGGCGCGCCGTGCCGGCCGCGCGAAGTGCACGGCGCGTATCGGCGGTGAGCTCGCTCAGGATGTGCCGCATCGTCGCCAACAGCAATTCGTCCTTGACGCCGAAATAATGGTGGGCAAGCGCCGAGGACACGCCGGCGCGGCCGGCGATTTCCGACATCGTCACATCAAGCGAACCGCGCTCGCCGATCGCCGAGATCGTTGCATCGATTAGCGCCCTGCGGCGCAACGGCTCCATTCCGAGTTTCGGCATTCTTGTTCCGGCCTTTTGGGGCAAGATTATTTTTTATTGACGCATCAATCAACAAAAATCCACCCTGATTTGCTGGCAAAAGCCAGGCACCATGACCAGATGATCAAGGTCAAGCGATTGTGCGGTTCTGGCCCCTTCGCGAGGCCGGCGGAACGGTTCATGCTTGAACAATGCTGATGCGCGCGCAGTATCGCGTAGCCCGGGTCCACAGGATGGAGATCGCCATGACAGCATGCATCGTCGGTTGGGCGCATTCGCGCTTCGGCAAGCTCGAAGGCGAGACGCTGGAGGGCCTGATCACCAAGGTGGCAGTCGAGGCGCTCGATCATGCCGGCATCGGTCCGGATGACGTCGACGAGATCGTGCTCGGCCACTTCAACGCCGGGTTTTCCGCCCAGGATTTCACCGCGAGCCTGGTCCTCCAGGCCGATGACCGGCTGCGCTTCAAGCCGGCGACCCGCGTCGAGAACGCCTGCGCCACCGGCTCGGCGGCGGTCAGGCAAGGCATCCGCGCCATCGACGCCAATGCCGCCCGTATCGTGCTGGTGGTCGGCGCCGAGCAGATGACGACGACGCCCGGTCCCGAGATCGGCAAGAACCTGCTCAAGGCCTCGTATCTGCCGGAGGACGGTGACACGCCGGCAGGTTTCGCCGGCGTCTTCGGCAAGATCGCCCAAGCCTATTTCCAGCGCTACGGCGACCAGTCGGATGCGCTGGCGATGATCGCCGCCAAAAACCACAAGAACGGCGTCGACAATCCCTACGCGCAGATGCGCAAGGATTTCGGCTACGAGTTCTGCCGGCAGGAAAGCGAAAAAAACCCCTTCGTCGCCGGTCCGCTGAAGCGCACAGACTGCTCGCTGGTGTCGGACGGTGCCGCCGCGCTTGTCCTTGCCGACACGGCCACGGCGCTGAAGATGCGCCGCGCCGTCGCCTTCCGCGCCAACGAGCATGTGCAGGATTTCCTGCCGATGTCGAAGCGCGACATTCTCGCCTTCGAAGGCTGCGAGCAGGCCTGGAACCAGGCGCTGAAGCAGGCGGGCGTGACGCTCGGCGACCTGTCCTTCGTCGAGACGCATGACTGTTTCACCATCGCCGAACTGATCGAGTATGAGGCGATGGGCCTGGCAAAGCCGGGCGAGGGCGCCAAGCTGGCCCTGGATGGCGAGACGGCGAAAAATGGAAGGCTGCCGGTCAATCCGTCCGGTGGACTGAAGTCCAAGGGCCACCCGATCGGTGCCACCGGCGTATCGATGCATGTGCTGAGCGCCATGCAGCTTGTCGGCGAGGCGGGCGGCATCCAGGTGCCGGGAGCAAAACTCGGCGGCATCTTCAACATGGGCGGTGCCGCGGTCGCCAACTACGTTTCCATTCTCGACCGGATCAGATAAACCCGCCCGCATTTGCGGGAGGTGACATGGCAAATCCGGTTCTGGTCGAAGTCTTGCGCGGCGCAATCGTCGAGAGTGCCCATCGCGGCGCTGTTGCCGTCTTCGACGCCGACGGCAAGCCTGTCTGGGAGATCGGCGACACGGCACAACCGGTGTTCCCGCGTTCGGCGGTCAAGGCGATCCAGGCGCTGCCGCTGGTCGAGAGCGGCGCTGCCGATGCCTACGGCTTCGATGATCGGGAGCTGGCGCTGGCCTGCGCCTCGCATTCCGGCGAGCCGCCACATGTCGAGCTGGCGCGCGCCATGCTGGCGAAGGCCGGCCTGGACGAGACGGCACTCGAATGCGGCGCGCATTGGCCGTCGAGCCATGGAGCGACGCTGGCACTTGCCCGCGCCGGCAGCGTGCCGAACGCGCTGCACAACAATTGTTCCGGCAAGCACTCGGGTTTTCTCTGCACCTGCGTTCACAGCGGCATCGCCCATCGTGGTTACGTCAAGGCTGGCCATGCCTCGCAGGAGATGGTGCGCGAAGCGATGCAGGCGGTGACCGGTGCTGCCCATGACGCCGATCACCGCGGCACCGACGGCTGCTCGATTCCGACCTATGCCGTGCCGCTGCGCAGCTTTGCCCTTGGCTTTGCCCGCATGGCGACAGGTGCCGGGTTCGAGCCGATGCGCGCCCGGGCGGCGAAGCGGCTGCTTTCCGCCTGCATGGCCGAGCCGTTTTTCGTCGCCGGCACGGGCAGGTCCGATGTCGCGATGATGGACGCCGCACCGGGCCGGATTTTCGTCAAGGGAGGCGCCGAAGGTGTTTTTTGTGCAACCCTTCCGGAGCTTGGCCTTGGCATCGCGCTGAAGTGCGACGATGGCGCCGGCCGCGCCGCTGAAGTGATGGTCGCGGCCGTGCTGGCTAAGCTGCTGCACGCCGACCAGGCGCTCGCTGCGAAACTGACCGAACAGGCAAATCCGCCTATCGAGAGCCGGATCGGTGCCAAAGTCGGCGCGCTCCGGCCGACGGCCACCCTCAACTGACGTGGTTGCGCTCGACGGTCAGATGCGCGTAGCCGGCATTGCCTGATGCGGCGAGATCACCGGTCACTCGCTCGGCCCAGCGTTGGCCGACGATCGCGCCGTTCTGGACTCCGTCGATGACATTGTCGGAGATGATTGCCGTTCCGGCACCTTCGACCACGGTGACGGCGATGCCGGTTCCGGCCTTGCGGACGATGTTTCCCGTGGCGACCACATTGCGCATGAACGGTCCCCAGCCGATCTGCATGCCGTAGAGCGGCGCATTCTCGATGACGTTGCCGGAAACGGTGGTGTCGGCCTCGACGCTGATGCCGACGCCGAAGCCGGGCGCGTCGGCAGGGTAGGGGCCGCTGGTCGACAGATTGCGGACGATGTTGCCGGAGCACACGCCCATGCGGCCGCCCTCATTGAAATTGACGATCGAAATACCGTTCGCGGCGCCATCGACGATGTTGTTGCCGATGACGGCGCCTTCGAACGAGAATTCGGAATACACGGCCGTCTCGCCCGAACGCGAGCAGGTGTTGCCGGTGATCTGCAAATTGCTGGAACTGTTGGCGCGGATCGCCGAGAACGCGCAGTCCGAGACAATATTGCCGGAGATGATGACGTTGCCGGCGCGGAACGCATTGATGCCGTTGCCGTTCTGGCCGGCTCCGCCGCTGCGCGCCTGGATGCGCTCGATCCGGTTGCCGCTGACGATGGTGCCGTCTTCAGCCGCCTGCCAGCGGTGCACGAGAATGCCGCCATTGGCGCAGTCGGAGACGCTATTGCCTGATATTTCCAGGCCATCGGCCTCGACCGAATAGATGCCGGCATCGGCCGCACCGGATATCTCCGAGCGCTGGATTCGGCCCGAGGCGTGCTCGAGCGCCAGACCGTTCTTGCCGCTGCCGGTAAGCTGGCAATTGTCGACGACCAGATGGGCGATGCGGCGCAGATCGAGCAGGCCTTGCGTGTAGTCGCCCATCCAGCGGTTGCAGCCATCGAACACCAGCCCGCTGAGTTCGATATGCTCGGCCTGGTCGGCCATGATGAGATGGCCATTGCCGCCATAGACGATCCGCGATGCGCCCGGCACGCCGGACAGGCGCACCCGGCCGGGCAGCGACAGGTTGGAAACGATATAGATCCCCGGCGGCAGGAACACCGGCATGTCGCGGTCGTGCGCGTCGCGCAGCAGCTTGGTGAAAGCCTTGCTCTGATCGTCAAGCGCACCGGGCCGGACGCCGAGCTCGGTCGCGTTGATCGCGCCACGCATCGCGGCTTTCTCGATGCCGGGAAGGTTTTTCGCCGCTGCCTTGCCGAGCGAAAGCCCCATGACGGCAAAGCCGGCGGTCTGCGCAAGCAGCGTTCGTCTGTTCAACATCGGCACAGATTCCTTGCGTTCAACGGTCGCGCCGCAGGATTCGTGCCAGACAGGATCGGCCCGGATCGGCTCCGACGTCGGTTCGCCGGCTACGGCTTGTGGAGTCGTCGCGTCAGGCATAAGTTCGATAAATGAGCAGGGCTTTCACCCGCGAGGAAGACAGCGAAAACGCCATCGCCGGCATCGGCGAGCGGCCGATCAGTCATCACCGCAATCTGGTGACGGAACGCGGCCTGACGCTGATCGATGCGGAGGTGGCCGCTCTGCGCGACGAACTGGGCAGAGCCGAAAAGAGGGCCGACCGCGAGCGCATCGCGCTGGTGTCGCGTGATCTCCGCTACTGGACGGCGCGGCGCGAAAGCGCCGAGCTTTCGGTGCCGGAACCGGGCAGCGACATGGTCCGCTTCGGCATGGGCGTCACGCTGGAAAGCCACGACGGCAAGAAGGTGCACTGGAAGATCGTCGGCGAGGACGAAGCCAATCCCGCTAAGGGGACAATTTCTCATATGTCGCCGATGGCGATGGCCTTGTTCGGCAAGAAGGTCGGCGAAGTTGCCGTGGTCAATGGCAAGGAATGGGAGATCGTCAAGCTCTCCGACAGTTAGTCTTCGAGCTTGACGACATGATCGCGGAAGAACGCTGAGGCGCCGGCCTCGTCGATTTCGCCGGCGGCGACCATCATGACCAGTTGAATAATGTCCGCCTGCTCGGCTTCGATGCTCAGCCCGTTGAAATAAAGGAACAGATCGGCCGCCGCAAAAGCCGTGCGCTTGTTGCCGTCGACGAATGGATGGTTCTTGGCAATGCCGAAAAGATAGGCGGCTGCGAGTTCACAGAGATCGGGCTCGCCATAGATTTCTCTTTGCTGCGGCCTGTAAAGCGCCGACTCCAGCATTCCTTGATCGCGGATTCCCGCTGCTCCTCCGTGAAGGCGCAACTGCTCGGCGTGAAGCGCCTCCACGAACTCCCTCGAATGATGCTCGGTCATTTTGCGAGCGCGCGGTAGGCAACCTCGTACTTCTTCATCCGTTCACGCGCTATCTTCATCTTGCTTTCGAATTTCTCGGGATCGCTTTCAAGCCGACGAAGCCGAAGTTCGCCTGCGTTCTCGGCGGCCACAAGCGTATCTCCTGCCCGAACATTTAGCCGATCAAGCACTTCCCGAGGCAAGATCACACCTTCGGAATTGCCGATTTTACGCACGGTAATGTTCATTGAAAACTCCTTCAGTCTCCCTTAGCACTGTTCTAACAACAATTATAACGGAAAACTTCTACCTGTCAAGTCAGTCTGTCAGCAGCCGGTCCATCAGCCGGTCCGCCGCTTCCGGTATGACCGTGCCGGGCGGGAAGATCTCAGTGGCGCCTGCCTGCCGGACTGCGTCGTAATCCTGCGGTGGAATGACGCCGCCGGCGACGATCAGCATGTCGTCGCGGCCGAGCTTCTTCAGTGCAAGCTTAAGTTCGGGAATAAGCGTCAAATGGCCCGCTGCCAGCGACGAGGCGCCGACGATGTGCACGTCATGCTCGACGGCCAGCCTGGCGATCTCGTCCGGCGTCTGGAACATCGGCCCGACGGTGACGTCGAAGCCTAGGTCGGCAAAGGCGGTGGCGATCACTTTCTGGCCGCGATCATGGCCGTCTTGCCCCATCTTGGCGACCAGAATGCGCGGCTTGCCGCCGGACTTCTCCTCGAACGCGACGATCTTGTCCTGCAGCCGGTCGACCACCGGATTGTCGCCGAGCGCGTTGCGATAGACGCCGGAGATCGTCTGCACCGAGGCGACATGGCGGCCGAAAACTTTTTCCAGCGCCAGCGAAATCTCGCCGACCGTGGCGTTGGCGCGTGCGGCCCGGATGGCGAATTCCAGCAGGTTTCCGTTACTCCCGGCAGCACGGGTAAGCGCATCGAGCGCGCTCTCGACGGCGGCGACATCACGCGTGCCTTTCAGCCGCTGCAGCTTCGACAATTGCCGCGCCCTGACTTCGGCATTGTCGATCTTCAGCACGTCGACTTCGATGTCCGTGCCGGGACGGTGAGCATTGACACCGACCACGATCTGTTCGCCGGAATCGATGCGCGCCTGGGTGCGCGCGGCAGCCTCTTCGATGCGCAGCTTCGGTAGACCCTTTTCGATCGCCGCGGCCATGCCGCTGAGCCTCTCGACCTCCTCGATATGCGCAAGCGCACGCGCCGCCAGATCATGTGTCAGCCGTTCGACATAGGCGGAGCCGCCCCACGGGTCAATAATGCGCGTCGTGCCGGATTCCTTCTGCAGGATGAGCTGTGTGTTGCGGGCGATGCGGGCCGAATGGTCGGTCGGCAGCGCCATTGCCTCGTCGAAGGAATTGGTGTGCAGCGACTGCGTATGCCCTTGAGTGGCGGCCATCGCCTCGATCATGGTGCGGATGATGTTGTTGTAGGGATCCTGCGCCGTCAGCGACCAGCCCGAAGTCTGGCAATGGGTTCGCAGCGACAGCGAGCGCTCGTCCTTCGGCGAAAAGTTCTTCAGCATCAGGCTGGCCCACAAAAGGCGCGCTGCTCTCAGCTTGGCGACTTCCATGAAGAAATTCATGCCGATCGCCCAGAAGAAGGAAAGGCGCGGCGCGAAACGGTCGATGTCGAGGCCGGCCGCGACGCCGGCGCGGGCATATTCGATACCGTCTGCAATCGTGTAGGCGAGCTCGAGGTCCGCCGTCGCTCCCGCCTCCTGCATGTGGTAGCCGGAGATCGAGATCGAATTGAACTTCGGCATGTGCTTCGACGTGTAGGAAAAAATGTCCGACACGATCCGCATCGAAGGTTTTGGCGGATAGATGTAGGTGTTGCGCACCATGAACTCTTTCAGGATGTCGTTCTGAATGGTCCCGGTGAGGTCCTTCTGCGCAACGCCCTGTTCCTCCGCCGCCACAATATAGAGCGCCATGATCGGCAGCACCGCGCCGTTCATCGTCATCGATACCGTCATCTCGTCAAGCGGTATGCCGTCGAACAGCTGGCGCATGTCGAGAATGGAATCGATGGCGACGCCGGCCATGCCGACATCGCCGGCGACGCGCGGATGGTCGCTGTCATAGCCGCGGTGCGTGGCGAGATCGAAGGCGACCGACAGGCCCTTCTGGCCGGCGGCAAGGTTGCGACGGTAGAAGGCGTTGGACTCTTCGGCAGTCGAGAAGCCGGCATATTGCCGGATCGTCCAGGGTTGCTGGACATACATCGTCGGATAGGGGCCGCGCACGAAAGGCGGCAGGCCCGGATAGGTATCGAGATGTGGCAAGCCCTTGAGATCGCCCTGGTTGTAGAGATGCTTGACGGCAATGCCTTCCGGCGTCATCCGCTGGCCTTTGATCTCGACCGGCGCCCGCCGGGGCGGCGACCAGGCGATCTGGCTGAAATCCGGGATCATGGTACGGCTCCGATCGACTGATCGATGCGGATCGGAAATAGCGGCTCGCATACCGCAACGCCTTCGGTGAAGGCAGGCCGCCGCTCAGCCGCCAGCGTCTCGACCGGACGCTCGGTCTTCGACGGGTGCAGCGTCGTGCCGACGATCGCCCGTTCGCCGGCCTGGTAGGCTGTGTTGCGGCGGGCGGAAGCTGCCTGGACGCGCCTCTGGATGTGCCCTTGCTCAAGGCTGGTCAGCACGCCGCCTTCCGCCTCGATCTGCTGGAATTCCTGCCAGGCCGCCGCGCAGAGCTCCGCAGTCAGCGCTTCGACGGCGCCCGAACCGCAAACCGGATCGGCCACGTGGTCGATATGGCTTTCATTGGCCATGATCAGTTGCGCGTTGCGGGCAACGCGGCGAGCAAAACCCGCGGGTAGGCCGTGCGCGATCGTGTGCGGCAGGATGGCGATCGAATCCGCGCCGCCGGCGGCAGCCGCGAAAGCGGCGATGGTGGTGCGCAGGATGTTGGTTTCCGGGTCGGCCGCCGTCATCATCCGGAAGGAGGTTTCGGCATGGATGCTGGCGGTGGAGGGCGGTATCGAGCAGGCCTCCTGGACACGCGCCCACAGCCTGCGCAACGCCCTGACCTTGGCCGTCGAAACGAACTGGTCCTGGTCGACGCTGAGCGCAAAACCGATATGCGGCGCCGCGTAGACGAGCGGCTGGCGCGCTTTCTCGAACAGCCTCAAATAGGAGACGGCCGAGGCGAGCATGGTGCCAAGCTCCTGCGCCTCGGTGGCGCCGGCATTGTGGAATACCCGCCCGTCGGCCTCCAGCAGCACGCCGGGCACACCCATCGAAAAGAAATGCGCCAGCGACTGCGGCATCGAAGCCTGCAAAGCCTCGATCGACATGCGCAGCCTGCCGGTCCCGGCAAAGATCGCCGCCGGATCGATGCCGAAGGAGAGGTTGAGCTTTGCCGGGTCGGAGCGGCGCTTGGTCAAAAACGCCACCAGCCAGTCGGCCACGGCACGGCTCCAGGGATGGGCGTCGATGCGGATCTGGATGCGGTTGAGCGGCACGCCGTCGAGCACGCCCTCCAGCGCCTCCGCCGTCCTCGGCAAGCCATAGCCGAAGGCGTTCGGCGCACCCTCGAAGACAAGCGACAGTCCGGTGGCACCCTGCGCGACGTCTTCCAGCGCCTGCGCACTGGCGCGGCCTACGTCCGGATCGTCGATGCGCTGGCTGACGATCCACGGTGATCCCGGGTTGGCGCGCACGACAGGCTCGGCGGTTACCGAACGCTCATAGAGCGGCTCGATGCGGATGGCGTCGTCCGTATGCGAGACGAGCTTTTCCTCGAAGGACCCGCCGGCCAGCGCCTTCTCCGCCAGCGCCAGCCATCGTTGCCGGTCGGCGTTCGGAAGTTCGGCATCCTGGGTCAAGGCACCGGCGCCCATCGGTTCTCCTCGTTCTAGCGGCCGCAGCGGCCGACTATGTCAGTCTACGGTCCCCGGCCCGATATCACAATGCAGCACACATGCCGTGCAACACGCCTTCCGTGATTGTGACCGTCAACCGATTGCCAAACATGGGCAGGCTCCGCAAGCTCCAAAAGCCATTTTCGACAACGCCCATTGTCGCTGCGCAACGGCCTCACTATACCTGCGGCGGGGTTCCCTTTTCTTCAAGGGATCAGGGCATTCAACCCTATAGGTTTGCGGAGACCGCACACATGGCCGACGATACCAGCATCTTCATAGGGGCCAGCCGCAAGCCGGACGACAGCTATCAGCGGCCCGAACAGCTTTTGCTGCAATATGGCAATCGTCACGGCCTGGTCACCGGCGCGACCGGCACCGGCAAGACGGTGACCCTGCAGATTTTGGCCGAGGGTTTCTCCAATGCCGGCGTGCCGGTATTCTGCGCCGACATCAAGGGCGACCTGTCGGGTATCGCCATGATGGGCACAACGCAGGATTTCCTGGTCAAGCGGGCCGAGCAGGTCAAGCTCGATCCCTATGAGTTCCAGGAATTCCCGGTCATCTTCTGGGATCTGTTCGGCGAGCAGGGCCACCCGATCCGTGCCACCATCTCGGAGATGGGGCCGCTGCTTCTGTCGCGCTTGATGAACCTTTCCGAGGCGCAGGAAGGCATTGTGAACATCGCCTTCCGCATCGCCGACGAGGAAGGCCTTCTGTTGCTCGATTTGAAGGACCTGCAGTCACTGCTGGCCAACATCGCCGACCGCGCCGAAGAGGTCGGCGCCCGCTACGGCAATGTGACGAAACCTTCGGTCGGCGCCATCCAGCGCACGCTGCTGGTCCTGGAGCAGCAGGGCGCTGCCAATTTCTTCGGCGAGCCGGCATTGCGGATATCCGACATCATGCGCACCACGCGCGATGGACGCGGCGCCATTAGCGTGCTCGCCGCCGACAAGCTGATGATGAATCCGCGGCTCTATGCGACGTTCCTTCTGTGGCTGATGTCGGAACTGTTCGAGGAACTGCCGGAAGTCGGCGACCCGGACAAGCCGAAGCTGGTCTTCTTCTTCGACGAGGCGCATCTTTTGTTCGACGACGCCCCGAAGGTGTTGGTCGACCGCGTCGAGCAGGTGGTCCGGCTGATCCGTTCGAAGGGCGTCGGCGTTTATTTCGTCACGCAAAATCCGCTGGATATCCCTGAAACGGTGCTGGCCCAGTTGGGCAACCGCGTACAGCACGCACTTCGTGCCTATACGCCGCGCGAACAGAAGGCCGTCAAGACGGCGGCCGAGACGTTCAGGCCCAATCCCGATTTCGACTGCGCAACCGTGATCACGCAGCTCGGCACCGGCGAGGCGCTTGTCTCGACGCTGGAAGCCAAGGGCGTGCCGTCCATGGTGCAGCGGACGCTGATCCGCCCGCCATCGTCGCGCCTTGGCCCGATCACGCCCGACGAGCGCCGCAAGCTGATCAATGAGAGCCCGGTTGCCGGACAATACGAGCAGACCGTCGACCGCGAATCGGCTTTCGAGATGCTGCAGAAGAAGGCCAAGGACGCCCAGGAGGCGCAGGCGCAGCAACAGGACAGCGGCCGTTCGCGCTGGACCATTCCCGGTTTCGGCAATGACGAGCCCGCTCCTCAGCCCGGCGGTGGCCGGCGGGCGCCGCGCCCCTCCAACCGGCAGACGGTGGCGGAGGCGGCGATCAAATCCGTGGTGCGCTCGATCGGTTCGTCGGTCGGACGGGCGATCGTCCGCGGGATTTTGGGGAGCTTGTCCAGGGGCAGGTGAGGGGCATCGGACCCGAAGGCGGGCATCGGTGTTGGCAATTCTGTCTTGCATCAAGCGCCAGTAGCAGATCTGGAGGACAGCAGACGGCGGCTATGCGCCGCCCATAGCTGCCGTCGGACCGTCTGCAAAAGTGTAAACGCGTATCGGCGGTAGCTAGCTCAGCGTCGCCAACAGGCGCGCGGCAGCCTTCAAATCTTCCGTACTCGCGCCTTCTACGAAATGCTCCGCAACCGATTGCAAGAGCTCGCGAGCGCCGTCGATCTCGCCTCGCGCGGCCATCAACGTTGTCAAGTCAATTGCGGTTCGCAGCTCCCATGCCCGCGCGCCCTGACTCCGGCTCAACTCCAGTGCCTGCATTAGGTATGCGCCGACCTCGTCGCGATTGCGTCCCGACAGTTGTTGGAGAAGAAGGCCTCCCTTCATCCGCAGCAACTCCGGAAGGTACAATTGGTCACCGTTCTTTTCGACTTGACCAACTGAATGAGCGATCAGCGCGGCTGCTTCGTCGACGTGACCGATCGCGGATAGTCCTCTAACCAGCGAGAGGTTGAGCTCGGTCGTGAGCAATTCGTAAGGTGCTGCGTGGAGCTTTTGGAGAGAACTCTGGAGGCCCCCGACCCCACCTGTCGCATCCCCGTGCCGGATTGCGACTTCGCTTTTGAATCCCCGACCGACCAGCAGATAAGGGGCCATGGAATGGGACTCGGCGCGGGAAATCAGCATGTCGATGTGTGCCTCCGCGCTCTCCAGTTCCCCGGCCCACAGGAACACCGATATTCCCCAGATCAGGGCGATCGCCAGAGTCAGCGAGTGGTCCATGGCGGCGGCCTCTTCGACGGCCTGTCGAGCACGTTCCATGGCTTGGTCCGGATGGCCTTGCAGCCAAAGGTTCCTCGCCAGGATAGCCTTGGCCAGGATTTTGCCCTCGAAACCGAGATAGACCGTTGTGGTTCGCTGAGAGCGTGGCCCACGATCCAGCGCTGCCTCAAGCTCCGCGCGGGCTTCGGCCAGGTCACCACGAAGGTGAAGCGATATCCCCAGAATGGTATGCGCCAACGCAATCGCGACCGGATCCTCCAGGGTCGCGGCTATGGCTGAACAGCGTTTTGCAAACTGGAGGGCGGTCACGAAGTTGCCTGTCCGCAGGTGGAACATGTTGAGCGGACCCAGCAGGCGCACTTGATCCAACGTATCACCGCGTTCTTCGGCGATCGCCAGGCTTTTCTCCAGGGCGACGCGCGCCGCATCACGCCCTCCGCGCATGAACATCAGGGACACACCCAAGGCTGCCTGGAGATGCATCTCGTCAAGTCCGCCAAGAGCGGCATCGTCGAGAGCGAATATCGCGCGTTCTGACCAGCGATGACACTCCGGCAACAAGGACATCGCCAGGAAAACAGGCGCGGCAGCAGTGGCAAGTCCGATGCCGATATCGGCGTTTCCGCCCTCGCCGAAGCACCATTCCAGAGCGGCCCGCACATTGTTGATGGCGGCGAAGTGAGGAGCCCGCTCCTCGCCGGTCGCCAGACCTGGCCACTCGATACCTGTTTGCTCAAGCCATCTTCGATAGTAGGCGGCGTGGCGCACCGCCAGATCGGCGGCCTCGGCGTCATCTATGCTGATATCGAGGACGTAGGCGCGCGTGGTATCCAGGAGCCGATAGCGCATCATCGCTCCGAGCGGGCGCGTCGCTATGATCGACTTGGCAACAAGACTATCCATGGCATTAAGAACCGTCGATCTGTCGAGGGCAGCGCTTGTGACGACTTCCAAGACCGCATCGAGCGTGAAATGGCCAAGGAATACAGCGAGCCTGCGAAGCACTGCGCGCTCCAGGTCGGTAAGTAGCCCAAAGCTCCAATCCAGCGTGGCCTGCAGGGTCTTTTGACGCGGTGGCGCGGTCCGCGATCCCAGCCACAGCAAAGTCAGACGTTGATCGAGAAGCGCGGCGGTTTGTTGCAATCCATAAGACTCGACCCGCCGGGCCGCCAACTCGATTGCAAGCGCCACACCGTCAAGCTTTCGACAGATGCTTGCGACGATCAGGGCCTCCGCATCGCTGACATCCAAGCGCGCGCCACTTGCCACCGCGCGCTCCACGAACAGTTGAATGGCCGGGAACGTCTGGACAACCGCCGCCGTAAGCCTTGGGTCGTCCGGCGGACAGGCAAGGGCATCCAATCGGTAGATATGCTCGCCTTCGACCCGAAGCGCTTCGCGACTTGTTGCAAGAATGTGGACCTGCGACGCCGCGTCGATGATGCTTGCGGCCAGAGGCGCCACCGCATCGACGAGATGCTCGCAGGTATCGAGGATCAAAAGCATCCGCTTGTTGCGCAGGTAGGCGATCAGATTGGGCGTCGCGTCACTCGATTGAACCGACAGCCCAAGCATGGAGGCAACGGCTGTCGTCACCAGGTCGGGATCGCCGAGCATTCCCAGGTCGACGAACAGCACAGCGCCCGCGAAGGCGTCAATGAGGTGATGTCCGACCGCGATCGCGACGGTGGTTTTGCCGACGCCGCCCGCGCCAACGATTGTGACGAAGCGCGACGCATTCAGTCGAGCCGACAGCTGGAGAACGTCGTCGTCCCGGCCAACCATTCGGCCCAAGCGGCTCGGAAGATTCGCGTGCGGAAAACTGGCGGCAGCTGCAGGCTCTTCATCGCGCGGACCGCCGATCTGCGAGACGGGCGCGATGAAGCAATAACCCCGCCCTGGTAGTGTCGCGATGTATCGTGCGCCGTCCTTTCCGTCACCCAGCGCCTTGCGGAGCCTGGTCATGTGAAACCGCAGGCTGCCTTCCTCGACTACGACATCGGGCCAAACCCGCGACATCAGATCCTTTTTGCCGACGATTTCATTCGGCGTGGAGATCAGGGCAATGAGAATGTCCAGTGCGCGCGAGCCCAGCGCCAAGGGAGCGCCGTCTTTTGTGACGAGCCTTTCGCTCGCAACCAGATGGAAAGGACCGAACGACAGTCCGTCCTTGGCCTGACCTGCCACTATCGTCATGGCGCTTCTCTCGGAGCCGCCCGCCACCAAGCCGATAGTCTAAGTCAAGTACAACACCTGCACCATAGCGAACGGTGGCAGGACCCCGCTGCCCGGAGCCACCAGCGCTGACAGCCACTAACAGGGGGCTCACAACACATAACGGGCGATTCTCATCCTGCGGGCGTAAGTTTTCGGCAGCACCGAGCACCCCCCAGGAGAGACCCATGAATACGACCAAGACTCCCGAACTAATCGATCAGGACCGCCGCCTGGTTTTGAGCACGGCCGCAATGGGCATTGCCGCCGTAGGTACTGCCAGCCTGCTCCCATCGGTCGCCGCAGCCGCGGGCGATGCGATCCGGCCCTTCAAGGTCAGCTTTCCTCAGGAGGAAATCGACGAGCTTAGCCGACGCGTCGCCGCGACCCGCTGGCCGGACCAGGAGAATGTGGCTGACGACACCCAGGGCGTGCAGCTCGCCACAATGCAGAAGCTCGCGAAGTACTGGGCGACGGATTACGACTGGCGCAAGATGGAGACCCGGCTCCATGCCCTGCCGCAGTTCATCACCGAGATCGACGGGCTGGACATCCACTTCATCCATGTCCGCTCCAGGCATGAGAATGCATTGCCGGTAATTATCACGCATGGCTGGCCTGGCTCGATCATCGAGCAGTTGAAGGTCATCGAGCCGCTCACCAATCCAACCGCCAACGGCGGGAGCGAAGCGGACGCATTTCATGTGGTGATCCCCTCGCTGCCTGGTTACGGCTTCTCAGGCAAGCCGACCGCACCGGGATGGACACCTGTCCGCATCGCCAAAGCGTGGGCGATGCTGATGCAACGCCTCGGTTACACGAGATACGTCGCGCAGGGCGGCGACTGGGGCAACGCCGTGTCGGAGACGATGGCGCTGCAAGAGCCTCCGGGCTTGCTTGGCATCCACACCAACATGGCTGCCACCGTGCCCGCCGACATCTCGAAGGCGCTTGCCGCCGGCGGCCGGGCGCCCGCCGGCCTCTCGCCCGACGAGAAGCGCGCCTGGGACCAGCTCGACGACTTCTACAAGAACGGGCTGGGCTACGCGATCGAGATGAACAATCGCCCGCAGACGCTCTACGGCATCGTCGACTCGCCGGTTGGTCTCGCAGCCTGGATGCTCGACCACGACATCCGCAGCTACGAGCTGATCGCACGCGTCTTCGACGGGCAGGCGGAAGGGCTGACGAAGGACGATATCCTGGACAATGTCACGATGTACTGGCTGACCAACACGGCGATCTCCTCGGCGCGTCTTTACTGGGACAACGCGCACCACCCGACGGGAGGCTTCTTCGACCCCAGGGGCATCAAGATCCCGGTCGCTGTGAGCGCCTTCCCGGACGAGATCTACCAGGCGCCGGAGACCTGGGCTGAAAAGGCGTATCCGAAGCTTATCCATTACAACCGGCTCCCCAAGGGCGGCCATTTCGCAGCCTGGGAGCAGCCCGCGGCCTTCACCGCCGAACTCCGGACGGCATTTCGTCCGCTGCGCCAGCAAATCTGAACCCCTCACAGGGTTCCGCTTGCAGTCACACCTGCTCGACTGTCCAAGGCAACCCGATTGAACCCGGGATAAAGGAGAACGCCATGTCAGCAATCGCGCAATCTTCCGCATCGCACGAACCCATCACGAAGATGGCAGCCCCCGTCGAGGACCATGAAATCGTCGATTCAAGCTTTACGGCTATCATCAACGCGCCGATCGAGAAGATTGACGTTCCCAACTGGTGCTTCGCGCTGTCCGAACATGAATATCAGGGGTGTTCGCCTGCCCACATAGCGGCGGGTTTCACGACGGCGCCGGATGGCAAGCGCATGTCGATCAATGTCGAGATCATCGGCGGCAGCCTGATGGTGCAACACTATGTCGAGACGCTTGGCCGCAAGGATCACCTCATCCTGGAGTCGGTTTCAGACCTCTTCACGCCTACGGGCCGCACCACGATCCATGTGCATTGGGAGCTGAGCGTCAAGGCTATCGACAGTCGCCGATGTGAGTTTACCAACCACGTCCGGTCCTGGGCCACGAAGGAATTCATGGCCTTCTTCGAGCGCCAGGGCATCCCGTTCGAGGTGCTTCGGTCACAGCGCCAGCCCATGTCGATCGCTCACAACAAGGGCGAGACGCCGCTTTTTGCGGCCAGCATCGAACGAGCCGCGCTCAGGAACTGAGCGGCAGCATCTTTCTTGTGATGTAGCCGCTCCATGGAGGAGGCACAATGACGAGGCACGCACATGACCGGGAGGTCACCGCACTTCTGGTGATCGATCCGTACAACGACTTCATTTCCGATGGGGGCAAGATATGGCCCCGCATCCGGGCTGTCGCAGAGGCGAACGGCTGCGTGCCTCACATGCTGCAAGTCCTGAATGCCGCGCGTCAAGCTAAGCTTCGCGTCTTCTATGCAATGCATCATCGATACCGTCCGGGCGACTATGAGACATGGACTTACGTCGCGCCCGTCCAGAAGAGAGCATGGAAGAGCAAGAGCTTTGAATACGGCACCTGGGGCGGCGAGATTCGGTCCGAGTTCGAGCCCAAGCCAGGCGAAACTGTCGCCACCGAACATTGGTGTTCCAGTGGGTTCGCCAATACGGATCTGGATCTGCAGCTGAAAAGGCGCGGAATCCAGAAACTCATTGTCATCGGACTGATCGCACACACCTGCGTCGAAGCGACCGTTCGCTTCGCCGCCGAGCTCGGCTACGACGTAACCATGGTGAGGGACGCGACGGCAGACTACTCGGATGAGGAGATGCACGCGGCTCTCGACATCAACATGCCGAACTACGCCAGCGCGATTGTCACGACAGACCAAATCATCGACTCGATTTCTGCCGTCCAGACCTCGGCCGCCGAGGCGTAGTGATGATCGATCTCACACGCGAGGGAATGGCCAACCGTGCGCATCTCACTCTGCACACCGGCGGACCGTTTCCGTGCGCTCGACGCGTCAAAATACGTCGAAGAGAACTTGGCTCTGGCCGACATGCAGCAGAGAGATCCAGAACAGGCTCGGTCATTACGTGGCAACGATCGGGCAGGACCAGGTCCCACCCAACTGGAAAGAAAACGACCATGTCAGACATCGCAACGGCCCGTCAGGGCGAAAAGACCTCCGACACCGCAAGCGCACGTCCCGTCGACCTGAAGTTCGAGGTTGTCGTTATTCCGGTCGCAGACGTCGACCGCTCCAAGCAGTTCTACGAGGGCCTCGGCTGGCGGCTCGATGCCGACTTCGCGGTCGGCGACATGTTCCGGGTTGTGCAGTTCACGCCTCCGGGCTCGCCTGGCTCGATCCACTTCGGCAAGGCTGTCACCTCGGCCGCGCCGGGGTCGACACAGGGTCTCTATCTCATCGTGTCCGACATCGTAGCGGCGCGCGCCGAGCTCATCGCTCACGGTGCAGATGTGAGCGAAGTGTTCCACCGTGCCGGTCCGGGACAGCCTGCTGTCAATGGTCGGGACCCGGAGGGACGCAGCTACGTCTCCTTTGCAACGTTCAGCGATCCCGACGGGAACGGCTGGCTGCTCCAGGAGATCACCACCCGGTTTCCGGGCCGGATCGACTCGAAGGCGACGAGCTTCGCCTCCGAGGGCGACCTGGCCGCCGCAATGCGGCGCGCGTCGGTCGCCCACGGAGAGCACGAGAAGCGGACCGGCGGCCAGCGTGACGAGAACTGGCCGGACTGGTACGCCGAATACATAGTGGCCGAGCAGTCTGGCGAGGAACTGCCGCAGTAGGAAGAGCTTCCAGACGGCGGCACACTGGCGCCGTATTCGTTCGCGGCCTGCGGAGATCGTGGCGACCTGACGGCCTTTATCGGAGGAAATCATGAGTACCGCAGCCATCCCCACTCAGCGCGAACCTGAACTTCTTGGCCAGACCGTCGTCGTCATCGGCGGTAGCGCCGGCATCGGTCTGGAGACCGCCCGGCGTGCCCGCGCCGAAGGCGCCCGCGTCATCCTCACCGGACGCAATCGCGACCGCCTCGATCAAGCAGCGTGCGAGATTAGCGCTGAGGGCACCGCCGCCTTCGACGCCAATGATGCGACCCAGCTGAAGTCGTTCTTTCAAGATCTGCCGGACTTGATCGACCATGTGATGGTTACTGCCGGCGCTCCCCATTATCGCTCTCCCCTCGAAATTCCTCCCGAGGAGGCACGACACGATCTCACGGACCACCTATTGCTCGCGCTCAATGTGGCACGCAGCGCCGCTGGCAAGGTCGGGTCGGCCGGCTCACTGATATTCATGGGCGGCACGGGCGCACGCCGCCCAAAACCAGGCCTCGCGATCGTCTCGACGGTTACCGTCGCGTTCCCCGCGCTCATCGCCAATCTCGCGCTCGAGCTCGCGCCGATACGCGTCAACCTGATCGCCGCAGGCTTCGTCGACACGCCACTGTCGGCGTCGCTGCTCGGCGACAACCTCGACAAGCGGCGCGATGAACTGCGCGCGACGCTGCCAATCCGACGTGTCGTCGGACCGGCTGATGTCGCCGCGCTCGCCGTTCACATCATGAGCAACACGGCGCTGACGGGCGCGACATACGACGTCGACGGCGGCCAGCAGCTCGTCTCGTGACTACGCAGGAACAAAGCACATTGCCGCATCACAAAGAGACATCACTATGAACACGATCAGTGTTTGCGACAAAATCGATGAGCGCCGCCGTCGCCTGATCGGTGCAGCCGCAATGGGGATGACGCTTGCCGAACTCGGCATGACCGCGACAGCGAAGGCGGCGCCCATTGGAGTCGACCAGACGACGGCGTCTGCGATGCACACGGCAAAGAACTCGTTCGGCGAACCCAGGCAGATCGATGCCGGTGTCCTTAATGTCGGCTATGCAGAGGCCGGCCCTGCCGACGGTCCGCCCGTTATCCTTCTCCATGGCTGGCCTTACGACATCCACACATATGTCGACGTTGCGCCCATTCTGGCGGCGAAAGGCCGCCGCGTGATCGTGCCCTACCTGCGCGGATACGGCACGACGCGGTTCCTGTCGGACGAGACGATGCGCAATGGTCAGCAGTCGGCCATCGCTGCCGACATCGTCGCGCTGATGGATGCGCTGGGTATCGAGAAGGCGACGATTGCCGGCTGCGACTGGGGCGCTCGGACGGCGAACATCATCGCCGTCCTGTGGCCGGAACGCTGCAAGGCGATGGTCTCGGTGAGCGGCTATCTCATCGGCAACCAGCAAGCCGGCAAACTGCCGCTGCCGCCGAAGGCCGAGCTGCAATGGTGGTACCAATATTACTTCGCCACCGATCGCGGCCGTGTCGGCTACGAGAAATATACGCGCGATTTCGCCAGGCTGATTTGGCAGCTCGCCTCGCCGCAATGGAATTTCGATGAGCCCACGTTCGAGCGGAGTGCTGCGGCCTTCGACAATCCGGATCACGTCGCGATCGTCATCCACAATTATCGCTGGCGGCTCGGCCTGGCAGAAGGCGAGGTGCAATATGATCCACTGGAGCAGCGGCTTGCTCAGGCACCCGTCATCTCCGTGCCCACGATGACGCTCGAGGGCGACGCCAATGGCGCGCCGCATCCGGACGCCAGCGCTTACGCCAAGATGTTTTCAGGCAGATATAGCCACCGGGTAGTCATGGGCGGCATTGGACACAACCTACCTCAGGAAGCACCACAGGCCTTTGCCGACGCCGTTGTCGAGGTCGACGCGTGATCGAGTTCGCGGCGCCGCCCCTCCGGCAGGTACGACAACCACCAAAAGAATGCCTATGAACCCGATCGCAAGGGTTGTTTACACGGCCAGGACCGCAACCACAGGTGGCCGCGAGAATGGCGCCTCGCGCAGCTCTGATGGCCTTCTGGACATCAGGCTTTCCATACCCGGATCGGCGCGCATTGGCACCAACCCGGAGCAACTGCTTGCGGCCGGCTGGTCGGCCAGCTTCGCAAGCGCGGTTGCGTCTGTGGCTCACGAACAAAAAATTACGCTGCCGGCCGGAGTGAGAATCGATGCCGAGGTTGATCTGAATCTCGGGGACGACGGCTACTCTCTCAGCACTCGGCTCAACGTCAGCCTGCCTGGCGTGGAGTACAATACCGCACGAGCCCTGATCGACGAGGCGCACGACATTTGTCCGTACTCGAAAGCGACGCGCGGCAACGTGCAAATTGCGATCAACCTGCTCTGAGTGGATTGCATCGATCGTTGAAGCAATTGGCATGGCCAGGGTTACATTTTGGATCATTCCTTCTCGCCAAGGTCTACCAAAACCTGCCACGGCATCGCACCTGTCAGAGCGCATCCAGCACAAATACGGTCAGGATGACAGGAGGGGTATCCCTCCGATCACCGTGATAATCCCTTCTGAGCGCGAAATGTCCGCTCTGGGTGGATAGTGTTGAAGAAGTCGGCGATGAAGCCGTGGATCCACTCGCACCGAAGCGTCTTGATTAAGGTCGACGCGACCTCCTCGCCT
>NZ_JAMYOE010000028.1:0-94273 GCF_040319695.1 Mesorhizobium sp. M0898 | reverse complement strand
TCCAGTCGGATTCCGCCTTCAGGTTCTCGGCGGTTGCATAGGTGCCCCACCTGCCCGTGGGATCGGGCTCGTCAACCAGATAGAACCCAAACACATTCGGATTGCCGAGGAAGGGGGTCATTTTCTCGATGAAGGATGCGGTTACGCCCTCATGCTCGTTGAGGTACACCAGGCCTTTCATGCCGTCAGGCAATGCGTCGACCAGCGAAACATACTGAACGTCAGCCAGATTGAAGCCGGCGGTTGCGATTTCGGTGGCAGAACCACCCGATGCATAGTGCAGAGTTGCCATCCATAATCCCTCATTTTGATTCGATAGCGCCCCGCGGATGTCTGCCTACTAGAGGGTGTATATTAGCGCCAAATCACATACCTGCAGGCTCTGATAGAATGGTTGATCGCCAATAGGAATGCTGCACGGAAGGAGTAACTTCCATGGACATAATAAATAAGTAACAAGAATATGATCCCATCAAAGGGCCGTGTTTTATCCAGCCCATCTGGTTATATTGAAAGACAGATAGTTTAATATCTAGAGCGTATCTTGCAGATCGCTGAAATAAACTTGTAAATTATGTTTCTATCTAACTGTTCACCCGCGCATTGAGAGATCAGGCAGACGTTCACCTAAGAGCCAGACCCCTCCACAGTCTCAATCCCGCAACCAATTAGTTGTGGATAATTCGTAGGTGTCCGCGCGTTCGTCGCGTGAAATCGGTCGGCAGATCAGGTCGCCGGCGTCGGAACGGTCCGAATCGGCTTATCCGCTGGTCGCAAGGAGGCAGGTTGCGCCAGGAGTTGTGGCTGAGGGGTCGACTATCATGCCTGGGAGCACAAGCGGGTCAAGCTGAGGCGCGAACCCGGACCGGGAGCTTAGGAATCCGACGCGCCCAGCGTAGAGCAGCCGTACAACGCACGACTGTCGGAAGCGCTTTCTTCGGTTGCCTTATCAGTTGCAAGTCCGGCTTGGCCGAACCGCTAGAGTTCAAGGCGCAATTCATCACCGTACCCGTTCCTATGCACCACCAGATGCCGTCGAGGCGGTTCGCGATACCCGTAAGGCCGTGATCCCCATGCAGTTTGCCTCATTCAAACAGACGAGGACAGTATGCAAGCCTCCTCCTACCGTATCCTTTCACGCGCACAGAAGTAACGAAGCAAAACCATGAAAGCAGATGCGAAAGGCAGTTACTTCACGCGACCGGAACACGGCGCACGGACGGGAGCTTCGGGATGAATCCGCATCTCGTTTGTGTGGGAGGCGAAGATCACGCCCTGAGAATTCCGTTCCTAATGTCGCTGCGCGAAAGCGGCTTCCGGGTCACGGCAGTTTCAACCGGCGATGAGGCTGCGTTTTTGCGGCATGGCATTCCGCATCGCCGCTACGGTTTCGACCGATTTGCCAGCGGCACTGGCGAGTGGACCGCTGTAAGAGCGATTCGGAAATTGCTTGCGGAACTCCGGCCTGACATCGTCCAAAGCTTCGATACCAAGCCTAACCTGCTGACACCCATTTCGGTGCGCGGAACGGTCCCGGTCGTGCGCACGATCAACGGCCTGGGCTGGACATTCTCATCGTTGGAACCGCGGGCTCTGGCCTTACGTCCAATTTTTTGCGGACTACAATGGCTTGCCTCCTTCTGGACGGCAGCGACGGTATTTCAGAATCGGGACGATGAGGCTTTCTTCAAGCGCTTTCGATTGATTGAACCTGGCAGCGGAAGAGTGATCCGCAGTTCTGGCATCGATGTCGATGCGTTCGCTATGGCGAGGCATCTTGCTCCGCCGGCGGCGAAAATGCGCCAGGAACTCGGGCTCCAGTCAGCAGAGATCGTAATTTTTGTGGGCCGGCTAACCCGCCAGAAGGGCATCCCGACGCTGCTCCAAGCAGTCCCCCGCGTCCTTTCTAAAAGGCCTAATGCGCGTTTCGTGCTTGTCGGCCCTTGGGAGTCCGAAGGTCCATTTGCAGTCGACAAGTCGGAAATCGATCACGCTCCTCATATCATCGCGCTAGGCCCACGACGCGATGTTCCAGCCCTTCTTGGCATGGCCGACGTGTTCGCCTTCCCCACACAATATCGAGAAGGAATCCCGCGCGTCCTGCTCGAGGCAGGGCTGGCGGGATTGCCCATGGTCGCCTCAAAGATGCCCGGCTGCAATGAGGTGGTCGAGGATGGATGGAACGGCTACCTAGTCCAACCCTACGACGCCGATGGCCTTGCATCTCGAATAGTCGACATCCTGTCCGACCGCAGTCACGGAAAAATCATGGGCGGTCGTTCTGTCGAACTCGTCCGTGAGCAGTTCGCGCTGCCGCGGGTGGTCGCTCAGTATTGCGATCTGTACGAAAATATCCTTGGCGCCAAATCCCACGGTGGCCTCGCCCGACCGGCGTATCCGATCTTAATTAGAGACGATGCTGTCAGCGGTAGATTGGATGTGCGCCGATGATCCGGGACGCGATCCTGGCCTGCGGGCTCGCAACGACCTATGCGGAGCAACTCGACATTCCCGGGTCGCCCTTGGGGATTGGCGAACTGTTCCTCGTGCTTTGGATCATGCTGTCGATCGCGCGCGTCCTTGCCGGCGGTCGCCTGGAGACCAGGCCGGCGCTGACACTCCTTGCAAGTTACTGGACGATCATGGCGCTGGCTCTGGGGGTCGGCACCGTTGTCGGCTATCTGACCACAGTTCTATACCTGACGGGCCTGATGCACGATACGATGGCCTACCTGCTGTTGGTCAGCGTCACCTGCCTTGCCGCTGCAGAACCCGACGCCGACCGCCATCTCCGTCGTACTGGCTGGTGGGTCGTGGGTATCGCGAATATGGCCCTTGCCATTCAGCTGGGACAGGGCTGGGGCTGGATCCCCCGAGCTGGCGTCGATCCCTGGTACTGGGACCGCTTTCGCGGCTGGTCGCACAATCCAAATCAGCTCGCGCTCTACTGCGCAATCTTTGGCCCGCTAGCCTTGCATCTTGCGACCACCACCAGCAATCGATGGGGCAGGTTTCTTGGGATCGCCAGCCTGTTCCTAACCTTCTATGTCGGGAGGCTGACAAAGAGCGATACCTATTTGTATACCAGTATCCTGACTTGCCTGACGTTCCTCGGGCTGCGGATCAGGACATGGCTCAAGACCGGTGGCAACAGGGGCAGCTTTTCACGGCAAGCCGTCCTCCTGTTGCTCGTCGGTATCCTTCCGTTGGCGATCGCGATAACCCCCTACGCCGTGACGGAGGCGAGCGTCCTCGAAAACTTCGCCAAGGGCCTGACCAAGGACAAGGGCGGCGAGGCCACTGCCGAAACCGCCGCACTCCGCGTGCATCTCTGGGACGAAGCAATAGAGAAGGGCGCGGAATCCGGGTCGTTGGGCCTTGGTCCAGGTCCGCATCTCGAGCGCCCATCAGTGTTCGAATCGCAATTTCTGGAACGACCCTTCGAGGCTCACAACACGATCCTCGACCTGTACACTCAAGGTGGACTTATTGCGGTTCTGGCGCTGGTCTGGATCGTCAGCGCCGCCATCGTGTCGGTATGGCGTGCGAAGCTCGACGCGCTGTTAGCGCTCGTGGTGTCAATCGCTATTTTCGGAATGCCGCACCTGATCATCCGTCACCCGATCGTGTGGTTTGCGCTGACCATCTGCCTTGTCGCCGGTGCTCCGAAAGCAGTTTCTGCAATCTCCAACAATCCGGGTTAATGGCATGTGTGGTATTGCCGGAATTCTTCTTGCCCCCGATTCAGCCGACACGAAGCCCCTCAAGGCAATAGAGCAAATGACGGCCGCGCTTCGTCACCGCGGACCGGATGGCGAGGCATTCTGGATACATAGCGAAGCCGGGCTTGCCTTCGGTCACAGGCGTTTGGCCATTGTTGATCTGTCGGAGGCGGGCTGCCAGCCAATGCATTCCGAAAGCGGCAGATACGTCATTACGTTTAACGGCGAAATATACAATTTCCGCGATCTGCGCTGCGAACTGGAAAGTACAGGTCGTCATTTCAGGGGCACCAGCGATACCGAGGTCATGCTTGCCGCTATTGAGAATTGGGGCCTCGAAAAAGCACTCACACGCTTCGCCGGCATGTTCGCGCTAGGACTATGGGATCTGAAGACGAGGACGCTCCATCTCGCCCGCGACCGAATGGGCAAAAAGCCGCTTTATGTCGCCTCAACACGTGATGCGCTTGTTTTTGCCTCTGAGTTGAAGGCGATCACCCGTTTTCCAGGTTTTTGTCAGGAGCTCGATATCAATGCGGCCGCGGCGATGCTTTCGAACGGATGGGTACCGGATGACAGCTGCATCTGGCGAGGCGTGTTCAAATTACCGCCGGGTTCGGTCCTGTCGGTGACGGCAGCTGACTTCGCCGCGTCGCGAAGTGCCGCCTCGCTAGCGCATCGTATTCGATACTGGTGGTCGCTAGCCGAAACCGCCGCCAAAGGGCGGGCGGAGCAGGTCGTCGGCAGTGACGAAGAACTTACCACTGAACTGGATGGCCTGCTTCGACTTGCCGTTCGGGAGCGCATGATCGCTGACGTTCCGCTCGGGGCCTTCCTGTCGGGCGGAATAGACAGCTCGACGGTTGTAGCCCTGATGCAGGCTCAATCGGACAAGCCGGTGCGCACGTTCACGATCGCTTTCGGAGAGGGCGGGTTCGATGAGGCTCCCCACGCGGCGGAAGTCGCGCGGCATCTGGGCACCGACCATACCGAACTCCACCTTTCGGCTGCCGTAGCGCGCGAAGTCATTCCAGAATTGCCGCAGATCTGGGACGAGCCTTTCGCTGACGAATCGCAGATACCAACTCTGCTGGTGGCGCGGCTCGCCCGCCGGCACGTTACGGTGGCTCTGTCGGGTGACGGTGGCGACGAATGCTTCGCCGGCTACGCCCGCCACTTCATGGCTGCCCGCCTGCGACGACAGCATACTCTGCCGTCGGCACTGCGTCGGGCGCTCGCGGCAGGCACTGGGTTACTGGCCCGTGCAGCCCGTCACGATCTCGTCGGGAAGCTGCCGCTTTCGGAGGGTGCACGGCATGCGCTGCGGGGCGACCGGCTGGATCGCCTCGCTCAGCTACTCGCTGCAGCCGATGAGGACGAGTTGTTTCGGCGACTGACGAGATCGTCGACGGAGAACCTCAGCCTGCACCAGCCCCCCTCATCAATCCACGTCGAGCACCGGCTTGATGGGCTGCTGTCCCGTCTTTTGTATGACGATATGGACGGCTACCTGCCCGGCGATATATTGGTGAAGCTGGACCGCGCCAGCATGGCCAACAGCCTCGAGGGGCGGTGCCCGCTACTCGATCATCGGGTTGTCGAATTCGCCTGGCGCCTGCCGACGAATACCAAGGTTCGTAATGGCAAAGGTAAGTGGATCCTTCGTCAGTTGTTGCGCCGGTACGTTCCGCAGCGACTGATCGAGCGGCCAAAGCAAGGTTTCGATGTTCCTATAGCAGTCTGGCTGAGGGGCCCGCTGCTCAGTTGGGCAAACGATCTTGTCGCCGATATGCGCATCTCCGGAGACGGAATTTTCGACCTTGCGAAGGTGGATGCGTGCTGGCGCGGTCACGTCGATGGCAGGCACGACCATTCTCGCGAATTGTGGCCGGCTTTGATGTTCCAGGCCTGGCACAACGAGGCAAGGCGGCCATCGCCGCCAGCAACGGGTTCTCGCGTGCCCGAACTTACAGGAGATTAAGATGGAAGGGTCCATAGTTAGCCGCATCCACCTTCCGCACGTTACCGAAATGCACTTGCCTGCGCGCGAAATCACTCCGCGCATGAAACGGCCGTTGCGTGAGCAGATGGACACGCAAACCCCGCTCCATCAGCTCCTCGTTACCCTCTCAAGAAAAAAGTGGTTCCTCCTGGCCATGGTCGTCGCAGGCGGTGTCTTGGCCGCGCTTGGAGGGCTTGCACGGCCTGCCCTATACGAGGCCACCACGCAGGTAATCGTCGACGCACCTAGTAGAGCAGCCCCTGCCGGCGGCTTGATCTCTGCTCAGGATCAGCTGGATTCCAGCATTGACGACCATATCACCATGCTCTCATCGCAAAGCCACCTGCGAAGCGTAGTGGCAGCGCTGCGCAAAACGGATGCTGCCAATGGCGCTAAACAGGCTGGTGCTCGAACCGGAAACCATCCTCCGAAGCCTGTTGGCGTCGAGCCGCTGAATTTGCGCTCGGTTCCAGCCGATTTGCTGGCCAAAATTTGGCCGCGAAGCACGCCGGCGGAGCCAGATGCGGCTGAACTCAAGGTGCTGCGTGAAGGTATTAGGATCGGCCAGGAGCTGCGATCGAGAGTTATCAGTGTCGGCTTCACCGATCACGATCCGGCGCGAGCCGCTCTGATCGCCAACACGTTCGTCGAAGTGTATATTGGCGATCTGGCAAGGAAAAGCCAAGCGTCGGACAGGCTGGAACTCGACTCGATAGTCTCCGGGCTGCCGACTATACAAAGCAGTCTGGCAGAAGCGACCGATCGTCTGGAGAGATATCGGTTGAGCCATGGCGCGGTCGATCAAGGTGCGGCGGACAATGCTGCCAAGGAGACAGCCGAACTCACTCAGCAAATTTCCTTGTCGAAAGCGGACCTCTCCGCAACGGAATCCCGACTCCAACACATTCAGGACTTGCGAAAGGGGGGCGCGCCCGTTGCCTCGGTAGCCGAAGCCATCGGATCACCCTTGCTGGCCGATCTCTTGGCAGGCCAGGCCAACGGCACGGCAGATGAGAATGTCACAAATGCGATCGATCGTGAGATCGAACAAGAAATCGCCCGCGTCGCTGCTGAGGCAAACATCTATCGCTCCCAGATTGCGGCGCTGCAAAAGCGTAAGGATGTCCTAGATGCGGTTGTGGCCGATACAGCCGGCCGGCTTTCCGGACTGCGTGCTCTCGAGCCGCAGGTCAGCATCCTGACGCAGCGCTACAACGACCTTTTGACCCGGCAACAGGACTTGATGCGGCGTATTGCAAGTCCATCCCCCGGAGTCAGGCTTCTCTCAGCGGCGTGGCCCCCTACCAATCCAACGACTCTTTCGCCAATTTTTCTTATTCCGCCTGGCATGGTCGTGTTTGGCCTGATTGGAGGGATTTTCATACTTGTCCGCCAACGCTTCGATCGCACTTTGCGCGGAGAGGCCGAAGCTGAAGCAGCGCTCAAGGTTCCGTGCCTCGGGCTAATACCCCAGGCTCCCACAACGCACGCGAAGCGACTGCAGCAGCTGGTTTCAGGCCAGCAGGGGTGCAGATACAGCCGCGCCGTGACGTCCCTGCTTGTCGCCGCGGCGCCCCAACAGGCAAGGGATTACTCGAACATAATCTTGATAACATCCTGCGGTGAGGATGATGGCAAGACCGAGCTCGCATGGAGCATGGCCTTGGCGGCCACCAGACTTGGAGGGCGAGTACTCTTCATTGATCTGGACCGCACGGACCACCGCCTTACGGGCGAGTTTGTGAAGGAATTCAGCGCACGTAAGCCGCACAATTTTTTCGGAGACTATGTGAGTGACCGTTGTGCACTGCACGATGCGATAGCAGGAATGTCGGCGATCGGGATCGACTTCATGGCGCTCGCACCGTCGGAGGATCTGCTGCCCTTGCTGTCCAGTGTCGACGGCTCCCCTTTCAAAGATGAACTGCACTCGATCTATCGGGTCGTCATCATAAATGGACCGCTGGGGCTTGAGGGACCAGAGGCCAGGCTCCTGACAGGCTGGGGTGACGTGGTTCTTTTCGCCGTTCGCTGGGCGAAAACGCGACGCAGCATCGCGCGAGGCGTTCTGGACCTGCTTGCGGGCGATGCACCAGCTTCGGTCCCCGTCGCAAGCGTTCTCACGAAGGTTAATCTCAGGAAGCACGCTGGTTACCGGTTCGGGGACAGCGCTGACCTCTTGCTGGAGAGGACATGACGAGCGCGGCTCTTGTTGTTGCGCACTTCCCGCTTGGTTGAAAATCACCGCGCTAGGCGCTGCGCCGATCGGCTGCTGGGCGCGGGCCATCCGGCAGTAGCTGGGGTTGTCGCGGAGAGATCCATCCGGAGCGTGGGTCCGAAGTGTCACAACGGAACCTACGGCCAGGAGCCGCCGGACGGGCATTCATGAATTCCGGACCCCATCTGAGGCAACGCGCCTGACGCCGTCCTTCGTCTGCTTGGCGTTCACCGCGCGCCTAGTGGTGTCGAAATCACCCTTCACGCGGACCCGCTCATCGCTGCTTGGCTTGGCGATGAATCCGTAGCGCAGGTGACGAGACTTTGTCGATCTTTGCCCAGAGTGCGCTCCCCCCCATCGTCGATGCATTCCTGACCGCGTATGCCCATGCCGGCAACCGCGATGGTGAAATCGCAAGGGCAGTCAAACCTTGCGCAATCCGTTGCGCTTTGCTTCGCGGCAGGGCGCGCACGAACTCACTCACGCTACCTGGTTTCTCTCCCTTTCGGAAAAAGCTGTGGACGATGTCTTGTTTCAGGAATTTGGCGAGATTGAACGGCTCCCGCTCGCACTTGCTCAATTGCAAGCCGTGCCGCTGACATATGGCATCGAAGGCTTCTTTCGTCCATCGGCCGATGTGGTTTGGTGGCATGTCTATGAGCGAGCCATGGGACTCCATGTAGTAAGTTCTGTTTTCATTTGGCACGGCGATAAAGGCAGATCCTTGCGCCTTCAGAAGATATTTCAATCGAGCAAAAACGTCGTCCACTTGGTCCATATGCTCGAAGACTTGAAACATGAAAATAAAGTCGAAGGACTCTTTCATAGAATCGAAGCTGTCCATCCGAAAATCGCCTGAATAGGTCTTAAAGCCTTTCGACGCCAGTACAGACCTCGCCGTTTCGTTGTAGTCGACCGCAGAGATGTCGGAAACATGGAAGAATTTATTCTTGATGCGATCGAGAAAATATCCGAACCCAGACCCCACTTCGAGGGCAGTTTTTCCGCCAGTCTTCAGGCCCGCGAGCTCTTCGATAGTCCTTGAATATTCCCATTTCATGGTCGGATAGGAAGGGTACGCCCAGGCTAAGTTATAAAATTCAACGCCGCCAGCGACGAAGGGATCTGCAAAACCGAATCCGCAATCTGCGCATTTGCGGATATCGCATGTGTTGCTGCCCCAGAGATCCGACAGGTGGCTTGTTAATTTTCGAGAGCGGTCGGGGTCCTGACGCGGATTGATGAAATGTCGAGAGGCCTCATCTGCTGTCACTTCGAACAATTTCGCGGTTGATACACTGGCACACGCCGGACAAATGGTCATCTCGCTTACCCCTAAAGGCCAGACCGAAGGAAAGCCGCCTTCGACGGTATATGATGCGCCCCAGCCCGCCCGCCGTCGCGCTCGACGATGCCGCCATGCTCAGAAGCTAAATCGTCTCAGGCTACGCAATCGACCCAGTCTCGGGCGGATCGCGAACACGTAAGTAAGAATGTGCTGGCTCGCTATTTTCATAACTGACGGGCGAAGAATTTGCATCGCATCTCGGATCGTCGCCCGCCAGGGTTGCTGGTGGAATCTGCTGGGAAGACGAGCAACCCGCAGCGCCCGTAACAGAGTCTCAGGGCAGGGAAGATGTTTACGATCCTCGATGAGGTTCCAGTTAAGCTCTTTGACGGCAAGCGTTACCTGATCGACCTCATCGAAACTCTTGGTTGTAGTGATGCTCGGGTGGTTCGTCGCGTCGTAGAAGATCAAGCCATCGTTTATCGCGACCATGTCTCCGTGGCAGGCCAGATCGACAAAGAACAGCTGGTCGACTCCAGCTGGGATTGAATTATGGGCGCGCATCAGGCAACCCGCGTGAATGACGTCGCGGTTGATCAAAAGCGTCGATGGGATGATCCCAAGGCTCCGCGTCGTGCGGACCAGATAGAGGTCCGTCAGGCATTGCTGGCTTGAGTAGACGGAAATTCGTTGCCGCCCCTGCGGTGGCAATCGGAATTTCATCCGATCGTCCTCAATTATATTGGCTGCACAGGTCATGAATGCAGCTGAGGGATGCTTGGTGGAAACCTCGGCAAAGGTCTTGAGTGCGCCCGGGGCGAGCCAGTCATCGTCATGGAGCAGCTTGATCCATTTTCCGGCGCAAGCGAGCATGGCATTGTTGGTATTCTCTACCTGACCGCGGCCCCGGCAGTTTTCGACAATTCGGATGCGAGGCTCGGTCCGCGCATACTCGGCCACGATTGCCCAGGTCGGTCCGTCCCGGCCCTCGTCGTCGCTGACGACCAACTCCCAACTGGAAAAATTCTGACTCAGAATGCTATCCATTGCCCGGCGGATCGTGTCCGGTCGGCGAAAGGTTGGGATTGCAACTGAAATGAAAGGGCGCAGTCGCGAAGCATCAGCGCGATGATGTTGGTCAACCACAGCGGTCGTTTGGAGCTGATCAAGCTGCGATTGTTTCATGGTGCTTTTCCCTCGAGATGATGACCTTGTTTTGGTATGGCAGCTCCCGCTGGTTTAATGGCATGGCTCAAAATATACAGAGAGGCCGCCGTTTTCAGTGCAAACCCGACGCCGCCGCCGGCCGCCATCAGATAAATGACCTTGAGTGGTTCCCAACCTGCCTCAGCACCGGCAAGAAGCGGACCAAACACCAGCGCCGTCCGCGCGCCGTCGACGAGAAGCCGTAGCTCCTGCCGGCGCAGGAGAGCTGGGACATCTTGAAGCGGCGTCGCCAACGCCTGCGCAGCCCCCATGAACGCCAGCGCGGTCATAATGTCTGCGGCGGGAACCCAGGGCGGGCCCAGCAGGGGGACGACAATATATGGCGCAGCCAGGCCAAGCGCCAATATTGGCAATGCAGTGAGGCAGGCTGAAAGCATCAAGAGGCCGCGTGCGGTGCCGAGCAGATGTCTGCGATCACTGTTTTTGTTCGCCTCGGAGACAAAAACATTGCTGAGCGGGGTGGCGATCAGCGTGACCGGCGCAGTCACCAGCCGCGCTGCCACTCCCAGGTAACCCGCAAAAGCGGCGCCAAACAGCGAACCAACAAGTATTGCGGGAAGATTGATAATGGCGAAACTCGCGAGAGCTGAGGGAATGTCAAATAACGGAAACTTGTATTCTCGCCTGGCGACGGCAAAGACGGTACGCCACGGCGCTCGGGCGACGCCGTGTAAGTCCTTCCAGCTCAGAATCCGAGAGCCGAGGAGTCCGATAAAAATGAATTGGCTCAGGATATGGGCATGTACCATCGACTCACCTCCGAAATGGGCGAGCCCAAAAATCAATTGCAGCAGGGCCATGGTCGCCGGCAAGATCAGCCGGCCGAGGGCGAAGTCTCGTAGCAGGCCTGCGCGCAGGCTCCAGCAGTTCATGGCTTCGACGAGACCTGCGCCCGCCATCCCAAGTGGAACGAGCCAGGCGAGGTGGCCGACCCGCGCTGGAGCGATGCTCGCCCACAGCAGTCCTGCCGCAAAGGCGAGGACACTCGTCACCGACACAGCCAGGAGAATGAGCTTAACAGTCACATACGCCCGCGCATTGTCCTTGACACCATAGAGAGAGGCCTCGAAACGCAGTGCTGCGATCGCGCCGAGGATGTTTACGATCGAAAGATAAATCGTGAAGATCCCGAAATCTGCCGGGGAATAGAGCCGGGCCAAAACGGGAATAGCGGCGACGAGAGTCAACTGACCGGCAATCGCCATGGCCGAAACGCCTCCTGCCGCGCGCAGAATACTGCCGATCGGGCTTGGAGGAACACGGGTGATTATTTTCTCGACCGTAGGAACCGTCCTGGATCTCAGAAAGTAGCTTTGGGACATGAGCTCGCGATTCCGAGGAGGCAAAATGCGGTTGACCGGAGCTTACGATGGGGCCTGAACGTCACCATCATCCATCTGAATGACATCGTTCGGCGGAGCGGCGATGTAGCGAATTCTTTGTGCTCCGGGCGGGGCACAACTGCAGCTCTGAAATTGAGACCGCTCGTTGGACTTGCCCGCGATGAACTGATTTCTGCGGGGATCGCGCGGGCATCGATGCTCGGGAATGTCGTCGTCACGTTATGCGGTACCAACTGGATCTTTTGACCAGACCAGCAGCCGCGACAAGGATGGCCGACGCGTGGATTCGTCGCTCCGACAAGGCGCGGATTACACGGTGGGCTTACACATGCATTAACGTTTGTTGCTGTGTGCTGGCTGCGATGTTCGTTCCATGAAAGTCCCGGTACCATTCGACAAAGCGTTGCACTCCGTCCTCGAGCGTTGTCGCCGGGGCGAAGCCGACAGCGTTACGAAGATCACTCACGTCGGCGCGAGTCTCCAGAACGTCGCCCGGTGGTAGAGGCACTTCCACGCGAATCGCCCGGCAGCCAAGGGCGGTCTCGATGAGCGAAATCAGCCGGTTAATCTCCTCCGGCCGGTCGTTGCCAATATTATAGACGCGGTACGGTGCAGAACTTGTGGCGGGATCTGCGGTAAGAAAATCCCAACCCGGGTCGGGTCGCGGCGGTGCAGCGAGTGCTCGAACCACCCCCTCAGCGACGTCGTCGATATAGGTGAAGTCTCGCCACACGCGGCCGGCATTGGCTACTTCGATTGGTTTCCCCTCGATAATCAAACGCGTGAACATGTAGACTGCCATGTCGGGCCTGCCCCAGGGGCCATAAACGGTGAAGAAGCGCAGTCCGGTCACGGGCAAGCAGAATAAATGACTGTATGAATGCGCCATGAATTCGTTTGAACGCTTGGTTGCGGCGTACAGACTGACAGGATGGTCTGCGCCGTGATGCTCAGAAAACGGTGTGGTTCGATTTGAGCCGTAGACGGAGCTCGACGAAGCGTAGACGAGATGACTAGCGCCGAAGTGCCGGCAGCCCTCAAGGACGTTGAGAAACGCCACTATGTTCGATTGCACATAGCAATGCGGGTCAGCAAGTGAATGACGCACGCCGGCCTGAGCCGCGAGATGGACAAAGTGTGAGGGGCGAAATTCTGAAAACAGCAACTGAACGCGGGCGGCATCCGCCAGGTCAATTCGCATCGAAGTGAAGCCCGGCTCGGCACAGAGACGTGCAAACCGCGCTTCCTTGAGTCGTGGATCGTAGTAGGGGGTGAAATTGTCGACGCCGATGACTTCGACACCCAGACGCAAAAGCCGCAAGGCGACGTGAAAACCAATGAAGCCTGCAGCACCGGTGACGACGATCGGTCCTATCGGGGCGAGTTCCTTCACGGCGCGGTCTGACCGGGATCGGGCGGTTTCCATATTTTCCGCAGAAAGAACGGAACCACCGTTTAAATCATGATCCAATTTTTTGCCCCTTCGACGTCACTCGACAGTGTCGAATTGCCTATTCCGAGATCCCGGCCAATTGTGCCGGGATGTTATGTGCCGGGGCGTCGGCGTCGGCACAGGTGAGCAGGCGCCGGCCACGCGCTGCGCAACGTGACCTGCCAAGCTAGGTTGGAACGGCCTCCAGCACCGGTCGACCAAGCCCCGTCGCATGTGGATGCCGCCAACTAGACCCCAACAACTGCGCGGCCCTTACGGCAGGACCGAAATACGCCCAAGAAGGGCCACCAGTTCCGCCTGGCGTTTTGTTTCGGTCTTGGCGAACAGCGAGGCAAGCTGGGAACGGATCGTGGTGCGGCTGAGACGCCAGCTGCGAGCGATCTCCAAAGGTGCGTCGCCCTGGGCCAAGCGCAAGGCGAGGTGCGTTTCTGCGCTCGTCAAGCCAAACATTCTTTGCAGCGTCCGAGGATTTGGCCCCGACCTGTTGTCGCGATCCAGCAGCGCCACAATGCTTGTTCCGTCGGGAGCGATAACGCCGTTCTCGTTCAGTATCACCGGTCGGTCGCCCCTGCTGCGGATCACTACCCAAGACAATGAGCCCGGCAGGAATTGGCCCGGAACATTCGCGATCAGCCGCCTTAGGGCGGCCGTAAGTCCGCTCGCCGTGTCGGCCGCTTCGCCCTGGCGCTCAAGCGTGGTTTGGGCGGCTGCGTTCCACTCGACTACTTTTCTTTCGCGATTCAACACGAGATAGCCACAGCCAATGCGATCAAGCACGCCGGTTATGGATTCCAGACTGCGGCCTTTTGGTTCGCCGAACCTTGCGCCCAATGGATCCGATGCGCGATCGGGAAGGTGACCAGAAGAGGGCCGCGTATTCCGCGCTTCAAAATCATACTTGGTCCTCGTAACAATATACCGATTGTTCGAAGAAGCATCGACCTGTCTATCGATCAGATTCATTTTCTACCCCTAACCCAAAGTTTCACACGCCCGAAATAAGTATTCGGGATTCATGTAGTCTTCTATGTGTAGCTGGATTATAGTCTTCTATGCGCTGACGGATAATACGTTCATCATCACCTTGAAAACTTAATATGATCCGACAGTTCTAAGGCAGCTCTTAGGCCCCGCTGCGTCCGATAAAATGCGCGCTATGATAGCGGTATGGCAATCCGGCAGTGGTACTAAGCTGTACGTTTTTTGCTCTAGTCTCGACGGGCTAGTCAGAAGGTTGTAGTCTGTGTCCATGAGCTCGCAGTCGCGCAGGTCGAATTCGAACCCGTCGGGCAGATTGCTAACTCATATTGCGTCTGCATCGGTGTTAGCTGCCACACTGATATTTGAAATAAAATCGTCAGCCTATATTGGGCAAGGCGCAAGTTTTCTGGAATTTATTCCGGCTATTATTATTATCGCTTATCTCGAAGACCGCGTACCTGCGCTCGCTGCGACCATTCTGATGGTTGCTGTCGGGCTGTGGGCACGAGGACACGATCAGATTTCAAGTGGAGACTGGGCACGCGCAATCCTGCTTCTGGTTTCGGGTGGCGTGATTGCCATGACCTTCCATCGTCTGCGGCAGGACTTGCGTGAGTTGCTGGAAGTCGCGGAGGCCAGGCTCGCTGCCGTCGAGGCGACCGAAAGCCGCTATCGTTGGGCCTTCGAACGTGCTGCCATGGGATTCGCGAACACCAACAAGAAAGGTGAGTTGCTGCAGTCCAACAGACGCCTTTGTGAGATGACCGGGTACAGGGAGGAGGAGCTTGCCCAATTACAGCTTGATACGCTCGCCCATCCGAACGACCGGGATACCTTGGCGCAATTGCTGGCGAGGCTGGGCAATGACATTTCTTCGTTCGTTTCGGAGGTGCGTCTGTCACGAAAGGACGGTACGGCATTCTGGGCCAGGCTAACGCTTTCTTCGTCCGTGCCCGAGGGTGGCCTCTCGGAGAGCATCTTCGTGGTGGTCGACGATATTTCGGAACGACGCGCTGTTCACGAAGCGCTTCGGGCCCAGAAGGAATGGCTGGACCTCGCTCTGTCTGCTGGACGCTTGGCCACGTGGCGCATAGACCTTAAAGACGGGGTAGTCACGGGCTCGGACACGTTCTGGGACATTCTCGGCCTGGCCCAGGCCAATAGCCGCAGTTTGGAGGAGCTGTCAGCTGTCGTTCATCCGGCGGACTGGCCAAAGCTGGCGGCATCGAGAAAGGCCGCACCATCGGTCACGAATTACGATGTCGAGATACGCGTCCGCCGACCGGACGGACATATCCGCTGGGTTGCCCTGCGCGGAAGGGAGGAAAGACATGATGATGGTGGACAACGGCTTGGGGTGGCCGCCGACCTGAGCGAGAGACGACAAACCACGCTGCTGCGCGCCGCGGCAAAGAAGCGGGAGCGCATTATGCTCGAACAGCGTCACAGATTCGGCAACGTTTTCGCGGTGATCACGGCGCTCGTGAAAATGGTCGATGCTCCTGGAAACAATGTTGCCAAATACAAGGAAATGCTGATCGACCGGATACGCGCGCTTGAGGCAACCCATCTGCTTCTTTCACGCAACGGCAGCGTATCGGGGACGCTAAACGATCTCGTTGCGCAAGAATTGCAACCATATATGGGAACACGCGCCATATCGGTCGGCGGTCCTTCCGTGACGATGTCGGGAGGCGCCGCCGAGAGTTTTGCGATGATCGTTCACGAGCTTGCCACCAATTCCATGAAGTATGGAGCGCTTGGCGATCCAAAAGGCCGGATCGACGTAAGCTGGACGTTCGCACCTGAAGACACAGGCAGCGAGATCGGGTTCGAGTGGGTGGAATCGGGGCGGCGGCGGACCTCGAGCGTAGTCCGTCATGGCTTCGGTTCCATGATAATCGGAGTGGATGGAGCGCCGCTTGTCGGTCACTCTCCCAGGCTGGAAATATCGGACCAAGGGTTACGGTATTCGCTGCGGCTGTCACGCAAGGAAATCGGATTGTAGTGCAGTGCTCCAATCGGAAAGCAGATATCTAAAGGCGGGTCGCGCTGAGCGGCCTTTGAGATGCGCAGGGTTCCTTCCAAGAATGTCGTCGGCCCAAAGCTGCGCCGCGGCTTTGGGATATGCAGTAAAATGCATGAGGAGTCTTGCGACGCCGTTTGCACGTCCAAAAGGACGCGCGGCGCTCTAGCTGGCATGTCTCGAAAGCCAAGTCTTCAGCATAACGGCAGCCTCGGTCCGATTGCGTACCCCCAATTCACGCAGAACCGCAGCAGCGTGGATTTTCGTGGTCGCCTCCGCGATTTCCAGATCGCGCGCAATTTCCTTGTTTGAATAGCCTTCCGCCATCAGCTTGAGGACTTCCTTTTGCCTCGAAGTCAGCCTGCCAAGGTTGACGCCAGCGGTACGCCTCTGTGGGCCTTTGTCGTCGGAATGGGTATGCGCGTGGGTTGTTTGCGTCGCTCCCGGGCGTGACAGAAGTGCAGGAACATAGATGCGGCCGGAGAGGATTTCATTGACGGCCAAAACAACCTCTTCGTCCGTCTGCGATTTTACGATGTAGCCGTGAAGCCCGATCGACAGAGCTGTGAGTATTTCCGAGCGTGAATCGTTTCCGGAAACGATCGCAAATCGCGTGTCCGGATAGGCAGACAGGATCCCGCCGAGCACTTCTTGATTGAACAGGCCCGGCATATTCAGATCCAGGATCGCAAGATCCACGAACGACTGCTCCGCCAGCAAACTGAGCACCGCGTCGAAACAGGACGCTTCAAAGATCTCCACACCTGGAATGCCTGCGGTCAGTGCCAATCGCAAGCCGCGACGATACAAGCCGTGATCGTCGGCGATGACGATTCGATACATTGAACTACCCCAACGCCTATCTGAATGGATTGAACGGTAATGGCCTGAAAATCGTGGCCATCCACTCGTCGATTCATCCAGCCGACGCTGCGGCACCCCCAACACCGCAAACGCCAGATTTCTAATATAATCTTAAATGACGGGAAACGCTCCTCTTTTTTTGCCCCTTGTGAGCGAAACCCGCCGAACGTCGTCGAACATACGTTCTGACCTTTTGGACAGCTGACAGACCGGCCGGTCGTTCAGCAGTGCTATAGGCCTAAAGATATAGAACAGCAAAACGGCTGAATTGTTACCATTCGAATGCACGACGACATCCACCCTGACGGCCACATACCATCCAGATGCAATGTCCGGATCAGGGGACAGTGGAGTAATCTCACCGGTCTTCTACGGGAAATCTCACCGGTTCTTCTGAGGGGACAAGAACGCGTTTCCCGGGTGCTGACCAGGGCAGGATAGCCGGCCCGTGACGATGGCGTTCAGGCCGAATGAACAAGGGAGGACCAGGATGAAAGCGGTTATTCAATGTGGAGGAATGGGAACACGCCTCCGCCCCTTCACTTCGGTCTTGCCGAAGCCGCTCATGCCGATCGGCGCACGGCCGGTTCTCGAGATGCTTCTGAAATGGTTGCGACGCAACGGCATTCAGGAAGTTTATATTACAACCGGGTATCTCGGCCACTTGATCCGCACCGTGTGTGGAGATGGCTCGCAGTGGAACCTGAAAATTCGATATACGCAGGAGATGGAGCCGCTTGGCACCATCGGGCCACTGTCTTTGATCAGGGATGAACTGACGGAGCCATTCATCGTTCTCAATGGCGATGTCCTCACGGATCTAAGCCTCAGTCGATTTGTAGCAGCGCACCGTAAGCACACCGATCCAGTGACAATCGCAACAGCCTGTCGCCTGATCAAGATGGATTTCGGCGTCATCGACGAAGTCGACAATACCGTGCAGGTCTTTCGCGAGAAGCCGACGCTTTCGCATCTGGTCAGCATGGGAATTTACTGCATGAACCCGGATGTTCTGCAGTTTATCCCATCCGGCATACCCTTTGGGTTCGACGACCTGATGCTGCAGATGATGCAGAACGGCACAACCGTGCACGTGTACAAACATGAGGGTCTCTGGCTCGATATCGGGCGCGTCGACGATTTTCAGAACGCACAGACCATTTCCTGGGAAGACCAGTCGGCCTCGATCGAGGTCACCGCGACGGCTGCATGATGATGATGAAGTCACGAGCCCGGTTGCCACAGTTATCAGTCTAGGAGGTTGTGATGCTCTTGGTCAGTGCCCCGATCTTGGGTGTGCCGGAGAAGACTGCTTTGACCAGGGTCATCGACAGCGGCTGGCTGACCATGGGGGAGCAGGTACGAGCCTTCGAACAAGCTTTTGCCGACGTTCATGATGCGGAGGATTGCGTCGCGGTCAGTTCTTGCACCGCAGCGCTTCATCTCATTTTGCACGCACTTGGCATCGGACCGGGCGACGAGGTGCTGGTGCCATCCTTGACGTTCGTGGCGACCGCAAATGCGGTCCTCTATGTCGGTGCGACGCCGGTTTTCGTCGACATCGAGTCAGCCGACGTGCCGCTGATGTCGATCGTGGAAGCCGAAGCGAAATGCACGGCCCGCACCAAGGCAATCATTCTCGTTCATTTCGCCGGCTACCTCGCCGATCGGGAACAATGGCAGAGGTTCGCCCGTGCCCGGGGGCTGCACATCGTCGAGGACGCCGCGCATGCGCCGGGCTTGAAGGAGGTGGGGACATTTGGTGCCGCGGCCGCCTTCAGCTTCTACGGCAACAAGAACATGACCACGGCGGAAGGCGGGGCTGTGATCGCCAGGGATGCCGGTCTGCTCGAGACAATCCGCCAGGCGCGTGGACATGGGATGACCACCGGGACACGTCAAAGGCTGAACAGCCGCACCCCTCAGTATGATGTCACCATGCTCGGATTCAACTATCGCATGGATGAATTGCGGGCTGCGATCGGACTGGTCCAGCTGCAAAATCTGCAGGAGTGGAATGAGATCAGGCGTATCCTGGTCATGCTGTATCGCCGTCTCATAGCGAAGCATTGCCCAGCCGTGACCATCCCGTTCCACGAGCCGCGGACGTCGGCCTACCACATCATGCCTATCCTTTTGCCACGTTACGCCGACAGGCAAGACGTCATCGACGCACTGCGCGGGCAAGGGATACAAACCACTATCCACTACCCGCCGGTGCACCAGATGACGCTCTATCGTGAGCTCATTCCCGGTACTCACTTACCGCGCACTGAAGATTTCGCGCAGCGCGAACTGACTGTACCGCTGCATCCGCAGATCACCGCACCTTTGGTCGAAACGGTGGTGGTCGCTCTTGCCGCGGCGGTCAATAACTGCGCTCAGACAGGAACGGCCGCATGAATGCCCTGGACCTAGCCATTCACAGGCCTAACGGCTCGAGCGCCGCCCATGGGTCTGCGAGACGAGCAATCGATCTCGTCATTGCTGCAGCCGCGGCGATCGTCTTCGCCCCGCTGATGCTGCTGATTGCCGTGGCGCTGCTGCTGGAAGGCGGTCGGCCCATCTTCTTCACACAGACCCGCGTCGGGGCCGGTGCTCGCCCATTCCGCATGTACAAGTTTCGCAAGTTCAGCGTGCAATGTGATCCCGGTGGCTTGGCTCTGACCATGGCCGATGACAGCCGCATGACGCCGATAGGACGGTTCCTCGCGGTCACCAAGTTCGACGAACTGCCACAGCTTTGGAACGTCTTCAGAGGCGAGATGGCAATCATCGGGCCACGCCCGGAGAGCCTTGCCTTCGCCGATTGTTTTCGCGGGGGCTTCGAAGACATTTTACAATACAAGCCAGGCTTGCTGGGTCCAGCCCAGGTTCTCTTCCGGCATGAAGCCCGTTTCTATCCGCGATCGATGGACCCGCTACTGTTCTATCGCCAGGTTCTGTTTCCTGCCAAAGCCAGGCTCGACCTTTCCTATTATCCGCAGCGCACGATCGGCTCCGATGTTGTGTGGATGGTGCGCGGCTTGCTGGCGGTGCTTGGCGTGGTTTCGCCGTCGCCGATCGGAACTTGAGAGCAGGTGGAAAACCCGCGCTCTCGTGGATTTGCAAAGTCAGTGCCTCACGTCATAGGGGGAACGCTTGGGTCATGGCATACAAGGGCAGGAAAGTTCTGGTTACCGGTGCCGACGGATTCATCGGGTCGCATCTCACCGAAGCACTCGTCCGTAGCGGCGCGGACGTCACTGCGCTGGCTCTCTACAATTCCTTCGACAGCCACGGCTGGCTGGACGATTTGCCGGACACCATTCGAAGCCAGTTGAACCTCATCCGCGGCGATGTTCGTGACAGCGCCTTCCTTAACCGGATCGTGCGTGGCCAGGCGGTCGTGTTTCATCTCGCCGCACTGATAGCTATCCCATATTCGTACGCCGCGGCCCAGTCCTATGTAGAAACGAACATCCTGGGCACGGTCAACGTCCTCGAAGCGGCGCGCCAATGGGATACGGAGCGTGTGGTGCACACCTCGACAAGCGAGGTTTATGGCACCGCGCTGACAATGCCTATCAGCGAATCGCACCCGTTGCAGGGACAGTCACCATATTCGGCATCCAAGATCGGCGCGGACATGATGGCGGAGTCCTACGCCAGATCGTTCGACATCCCTGTGGTTATCATGCGGCCCTTCAATACGTACGGCCCGCGCCAGAGTGAGCGGGCCATAGTACCGACCATTATACGCCAGGCTCTCGACAAGAAATGCCCGGCGATCATGGTGGGAGACACAAGCCCGATCCGCGATCTTACTTTCGTGGAAGACACCGCGGCGGCGTTTTTGACCGCAGGTTCCGCCGAGCTCGAATTTGGCCATGCCTACAATGCCGGAAGCCAGCGCGCCGTGACGATCTCGGACATATTGGATCTGGTGATCGAGTTGAGTGGCTGCAAGAAACCAATCCACCGGGACGAGCGCCGCCTGCGGCCGCAGAATTCCGAGGTGCGTGCCTTGCTGGCCGATTCTTCGCTCCTCGAAAGCAAGACTGGATGGCGTGCCCAGACCAGCCTGCGCGAAGGCCTGGAGCGGACCATCGGATGGTGGCAAGGGCGCCTCAGCGAAGGCCGGGTGCGACACGAGATGGGCTACATGACATGAGCTTTCGCCCGGGAGGATTGGCTCTGTTGATTGCGGCTGCCTTGTCGTTGGATTTGACCGTGGCAGGCAGTCGGCAAAGCAGCGCGTCGAGACAATTTGTTGCGCCAGTGACGATGGACTTGCCCGATTATCTCCAACCCGCGACCGACCCAGCCTTCGGGACAATTTTCATGCGCATTACCAAGCCTGGGGCCCTTGGGAATGGAGTCGTATGCGAGAAAAAATTCTGCAGCCACCGTTATTCCAGCGCCCAGGCCTGGAATTCGGACCAGACTCTCCTCGTCATCACCAACGGCTGCAATGGCATGTGCTTTTTCGACGGGCAGACCTATGTCCCGCTCTTCCGTCGTGCTCGATCGGCTGAATGCGAATGGCATCCGCAAAATGCCGATCTGATGATCTGCGTTCAGGACCGGAAAATTTCGACCTGGGCGCCGCGGACCAATCGCGAAGACGTCCTGTTCGTTTCACCGAATTATCGTGATCTTCAGTTCGGGCCGTCCAAAGGCAATCCCAGCCGTGACGGCGATCGCATAGCAGTGCGCGCAATCCGTGGGGATGGCGCGATGGTTGTATTTGCCTATGATCTCAAGCAGCGCCGGAAATTTCCGGACATCGATCTTGCTCAGCTTGCCGGAACCGTCAGCGCCTGCTCGATCTCCCCGCTCGGTGCGAACATCCTGTGCTTTCAGAATGTGAACGAGGACACAGAGCAGCGGGCTATTTTCTCCGTCGACGGGACGTTGCGGCAGAGGTGGACTGACCATCATCGCCCCGGCCATGGCGATATGACGGTGGATAAAGATGGCAGCGAAGTTTTCGTGGGCATCAGCAAGTCCGACCCTGACAAATATCACGTCATCAAAAGGAGGCTGGCCGACGGAAAGGTCACCTCACTTATGAAGTTTGGCGAAGCCGAGCATGCATCCCTGCGGGCATTGGACAGGCGCGGTTGGGTGTTCGTAAGCTATGGCGGCAAGCCGGAAGAGATATCTGCCAATCCCGACTGGGCGCCATATGCGCGAGAGGTGATCGCGCTTCGCCTCGACGGCAGCGGGGAGGTTCGACGCGTCACGCAAACTCACAACGTCCCGTCCGATTACTGGAGCGAGACCCATGCCTCGCCATCCCCCGACGGCTCACAGGTAATCTGGTCGAGCAACTGGGGCGTGCCTGGCGGGCCGGTCTACGAATTCGTCACCCGTCTCGATTGGCCGGAAGAGCCGCGGTCGAACCAGAAGGAGATTGCCGCCAATGGTCCTCGTTGATCGAATGCTTCTTGTCGTGTTCGGTATGCTGGCTGCCATGAATACGGCTGCTGCAGCGGAACCGCGGGTCGCCTATCGACTTTCTGCCGGCGACACCGTCGAGATTGGAATTGCCTCCATCCCGGAGCGAACGCAACGTGCGGTGGTCCAGATGGACGGCACGATCGCGCTTCCCGAAGTCGGGATGGTTTCGGTGGGGGGCTTAACTCCGGCTGAACTGCAAACGCGCATGCAGACGATCTTGCCGACCAAGATATTCCACCAGCGTCTGCCTGATGGGCGGGAGCAAATGATCGTCATCAAGCCGACAGACGTGACCGCCGTGGTTGCGGAGTACAGGCCGATCTATGTGACCGGCGACGTGCTCACTCCCGGACAGCAGGCCTACCGCCCGCTGATGACCGTGCGGCAGGCGATTGCCGTGTCAGGCGGTTTCAGCCTTTTGCGGTCCCGGGCAAACCAGGTTGGCCCGGATCCGGTGGATCTGCGGCGCGATTACGAGTCGCTTTGGGGGGAATATACGAGAGATTATTTTCATAGCGCCCGCATCCGCGCCGAACTTCAGGACAAACCGACTTTCGACATGCAGCCACCACAAGGATCTCCCTTGCCGGCAAGTTTTGCGTCGGCGATCGCGCAGGCTGAAGCGGAAGGGCTGAAGCTCTCGTTGGACAACTTCCGGCAAGAGCAGGGCTTTCTCGAAAAAAGTGGCAAGGATGCTGCTGCACAAACCGAGACCCTGCTCAAGCGCGAGCAGGCCGAAGCGGATGGAGTGAAGGCGGACGAAGACGAGCTGGCGCGCGTAAGGAAAGCGTTTGAGTCCGGAAATCTAACCAATACCCGGCTTGCCGATGTCCGGCGCGCTTTGGTTCTTTCTTCCAGCCGGGCACTCGAAACGTCGGTTGAGCTTATGAGAGCACGACGTCAGCAGGACGATTTTACCAGACAGCACGAACGCAATGTCAACCAAAGAAGAATGGGTCTGCTGACTGAGTTGAAGGATACCAACGTGCGTCTTGCCGACGTTGGCGCAAGACTTCGCGCCGCCAGCCAGAAGTTGCAGCCCACGGGAGCGGCCGCTCTGCCGTTGCCGGTTGCCGGCGAAACGATCCAGGCCGAGGTCACGATCATTCGCAAGGTCGGCGAAGAATGGCGAAAACAGCTTGCCCAAGAAGACACCGAGGTCATGCCGGGAGACACGATCGAGGTCAGATTCAGCAGCGCTCTCGAAAATGCGGCGACCCGATAGATCGGCTGCGCCCCGATCCAATCGGCCGCCGCACTGTCGGTTGAGTGTGGCAACCGCTTCACTGCCTGAAAGCTCTGGAAAACTGGTCGGTGAGGGGCTTCATCAAGTAGGACCAGACACTGCGCTCGTCGGTTCTTATGTGGACTTCGGCGGGCATGCCCGGTTTGAGGATTTTCTCTCCTGTCAGGCACGTCGCTTCATTCTCGACGTCGATACGCGCCGAAAAAAAGGAAAGCTGGCGTTGCTGATCCTTGATCAGATCCGCTGAGACGCGCTTGACCGAGCCTTCGCAAGCAGGTGTGGTGCCGGCGTCGAACGCTGGAAAGCGGATCGACACCTGCTGTCCGGGATGAATCTCGTCGATACGCGACGGAGGAATGGAAGCGTCGACGACAAGGTTGTCGGAATCGGGCACAATCATCATGAGCACCTCTCCCGCGCCAATCACGCCTCCTACGGTATGGACCGAGGATTCTTGTACTGTGCCCGATTGCGGGGCACGAATGTCTGTCCTGCTGAGTTCGTCTTCGGCCACCACCTTGCGCTCACTGAGCTCGGTCTGCTTGGCTTCCGTTTCGCGAAGTTCGTTGGTCACGTCGCTCCGCATTTGTTCGTCGAGCTGAAGCACCTGCAGGTCCGTTTCACTGATGTGAGCTTGGACCTCTGCTATCGCTGCGACAAGGCGTCCCGATTCGCCGCGAGCCCGGGTCTTGTCCAGGCTGACATTGCTCAACCTCTCCTTGGACACCAACTTCTTTGCGTAGAGAGATTCGACATCCGCAAGGTTCTTGGTCAGCAGATCCAGAGACTCGTCCGTTGCAGACTGCTGCGATTTGAGGCCATCGATCTGACGTTCCAGCTGCTTCGCGCGGCTTTGTAATTGTGCCTTCTGGCCAGCCAGCGCCGCAGCACGGCTTTCAAACAAGGCACGCTCGCCACTGACAAGTGCCGCCACTTGCGGGTCGCCCATTTGAGCGCGAAGGTCGGGCGGGGTCTGCATTTCCGGCAGACCCTGGCGCTCGGCCTCCAGTCGGGCCAGACGAATGGTGGCGCGATTGAGGTCCTCGGTGACTATCTGCAGGTTTGCTCGGGTCAATGTGTTGTCCAGCCTGACCAACACATCGCCGGCCTTCACATGATCGCCGTCCTGAGCGAAGATTCCGCCGATGGTGCCGCCGGTTTGATGCTGGACTTTTTTAATGTTGCTTTCGACCACCACGGTTGCGGGCGCAATCACCGCGCCGGCAATCTTGGTCAATCCCAACCAGAGCCCTCCGCCAAAGATCAACAGCAAGCTGGTTGCCAGGCCCAAGAGCAGATTGGCCCGGATGCCATCCGGCTCTGGCTTCGTCTCCAACGAACGGCCTTCGCCACCGGCTGCGACGTATGACACGGCAACAGCAGAGCGATACCTCGCATATGCCCGGCTGCACCCTTGTGCGGCAGAACGACAATGTGCTGCTAGGCTCCGGACCAGAGTACCCCAGGGTAGATTGGCTCGAATCCCATCCGGCTGCGGCTTCTGCCCGGTCGGCGGGCCTTCGCCGCCAACCGCAGCATATGACGACATGGTCACGTTAGACACTAAGCAATACCTCACGCATGCCCGCTTGCACCGTGCTGCAGCGGAACGACAATGTTTGGCTTGTCCGGGCGCGGGAAGGGCCGGACCACATTTGCCAGAACGTCTTCGCGCGAGCCGAACGAATGGAGCATCCCGTTCGACAGGACGAGTACCTGATCGATGTTGACGAGAGCGGAGGGGCGATGCGCAACGACGATCACGATACCGCCGCGCCGACGCACTGCCAGGATTGCGCCGGCCAAAGCAGCATCACCGTCTGCATCCAGATTGGAATTTGGTTCGTCAAGAACGACGAGGAATGGATCGCCGTAAAGTGCCCTGGCAAGCCCGACGAGCTGCCTCTGCCCAGCCGAAAGGGCCGCGCCGCCTTCTCCGATGCGTGTTTGAAAACCCTGCGGAAGACGCATGATCATCTTGTCCACGCCCGCAGCCTTGGCAGCTGCCAGCACGCCTTTTGCGTCGCTTTTACCGCCGAACCTCGAAATGTTGTCGGCGATCGTCCCGTCGAACAGCTCAACGTCCTGCGGCAGGTAGCCAATATGAATGCCGAGCAGTTCTGAGTTCCACTGATCGAGCGAGGCGCCGTCCAATCTTACCGTGCCACGAAGCGGCTTCCATGCGCCGACCAAAGCGCGCACGAGCGTGGTCTTGCCGGAGCCGCTCGGGCCGACGACCGCCAACCCTGCGCCTCTCGCCAAGCGGAAGCTTACATTGAAGATGGTGGGCTTCTGCAGGCTTGGTGGCGCGACGGTCAATTCCTCGACCGCAAGCTCAGCCTTCGGGCCGGGCAGTTCCATTGGCTCTTGCTGGCTATCAAAAGCATCCAGGGCTGCCGCCAGCTCGGAATAGCTTTTGCGGGTTGCCAGAAACCCTCTCCAGTTTGCGATCGCCACATCGACCGGTGCCAGCGAGCGGCCCAGCAATATGGACGATGCAATGATCACGCCGGGCGAGGCCTCGCCGCCGATCACAAGGTAGGCACCAAGCCCCAGCACACATGATTGCAGGGCCATTCGGAGCGTCTTCGACAGTGAGCTTGCTGCGCCGACGACGTCGGAGAGCCGTTCCTGGTTCTTCAGATAAAGATGACTGACCTCGTTCCAGCGCCGGCTAAGCGGGGCGGAAAGGCCCATCGCCTGAACAACCTCTGCGTTGCGGCGGCCGGAGTCGGCCAGAAGCCGCTGCGCTACGAGTGTCTCAGATGCACGAGCCGCTGGTTTGCGGCCGATGATCTCGGCAACCACCGTCAAAAACACAACGGCACATGCGCCGAGCGTTGCCAGCACGCCAAGCGCGGGGTGCAGCAGATAGATGACCACCATATAAAATGGTATCCAGGGAGCGTCGAACAAGACTGTCGGCCCGAGCCCGGAAAGAAAGCCACGTAGCTGGTCCAGATCACGAAGCGGGTGTACCCGGTTCGCATCCGGCCCGGCGACGAGGGGCAGGGAAAGCGAGGCTGCGAACGCTTTTTGCTGCAGATTTCTATGCAGGCGGCTGCCGATGCGGACCAACAGGCGAAGCCTCACGAAATCGAGGAGCCCATAGGCCGCGTAAAGTCCCAGCATCCCGACTGTAAATCCGATAAGAGTCGGCACGCTCTGCGAAGGCAGCACGCGGTCATAGACCTGGAGCATGTAGACGGAGCCGGTCAAGGCGAGGATATTTATCAATGCCGAGAAAACGCCTACGCCGACGAGGCCGTGCACACAGCCGAACATTGCGGAGCGGAGATCGAGCGAGCGCCCTTTGGTCGACTTCATGATGTGCGCTCGTTGACGCGAAATTGCCGCGCAATCTCGTCGATTCTTTCGATGAGGGACAAACTTTAACCTTCCGGGAAGCAGCAGCCCCGCCCCGCTGCTGAACATTACGAATTGCTTACATACGTGCCTTCTTTGATTAAAATGTAGCAAAATCGTGACGCCAGGCTGAGAATTCGGCAACTGGCTCGCCAGGCTGGGGATAACCGGGTCAGGTAAGGAGATATTCCTAATCATGACACCCGGCAGAAGCTTATGATCATCTTTGTAGCATCAAGGCTTCAAAGCGTCTGGCGACGGATGGGTTTTGATTTTGTCGATCGAGAGTTAAACGGTTTTGAGATACACTTCATCGGTACGTCGGCCACCAACGCCGGCTAAATCGGGGAGGCGAGTGTCGTGAGCGAAGAGATCAATGTTGCCGATGCCTACGGCAGGGGGCGCAGCACCTTCATGGGATTGCAGTTGCTGGTCTCGCCCGGTGCGCTTGTTCCTCGGCCGGAAACGGAACTGCTCGGCAAGGCCGCTCTCGATGTCCTGAGCCAACTGAACCTGCCGGTGCCTCGCGTTGTCGACATGTGCTGTGGGGCGGGCAATCTGGCGTGCGCCATCGCGCACCACGCTCCCACCGCGCGCGTGTGGGCAAGCGATCTTACCGACGGATGCGTGGAGGTCGCGCGCCGCAACGTCACCCATCTTAAAATCGAGGACCGGGTAACGGTGCTTCAGGGCGACTTGTTCAGCGCCTTCTCAGGCTTGGAGCTCGACGGCACGATCGACGTGATCGTTTGCAACCCGCCCTACATTTCGGAAAAACGGCTCGAGGGCGACCGTTCGCATCTGGTCGAGCTCGAGCCGCGTGAAGCATTCGCAGCCGGCCCCTACGGCCTGAGCATCCACATGCGGGTGCTCAAGGAGGCGCCGCGCTATTTGCGGCGCGGAGGCATCCTGCTTTTCGAAGTGGGGCTTGGCCAGGATCGGCAGGTCATGAGTTTGCTCGAGCGTTCCAAGGCCTATGAGAGTATCCGGGCAGTCACCAACCAGGCCGGTGAGGTCAGGGTGGTTGTGGGACATACGAGGGCGCAGGCGTAAGCATCGCAGCCGCGGCAGGTAGACGCGCTGTCGCGGCTAGAAACGGCCGGGAAGTTGAAACAGAGTTGCGCGAGATTTCGGAAATCAGTTTCTCTTGCGTCAGTTTCTCTTGCGCATGACGTATTGCGCAATTCCCTCGATGGAATCGAGATTCTCCGGCAGCAGCTCGCTGTCTTCGACCGTGATGCCGAAGGTCTCCTCGATGAAGCCGATAACCTCGAGCACACCCGTCGAGTCCACGATGCCCTGGTCGAGGAGCGAGGTGTCGCTCTCCAGGCTCTCGGGATCGGCTATATAGAAATTCGAGGCTAGGAAAGCGCGAATTTGTTCGCTGCAGGTATCGGTTCTATCCTTGGTAGATAACATTTATTTCGCCTCCGGTACAAAAGATGAATGCTGATCAACTTCGCCCTGGTACCGACTCATGACAGGGCCGTTTTTTTGAGCTTACCCGTGTCGGTCATCGGCAGACTGGGTACGATGACGATGGACTTCGGAACCATGAAGTTTTCCAGCCGTCTCTGGCACTCTTTCTGCAACTGCTTTTCACCGATCATGCTTCCCTGCTCCATCACGACAAATGCCTTCACTGCTTGCCCGAGCAGTTCGTCCGGAACGCCGATGACCGCGGCTTCCCGTACGCCCGCAATGTTCATCAACACGTTTTCCACCTCCTTCGGCGCTATCTTCTCTCCGCGCGATTTTATGATCTCGTCGCCGCGACCGACGAAGTAGAGGTAGCCCTCGGCGTCCATCCGGCAGTAGTCGCCGGTGTATAGGACCTGCTCACCCGGCAGCGGGCCGGGCTTGAGCTTCCTGGCTGTCGCCTCCGGTTTGCCCCAATAGCCCTTCATCACCGTCGCTCCGCGGATGACGAGCTGACCAACGATGCCGGGGCCGACCCGCCTGTCATGCTCGTCGACAATCCACATTTCCGTATTGGGGATGGCGATCCCGACGCTCGACGGCTTTCGCTCCAGATCCTCCGGCGGCAGGTAGGTGCAGCGCTTGCATTCGGTAAGGCCGTACATCGAATAGATGCGGGCGCCAGAAAACAGTTCCTGCAGCAGGAGAATGTGCTTGAGCGGCAGGGCGGCCGCAGTGTTCGTGACGTAGCGAATACTCGAAAAATCCTGATCCCTGAGAGACCTGAGCTCCCCGAGTGCGGCGAAGATGGTCGGTACGCCGGGAAAACCCGTCACCCTTTCTTGCTTGATCAGCCCAAGGATCTGCGCCGGGAAGGCGAATGAGCGCTCAAGCACCAGCCGGGCGCCCGCGCCGAATGCCATGATCATCTGGTAAAGACCGTAGTCGAAGGCGAGCGGCAGGACATTGAGGATCACCTCGTCTTCGGCAAGCGCCAGGTATGAGGAAATCGAGGCGCACGCGGCGATCATGTTTCGATGCGTCAGCATCACGCCCTTGGGCTCGCCCGTCGAGCCGGACGTATAAATGATCGCAGCGAGATCGATGTCGATGCAGCGGCGCCAGGGCGGCGTGCTGCGGGCTGCCGCGACCGCGGCGTCCCAGCGCACAGCATGCGGCAATTCTTGCAGGTCGCTGTGTTCGATCGGCCCGGAGACGATCATGCGGCGCAACGATGGGCAATTCCGCGCCGGCTCGCTGAAAATCGAGTGCAGGTGTTTGTCGGTGATCAGTGCCGTCGGGCGGCAATCGTTGAGCAGATAATCAAGCTTGTCGCTTTTGGTGAGCGGATTGACGATGCACACCACGGCGTTGGCCTTGAGCACCGCCCAGAACGCAACGACGGCCTCGACAGTGTTGTCGGCGAAGACCACCACGCGATCGCCACGCGCAATTCCGGCATCGGTCAAATGGTGCGCTATGGCGTTCGAACGCATATCGAGATCGCCATAAGTGACGCGTTGATTGCCGCACACCAGGGCCACCTTCTCGCCGAGCCGGCTGGCAGAGTGGGTGAGATAGTCGTGCAGGAGCGGTACGGCGCCATGCATCATGCGAGCACCTCTTCGCGGTGTTCGCGGTCGATATCGATGCTGAGCTTGAGCGTGCGGGCCCCACTTGGACGGCTCGCGATAAATTGCCGATGGAGAAGCTGCGTCGACAGCACTCCGACCAGCGCCATATTGTCGGAGTTGGACAGGTCGCCGCCGCCGGCGCTGGCCTGGCACTTGCTCAAGAGCCGGGTAACCGACTTGGGATCGAAGACGTTCGCTTCGCGCAGCGCCGCCTCCGAAAGTGCTTCGCGAATGTAGGCCGGAGCGCCATCTGCGACAAAGCAAAGCGCGTTGGGAGCCCGGTAAGGCTGCTTCTTGCGGGTGACGATTTCCGACGGCACGATCGGTTGCGCTACGCGCTTCAGCACATGCTTTTCATCGAGCACGCGCAGCTTGTAGGCGGCCGGAAGCGAATTCGCGAGTCTCACGAGTTCATGATCGAGGAACGGGAAGCGCCCCTCGACGGAATGAGCCATCAGCATTCTGTCCCCTTGTGAGGAAAGCAGGTATCCCGACATCAGCGTCTGAATCTCGATATACTGGTCCTGCGCAAGAGAGCCCCATCGCGAAAACTCCGGCGGCAGGCGGGCAAGCAGCTCGGACACGGCGTTATGGCGCTCCGTTTGGGCGCGCATGTCTGCCGAAAACAGCCGCTTGATGGCGCTTGTGGTTCGCCAGCGCGTGCCATGCGCAAAACCAGGCGCGTCACAGGCGTGGATGTCGCGCCCGAAGAACTGGCGTGCCATCGCCTGCTGCTGTACCGGCGAGCGGCTGAGATAGGGATAGAGGCGCTCCAGCAGCCGCGAGCGTCGCGTCGAGGCGGGCTGGCGTCCCCAGAAGCGGCGGACCTTGCCTTCGCGGAACAAATCGTAGCCGGCGAACATTTCGTCGGCCCCTTCGCCGGTCAGCACGACCTTGATGCCATGCTGGCGCACCAGTCTCGAGAGCAGGAACAGCGGCGCCGGCGCGGTCCTGAGGATTGGCCGCTCGGTGTGGTAGATCACCTCAGGGAAGATGCCAGCGATATCGCTGCGCGAAACAACCACCTCATGATGGTCACTGCCGGCCACGCCGGCAACCAGGCGCTGGAAATGCGTCTCATCATACTCGGCGTCGGCAAAACGCAGCGAGAAGGTCTGGAAGCGCTCGCCCGCGAAGCGTCTCCCCAGCGTGGCGACCAGCGAGCTGTCGAGCCCGCCGGACAAATAGCAGCCGACCGGCACGTCGGCGCGTACTATCCTGAGCGCCGTCGCGGCTTCCAGGGCGCTGCGCACTTCCTCCACCGCGTCATCAAGCGAGCCGGTGAATTCATCATCGCCGGGTCCGTCAACCTCTGGATAGTCAGGCTTCCAAAAAGCCCGCTCCCGGACGACGCCGCTGTCATAAATGCGGACATGCCCCGGCGTGAGTTCGCTTACTCCTCCAAACACGCCTTGTGGCGGTGCGACAGTCCAGAGTGTGAAAGTCTGATCGATGCCGGCTGGATCGAAGGCGCGGGGTATATCCGCATCGGCCGCGAAAATGGCCTTCACCTCGCTGGCGAAGTAAAGCCGCCCGCCATGCTCGCAAAAGTGCAGCGGGCAGATGCCGAACCGATCCCGAGACAAGACGAGACGACCTGCCACGGAGTCCCAGATGGCGACTGCCCACTGCCCATTCATTCGCTCGAAGGCGGCCTCGCCCCAGGCATGATAGGCATGGACGATGACCTCGGTGTCGCTGCGTGTGCGGAAGCGATAACCGAGCGCGACCAGATCTTGTCGCAGCTCGACGTAATTGAAGATTTCGCCGTTGAAGACGATCCACATCGTGTCGCCCGCGCCGGCGAGTGGCTGCTGGCCGCTTGCGAGATCGATGACGGACAGGCGGGCATGCGCCAATCCTGCACATCTGTCCCGGTAAAGCCCGCGCTCGTCCGGGCCGCGATGCGCCAGCGCCCCCGCCATACGTATCAGCGCATCCCGGGAAGGGGGCGCCGCTGCGGCGCTCAGCGACACAATTCCGGCGATGCCGCACATCGCCTAGCCCTCGCCCATTGAAGAGGACACCAACGGCCGCGCGTGAAGATAACGTGCGGCGCGCCGCTTGCTGTCGATATCCTTGAAAACCTTCTGGACCTGCATCACCGTGAGGCTGGTTGCCTCAGCGACGTCTTCGTCGGCGATCCCATGGTTCAAGCCGTAGAGGCACAGATCCATCAGATAATAAGGAAGCGCGAAGTAGAATTCCTCCTGACTCTGCGCCATCGAGAAGGTGTCCGTGGTGGGCGGTCTGCGCCGGACCTCTTCGTCCACCCCGAGATATTCGGCCAATTGGTAGACCTGGGTCTTGTAGAGGTGGACGATTGGCATCAGGTCGGCAATTCCGTCGCCCTGCTTGACGAAGAAGCCCTGGTCGTACTCCAGGCGGTTCGGCGTGCCCGCTACCGCGTAGTTGAGGCGGTCGGCATGGTAGTATTCGGTCATCTTGCGCAGGCGCTGCTTGTAGTTGGTTGCAGCGACGATCTGCAGATAGGCTGCCGACGGCAGGCGCACTGTGTCGGTCCTGCCTTCGGGGTCCTGAACCGTGAGGCGCGTGATGTTGAGACCGTTGCTCTCGAGAACCGAGGCGAGCACCAGCTTGCATTTCCAGCCGTCCCCATATTCGGGAACGACGGTCTGGATTGCTTCGGTCTGCCGTCTATAGGCGCCGGTCGCTTCCAGGGCCGGCGTTATATCCTCCAGGATCGTTTCGATACCAAGGTGTGCGGCGACAATGCGGCCGAGCCTCAGTGAGTCGCCGGAGGAATGGCGCTCCGGCATGAATATCCCGAGGACCTTGCCTTTCCCAAAGGCGCGAACACACAACGCCGCAACGACGGAGCTGTCGATGCCGCCTGAGAGGCCGACAACCACGCCTCGACGTCGCAGCGTGCCAAGGACCTGCTGGCGCAAGATCTGGACGATGCGATCGACTTCCGCGCCAGCGTCGAGCACCAGGGCGTCTTTGCCGAATGATGAGATCAGGTCGATGGCTTGTACTCCAGTTTGCGAGACTCGATTGGCGAATAGGTTTTCGCCACCGCTTTCTCGATAAGGGGACGATTGGTGGTAAGGTGAGGCTCTACAACCAGATCGATGTGGCTGCCGACGATCGGAATCACGTCCAGATGGGCGAAGACGTTATCCCAGCCGATTGCCAGAGGCATTCCGGGTCGAGCACAGCGGAACAGGGTGCCTGTGATCGGCAGAGCCGGCTTTGGCTCGGCCACCCACTGGAAGAAGGCTTGCGCGCGCAAAACCTCTTGCAGTTCTAGTTTGGTTCTAAAGCTCGTCGCGTTGAACTGTCCTTGAGCGAAGCGGTCGAGAAACTGGACCAGTTGTGCCTCGCGCTTCATTGCCACGGCAACTTTCGCGAGGGCGCGGCAAGCCATCCGGTAAGCGGACACGCGGTTGGTTCGGATTCGATTGACTGTGCGCGTAAACGTCTCCCAGCGGGCGCTTCGCTCCCCGACGAGGCTGGTGTCGAGGATGCCGAGGAACTTTACGGTTCGCCCCGCTGCCAGCAGCCGCGCCGCAACTTCGAAGGCAACAGCGCCGCCGAGCGAATGGCCGAGAAGTCGTACATGGCCCGAGGGTTGGGCGCGGCGGATCTGGTCGACGGCGGCGTCGGCCATATCGGCGAGGCTGTCTTGTCCGCGCAGTATCATAGCCAGGGCCGGATACCTGATCGGGGCAACACGGGTCACCTTGCCCATCGCTGCTGCAAAGGCAGCAAGGCTCGGGCCATAGCCGACGGACCCGGGGAACAGAAAAAGAATGGGAGGGTCGTGCTTCTGGGCGCGCGCGCTTTGATCGCCTGCCTGGGCGGACACGACCGCCTTGATCATTTGCTCCAGGCTCATCCCGACGGTGAAGGCCTCAAGGCCGAGTTCCTGCCCGATGGCGCTTTCGATTTCCATGACGCAGTGCAGCAGCTTTAGCGAATCTCCTCCGGCGTCATCCCAGCGTCCTGCCGCTACGCGCGTATTGAGAATGCTGGTCCATGCCCGCTGGACGACCTGCTGCGCGGTCAGCTTGCCTTGCGGCTCGAGCGGACGCGCGGTCGCCGCTGTCTCTCTGGCTGAAAGATCCATCTCTGCAAGTGTCGTGATGTCGACTTTGCCGCTCGGCAGACGCGGAATCTCGGCGATCGTGTGCAACCGCAAGGGACGCAGCGGCGGCGGCAGATTGGTCCTGACAAGCTGGCGAAGCTCGTCCGAAAAGGTCGCTTCGGCCGAGCGCCGAGGAATAGCAAAGGCGACAAGCTCATTCGCGGCCGTGACGATTGCCACGGCATCCGCGACAGAGGGTGCACAACGCAGCACCCGTTCGAGTTCGGCTGGCTCGACGCGTCGACCGTTGATTTTTACCTGGCGCCCCTTGCGACCGACGATGTGCAGTAGGCCTTGATCATCAAGTCGAACGAGGTCACCTGTCGCGAAAATCCGAAGGCCTGGATCGTGCGGGTCTGATGTTGCCGGCACAACCGCCCCCTCCTCCCAATGGCCAAGCAGGACATACGGGCTCCTGATCAGAAGCTCTCCGCTGCGGCCCGGTTGAACGCGGCGGCCCGCTTCGTCGACAATTGCGAAGGCGATTCCAGGCAGCAGCCAGCCAACTGGAACCGAATCTCCATGCTCTGGCCAGTCTCGCGGCAGGAACCATTGCGAGCCGGTGGTCTCGGTTGACGAATAACCGATCTGGATAAGGCACGTATCGGAGACGGCCTTGCGCAGCAGGGCGATGTCGGTCCAGGGCACCTTCTCGCCACCGATCCGGGCGACTCTGAGTGAATGGAACGCTTCTGCAGGTCCGTCTGCCATAAGCGCGCGAAGCAGTGCCGGCACCAGATAGGTGATTGTCACGTCTTCGGATCGCACCAGGCGTTGAACGGCGCGCAAGCCGACCGCTTCGACTTCGACCAGATGCAAGGTGGCGCCGGTGAGAAGAGCAGCAAGAATCTCCCGGCACCCGGCGATTGTGGCCGGTCCGGTCAATGGCAGGAAAACGTCATCCGAGTTGATGTGGCACGCATCGACATATTGCTGGACCCGGCACAGCAAGCTGCGCTGGTTGTTAACGATGCCTTTGGGCCGGCCCGTACTCCCTGACGTATAAAGCACGATGGCGGGCGCATCGACCGAGACGGAATAAGAACGAGGCACTTGCCCAGCCTGCGAGGCCGCACTGGTCGACACATCGATCCAATTGACCAGGTGAGGCAAACCATCGGGTCGGACATTGCCCTCGCCCAGGACAGCCGAGAGCCGCGCCCCGGCCACGATTTCAAGGATACGCGAGCTAGGATCTCGCGCGTTGAGTGGCACCGAAGGCCGCCCAGCCGTCATGCTTGCCAGCATGGCAATGGGATACCAGGCCGAGTTGGCCTGAAGAATCCCTATCGCCTGTCCGTCTGGGACGGCCGCCGCGATCTGGTGGGACAGCGTCTCGACTGACCGGAGGAGCTGGGAATAGGTCAGACGATTGGCGCCGTCGCTGATTGCAAGCTTGTCGGGGTACTGGCGGACGACATTTCTCAGGTGATCGAAGGCCGCAATGTTGGTAAAATCGACGCCCAATCTTTGAAATGGGCGCAGTACGGGACCACCCTGATCCAGTGCGTATTGTGGGACACTTGACCAATTATCCGAGGTCGTTGTCTGACAATCCACCGCTAGATCCTGATCCGCGACTTCTGATCCCAAATATGCCGAAGACATGAGTTGCCTACGCTAAGATTAGGGTCACTTATCGCCCCCCGCCCCAATCTTTTCATCGATCATTCTGATGATGCCCCGATCTTCGCTCAATGACGCTTGGTTAGTCACTTCGCCTGTTTCGCAAGCCGCCGGCAGAGCCAATCATGCCGGGCTCGCTGGCTGTTGTGGTGCGCATGACACGGACACATGCCAAGGCGGGCTCGAAGACCAAGGTGGGGTCGAAGATGGAATTGCCGCTATTCAGGCATATTGCCTATTCGGTGGTTCTTCCGGACGATACCGCCGATGTTTCGGTGTCGGAATAGCTGCCGGGGACGAAACAATAGGCATAGATCTGTCCCCGATTTTCGTCGGTCACGCGGATCCAATCCTTTTCCCACGTTCGGAAGGTAATACGCCCGCCCGTCATCATAGCTGCGGCTCTGAACGGACTCGGCGCGTTGACAACGCGCACCGAGATAACATCGTCGCCGTCCATACGCTCGACGAGATACGTCTGCATGAAAGCCTCCCCATGCCCCGCTAGATCACCCGCACTTTAACGCCGGCTAATGAATTCGGTTGCAACTGCTTGGCGAAACTTTGGGTCCGATACTTTCCGTACCCACCGGCAACTTGGTCCTCCGTATCCGTCAGGTTTTTCAGCGACGGGATGCCAGTTCAGGGGATGGCAGGCTGATTGCGGCCATGCCGGCGACATGCCAATCTGCGCCGCAACGTTAGGCCTTCGCCTCCGCGGGCAATGGAAAAGGCGCTCGAATGGGCTCCTTTATGCTGTCCGTGATCTGGCATTCTGCCCGTGATTTGGCCTCATCGGACGACCCTGCAGGCCTTTGCGAGACATCCACATAGCGTGGCGTCGCCATCACCGAGGCATAGCAATGTGCGTCGGCGGAGAAATGGGACGGTTCGAGGTTTTCTGAACCTGCCTCACGACGACTGCGTCGTGTCGACGATCCGTTGGAACAGATGGCCTGGTGCTGGAACGTCAATCGTATTTGGCCAGGAAGCGCCCGACGGCGCTGAGGCAGTCGTGCTTTTCCTCCACATGCGGCATGTGGCTGGAATTCGGGAAGACCAGGCCTTCAACGCACGGGATAAGATCCAGAAAGGGCTGGACGCAGGCCTCGGTCGCTTCGTCGTAGAAGCCGCGGAAAACCAGGGTCGGCGCCTCGATCCGATGCAGGCGGTCAACGATGGTCCAGTTCCGCATCGTGCCGATGACGTGGAACTCATTCGGACCGTTCATGGTGTGATAGACGGTCGGATCTTCCTCGATTGCCGCAAATGTCCGGGCGACCTCTGGCGGCATCGGAACGACGCGACAGACATGACGGTCGTAGAAAGCCTTCGTCGCCGCAACATATTCGGGCTGATCGGTGGTTCCCGCCGCTTCGTGCCGGTCGAGCGCACTTTGCACATCGGCTGGCAACTCGGCGCGCAATTGCCGGGCTCCTTCCACCCACAGCGCCATCGAGGCCAGCGAATTGGCCAGGATCAATGCCTTCAGCCCCTCAGGGCGGCGCACGGCGTGCTCGGCCGAGAGTATGCCGCCCCAGGACTGGCCGAGCAGGGCATAATGGCCGGCAATGCTGAGATGGGCGAGCAACGCATCGAGTTCGCCCAGGAAGAAATCGACGGTCCAGAAGTCGCCGCCCTTGTCCGGCAGATGGGTCGATTTGCCGTTGCCGATCTGATCGTAGTGGATGACGGCTCGCCCGGTTCCGGCAAGCTCCTTGAATGAGTCCACATAGTCGTGGGTGCAGCCCGGTCCACCATGAGCGACGACCAGGGGCACCTTGCCCGACCCGATGTCCCCGGTCACACGGTACCAGGTGCGATAGCCCTTGTAGTCGCTAAATCCTTCGGTGATCGCATGTGCCGTCACAGTCCAAGCTCCGCATCATGGCGCGGCAGGAGCCACTTTGGTGCACCCCTCCCAAGCCTTGTTTGCGGCCGACGGTACTAAGCGGCCCAGCGCATTTACAGCTAGCACTATTTATAGGTTCGCCGGTTATGGGTTCGCCCGAGGCAAGGCCGATCGCCCGCAGGTCGCGAGCCTCAATGCTCCGGTTCGAGCAGCCGGTAATGGGCGGCGAGCGCGATGGCATGGAAGCGGTTGCGCGCGCCAAGCTTTCGCGTCGCCGCGTTGAGGTGCAGCGTTGCGGTAGGCACCGCGCGGCCAATCTCACGCGCAACCTGCTTGGCCGTCAGTCCGGCAGCGGCCAGGCGCAGGCACTGACGTTCGCGCGACGTCAGATGGACATGTTGGCAGGTGCGGATTCCGGCGTCGAAACCGGCGTAGGCGGAGTCATGCAGCAGATGACCCAGATCTCCGATCTCGGCGATCAAGGGTCTGGCTTCGAGCTCGAACCCGGCCTCCGGATCGGCACGGATCGCAGTGAAGGTGGCGAGATCGCCGCCGGCAAGGCGAATGGGTACGGTGACGCCGCAGGTCATCCTGGTGTCAAGCAAATAGCTGACCACAGGATCGTGCTTGGACTGGAGCACGCGCTGCATGACGGTGCTCTGAACGCCGCTGTGCGACCAGAGAAACGGTCTCGATACGGTGAGCGCGGCCTCCTGCACCGGGTCAAGCTGATAATATCCGCCCTTGCACCAGAGATCCTGCATGTCGCGCGGCACGTTGCGCAGAGCCATCAACGAGGGCGTGATAAGCTCGCCCTTGTGACTGACCGGCACGGGCGTATAGTCGTAGATGAATGCGGTGAAACCGATAGGCTCCAGCACCTCCGTTGCCACCGCCATGGCAGCGTCGATGCTCATTCCGGTTTGGAACCGGCTCTCTAGATCGCCTGGAAGGCTTTGCATCGGGCAAGCTTACCCGCTGATGATTGCTTGTCAAATAGCCATGTCGGCCGGCTGCTCAACAAATAGGCGGGGATAAGCCTGTCCGACCCTATCTATCTTAATAGCTATCCCGTCCGGCTTCGCTCGCCGTAGTCTTTTGCGATTGGGCCAAGTAGCGGACACCGTTCGCAAACCCAGACTGTTTCAGCCGCGCAATGGTCGATCGACCGGGCTCAGCGCGGCAAAAGCCGAGACGCCTCCATGAGGGAACAAATATGCGACCCCAAAAAGCATTTGCAGCGTTGATGCCCTGCCTGGCTCTGCTCGGCGTGTCCATGATGTCGCCGGCAAACAGTGCCCTGGCCACCGAGGGCAAGCCAGGCGGCACACTCCGACTGCTGGCCAATGCCGCGGCAGGCACCGCCGATCCGCACATCAACTACACGCTGCAGTATTTCCAGATCAATTATGTCCTCTACGATGGCCTGGTGACCTACAAGAAGGCCGGGGACAAGACCGGTTTCGAAGTCGTCGCGGACCTGGCGGAAAGCCTCCCGCAGGTCGAGAACGGCGGCAAGACCTACGTCTTCAAGCTGCGCAAGGGCATCAAATTCGCGGATGGCTCGGATGTCACCACGAAGGACGTGGTGGCTTCGTTCCAACGCATCTTCAAGATCAGCGGGCCGACGGCCGGGACCTTCTACAAAGGCATCGTCGGCGCGGATGCGTGCTTGAAGACGCCTGCGACGTGTACCCTCGAAGGTGGCCTGTCAGTCGACGACGCCGCCGGAAACATTACCTTCAATCTGGTCCAGCCGGATGCCGAGTTCCTGCAGAAGCTGGCTGTTCCGCATGCGTCGATCCTGCCGGCGAGCGCGCCGCCGAAGGACGCCGGCACCGATCCGATCCCGGGCACCGGACCCTACATGATCGCCAGCTACGATCCCAACAAGCTGATGAAGATTGTGCGCAACCCTCATTTCAAGGAATGGAGCAAGGAAGCGCAGCCGGCCGGATATCCGGACGAGATCGACTACGAATTCGGCCTAACCGACGAGGCGGCGGTGACCGCTGTCGAGAACGGCCAGGCGGACTGGATGTTCGACCCGCCGCCGTCCGACCGTCTCGCTGAACTCGGCACCAAATATGCCAAGCAGGTCACGGTTCATCCGCTGACAGCGATGTGGTACGCGCCGATGAACACCAATCTGGCGCCGTTCAACGACATCCGCGTTCGCCAGGCAGTGAACTTCGCGATCGACCGCGCCGCGATCGTCAAGCTGTTCGGCGGCAGCAATCTGGCGCAGCCGGCCTGCCAGATCCTGCCACCGGGCTTCCCGTCATTTGCGGCCTATTGCCCGTTCACCGCCAATCCAGGCGAGAAGTGGTCAGCACCGGATATGGACAAGGCCAAGCAATTGGTCGCTGAATCGGGAACCGCAGGTCAGGAGGTGACGATCATCACCGAGGACACCACGGTCTCCAAAGCGATCGGCGTCTACCTGCAGGATGTGCTCAACCAGCTTGGCTACAAGACGTCGGTCAAGCCGATCTCGCAGAACATACAGTTCACCTACATCCAGAACACCAATAACAAGGTGCAGATTTCGATCTCGCAATGGTTCCAGGACTACCCGGCGCCATCGAATTTCCTGCAGGTCTTGTTCAGCTGTGCCTCGTTTACGCCGGGCTCCGACGCCTCGGTCAATATTTCGGGGTTCTGCGACAAGTCGATCGACGCATCGATGGATGAGGCAGAGGCAGCCACCATCGCCGATCCGGCCAAGGGCGCGACACTCTGGACCGCCATCGACAAGGCTGTGACGGACAAGGCTCCGGTCGCTGTCCTGTTCACGCCAAAGCGCGTCGATGTGATCTCTTCCAGGCTGAAGAACTTCACCTTCAGCCCGCAATTCTACTGGATTGTCAGCCAGTCCTGGGTGGAATAGCCGACCGGAGCCAATGCAACGGAGTGCCGCTGGCTCTCCGTCGCATTTCCTTTTCCGGCGGATCAGCGCATCTTCCAGGCCGCGATTTTTCCCAGGCAATCCTGTTCATGGTCAATGTCATTGCGGATCAGCCTGCCATCCCGGTTCGCCGGGCCACCGATGGCCCGTGGCGCACCGCTTGGCGCAAGCTGAAAGGCGATCGTTCGGCAATATCTGCCTTCGCCGTGCTCGTCGTCATCGTGATCGCCTCGCTCGCGGCGCCGCTTTATGCGCGATACGTCTCCGGCACCGATCCATTTGTGACCAATCTCAATGGCGAGATCGTCGTCGATGGGGTGACCCAGCCGGTGCTGCAGCCCTCCACCGAAGGCCTTGGCCTCGGCATGACGCCGGTCGGGCCGACCTGGCGCATCGGACCCTATATGCTGGGTGCCGACAACCAGGGCCGTGACGTCGCGGCGCGGCTGCTTTACGGCGGACGGGATTCGCTGTTGATCTCGGGTGCTGCAGCCGTGCTGTGCCTTGTCCTCGCGACATTCCTTGGGGTCGTTTCCGGCTTCTTCGGCGGCATCGTCGACATCGGCCTGTCGCGCATTCTCGACGTGCTCTGGGCTTTTCCGATTTTCCTGTTGGCAATTTCATTGTCGATCGTGCTGATTGCGCAGAGTATCCAGATCGGTCCGTTCGAAATCCGCTCCGGCAGCCTGTGGCTACCGGTCTTCATCATCGGCATCGTCTATGTGCCCTATGTGGCGCGGCCGATCCGCGGCCATGTCCTGACCTTAATGCATGCCGAATTCGTCACCGCTGCGATCGGCCTTGGCGCATCGCCCTGGCGCATCCTTTTGCGCGACATCATGCCCAATGTGGTGACCCGCATCATCGTTTTCGTGCCGTTGATCCTGGCGCTCAACATGATGACGGAATCCTCGCTGTCGTTCCTGTCGATCGGCGTGCAGCCGCCGGATGCCAGCTGGGGCACGATCATCCAGGACGGCCAGGGCCTGCTCTATTCGCGGCCGGTCGTGGCACTGGCGCCGGGGCTAGCCATTGTGATCACGGTGCTGGCTCTAAACATTCTGGGCGACGGCGTGCGCGACGCGCTCGATCCGAAATCCTCGCCGAGGGGCGTCTAGTGGTTGCCGCGCTCGGCTTCCGGCTTGGCCAGATGGTGCTGGTTATGTTCGGTATCAGCGTCGTCGCTTTCCTGATCTTCTTTGCGACGCCTGGCGCTGATCCATCGGCGCGCATTGCTGGCCGCAATGCTTCGCAAGAGACGCTGATCCAGGTGCGCCACGATTTCGGTCTCGACCGGCCATTGCCGGTGCAATATGGGCTGATGATGAACCGGCTTTTCGTCAGCCGCGATCTCACCTCCTTCGTCAATCGCGGGCAGCGCGTCATTCCGACCGTGATAAGCGCCATTCCCGTGACGCTGTCGCTGGTCGGCGGCGCGGCAGTGCTGTGGGTGCTCGGCGGATTGATCGTCGGTGTGATCGCAGGCGCAACGCGCGGTACATTCATTGATCGCGCGCTGATGATCCTGAGCCTGGTAGGTGTGTCGATCCCGGTCTTCTGGCTGGGCGAGGTCGCCAACCTGCTGACGCAAAGCCGCTGGCACGACAACTGGCTGTTTTCCTGGGTTCCTCCGCTCGGCTACATCCCCCTGACCGAGAATCCCTGGGGCTGGTTCAAGGCGCTCGTCATTCCGTGGTTCACGCTGGCAACCCTTTATGTCGGCCTCTACGGCCGGGTGCTGCGGGCAAGCCTGATCGAAATGATGCAGGAGGATTTCATCCGCACCGCCCGGGCCAAGGGGATCGGCGAACGCCGGGTGCTGCTGCATCATGGCCTCAGGACCTCTTTGGTCGCATTCGTCACCATGTTCGGCCTCGATTTCGGTGCCTTGGTCGGCGGCGGCGCGCTGTTGACCGAAGTGGTCTTCGGATTGCAGGGTGTCGGAAAACTGACGTATGAGGCGCTGCAGACCCTCGATCTGCCGATGATCCTGGCCACGGTGATTTACGCCGCCTTCTTCGTGGTGATGGCAAACTTCGTCGTCGACGTCGTCTTCGTCATAATCGACCCGAGGGCGCGCAATGTCGGCTGATGCTCCCCTTCTGGTGGTCAAGGACCTCACTGTCTCCTTCCGCAGCGACGAAGGCCTGGTGCGGGCGGTGGGAGGTGTTTCGTTCTCCGTCGAGCAGCGCGAGATCGTCGGTGTGGTCGGCGAATCCGGTTCGGGCAAAAGCCAGACCTTGCTCGCCATTATGGGGTTGATCGACAGCCCCAACGCTATCGTCTCCGGTTCCATCCGTTTCATGGGACAGGAGCTGATCGGGCTCAAGCGGCGTGCGCTCGATGCCATCCGCGGCCGCCAAATCGCGATGATCTTCCAGGATCCGATGTCTGCGCTCACCCCGGTGCATACGATCGGCAACCAGATCGGCGAGCAGGTCCGCGCGCATGAAAAGGTGTCGGCGAAAGCGGCACGGGCGAGGGCCGTGCAATTGCTGGATGCGGTCGGCATCGCAAATCCGGATCGGGTCATCGACAGCTACCCGCACCAGCTTTCCGGCGGTATGCGCCAGCGCGCGGTGATTGCCATGGCGCTCTCGTGCAACCCGGCGCTGCTCGTCGCGGATGAACCGACTACAGCCCTCGATGTTACCGTGCAGGCGCAGATCCTCGAACTGATCGGACGATTGCGCGACCAGTTCGGTTCCGCTGTGATCCTGGTCACGCATGATCTTGGCGTCGTCGCCGAAGTCGCGGACCGGGTACTGGTTATGTATGGCGGACGCTTTGTCGAGGAGGGCGGCAAGAGCAGCGTGTTCCGGGCGCCGCTGCATCCCTACACATGGGGCTTGTTCGGCTCGATCCCGCCGATGGAGGGACCACGTCCAGCCCGGCTCGCTGCCATTCCGGGAATTCCGCCGTCGCTCTCCAACCTGCCGAAAGGCTGCGCCTTCAGCCCCCGCTGCGCCTTTCGCCACGACGCCTGTCTGGTTCAACTGCCGATCATGCAAGGCGAGAGCCATCGCGCCGCGTGCCTGTTGCCGGAGCCTACGCGCAGACAATTCGCTGCCCAGAGGCCTGGCGGCGTGGTGGAGATGCAACGATGAATGCCATGCCACGCGAACGTCCGCTGCTTCGTGCCGGCGACCTGTCGAAGCGCTATAGCGTCGGCCGCTCGATCTTCCCGGCGCAGCGCCGGACCGTGCATGCGGTTGATACGGTGTCGCTAGACATCTGGCCCGGGGAGACCCTCGGCATCGTCGGCGAGTCCGGTTGCGGCAAATCCACGCTTGGCCGGTGTCTGGTGCGTCTGACCGAAATCAGCTCGGGGTCGCTGGAATTCGAGGGCCGCGACATCAGCGACGCCTCCCAGCGCCAGCTTCGTCCGTTGCGGCGGCAGATGCAGATGGTCTTTCAGGATCCCAGCGCTTCGCTCAATCCGCGCCGGCGGGTCGGCGATCTGCTGGCCGATCCGTTCCGCATCCATGAACGCCTCTCGGCATCGGAAATGGCGGACCGCGTGGCCGAGCTCCTGCGCCGGGTCGACTTGTCGCCCCAGCACGCATCGCGCTACCCGCACGAATTCTCCGGCGGCCAGCGCCAGCGTATCGGCATCGCCCGCGCGCTGGCGCTGCGGCCACGGCTGATCGTGGCCGACGAGCCGGTCTCGGCGCTCGACGTGTCGATCCAGGCGCAGATCGTCAATCTGCTCGCCGACCTGCGCGAGGAGTTCAACTTGACCTATGTGTTCATCGCCCACGATCTTTCCGTGGTGCGTCAAATCTCGAGCCGTGTGGCGGTGATGTATCTGGGGTCAATCGTGGAGAGCGGGCCGACCGACGAGGTCTTTGCGGCGCCCAGACATCATTACACCGCGGCGCTGCGTTCCGCCGTGCCGATACCCAGCATCGACCGGGCGCGGCGCGGCCGGCTGGTGCTCAAGGGTGATCTGCCCAGCCCGATGAACCCACCCTCGGGGTGCCGGTTCCACACCCGTTGCCCAGCTGCCACCCCGATCTGCCGCAGCGAGCGCCCGCTTCTCCAAAGCATTGGCGAGGGCCGCCTGGTTGCTTGCCATCATCCAGCCGGCGGTTGACGAGGGAATTCTCGTTCAACGATATCCGGACCGTCAGCCGTGATCATTGCTTCGGCGAGAATAGAGGCCGATCTGGACTCCGCACGATCCGGCGCTATGTTGCGCTTCGGCGGCCGGGCATCGCGGATGCCTAATACTAAAGTAACTGTTCTCGCGTTGCCGAGCGATGCTACGATTTGAAGGACGGCGGCCGTACAGCGCTGCGTGATTTTGCGCCGGCGAGGACGGAATGTGGGAGGCCACTCTTCGTGCTGCAGCAGGCTGCCGCCGACATGTTGCTCGGTTGTCGACCATAAGGGAGGAAGTCACCAATGAAGATATCGTACCTGGTCTCGGCCGCGCTTCTGGCAGCGACCGCGATGCCTGCCGCAGCCGCCGAGATTTCCGACGGCAAGATCAAGATCGGCATTCTCAACGACCAGTCGGGCGTCTATGCCGATTTCGGCGGCAAGTGGTCGGTCGAGGCCGCCAAGATGGCGGTCGAGGATTTCGGCGGCAAGGTACAAGGCTCGCCGATCGAGATCGTCAGCGCCGACCACCAGAACAAGCCGGACATCGCCTCCAACATTGCGCGGCAGTGGTATGACACCGAACAGGTCGATTCCATCATGGAACTGACCACCTCCTCGGTGGCGCTCGCCGTCCAGGGAATTTCCAAGGAAAAGAAAAAAATTGACATCGTCACCGGCGCCGCGACCACCGAGCTAACCGGTAAACAGTGCTCGCCCTATGGCTTCCACTGGGCCTACGACACGCATTCGCAGGCAGTGGGGACTGGTGGCGCTCTCGTCCAGCAAGGCGGCGACAGCTGGTTCTTCGTCACAGTCGATTATGCATTCGGCTATTCGCTGAAGGAGCAGACCGCAAAGTTCGTCGAGAGCCATGGCGGCAAGGTGGTTGGCGAGGTGCGTTACCCGCTCGGCTCGACCGACTATTCATCCTTCCTGCTGCAGGCGCAATCGTCGGGCGCCAAGGTTATCGGCCTGGCGAATGCCGGCCTCGACACCTCCAACTCGATCAAGCAAGCGGCCGAATTCGGTATCGTGCAGGGTGGTCAGCGGCTTGCAGCACTTCTGTTCACGCTGGCCGAGGTGCATGGGCTCGGTCTCGAGGCGGCGCAAGGCGTGGTGCTGACCGAAGGTTTCTACTGGGATCGCGACGACAAGAGTCGCGAGTTCGCCCAGCGCTTCTTCAAGCGCACCAACCGCATGCCGAATATGATCCAGGCCGCCACCTATTCAGCGGTGACCCAGTATTTGAAGGCGATCGACAAAGCCGGCACCGATGGAACCGAGGCGGTCGCAAAGGAATTGCATGCGATGCCGGTGAACGATGTCTTTACGGCAAACGGCAAAGTGCAGGCCGACGGCAACATGGTTCATGACATGTATCTTTATCAGGTCAAGTCGCCGAGCGAGAGCACCAAGGAGTGGGACTATTACAAACCGCTCGCTACGATCCCCGGTAACGAGGCGTTTCTGAGCCCCAAGGAGAGCGGCTGTCCCATGGCAGGCGAGTGATTGGCGGACCGATGGCGCCGCCTGAACCGGATCGGCCGCGGGTGGTGCTTTCCGCCCGCGGCCTGCGGCGTGACTTCGCCGGCTTTGTTGCGGTCAGGAATGTCGATCTCGACCTCTACCACGGCAACATCCACGCGCTGATCGGACCCAACGGCGCCGGCAAGACCACCGTCTTCAACCTGCTCACCAAGTTCCTGCCGCCGACCAGCGGCAGGATCGAACTGCTCGGCCACGACATCACCCGCACCTCGCCGGCCAAGGTCGCGCGGATGGGCCTGGTGCGCTCGTTCCAGATCTCGGCGGTGTTTCCACATCTCAGCGTGCTCGACAATGTGCGTGTTGCGCTGCAGCGGCCGGGCGGGCTCAGCGTTCAGTTCTGGCGCTCGCTGTCTGCGCTCGATCGATTGACGCCGCGCGCCGAGGAGCTTTTGCGGTCGGTCGGCCTCGACGATGCCAAGAACAGGCCCGCCGCCGATCTCTCCTATGGCAGGAAACGCGTGCTCGAGATCGCCACGACGCTGGCGCTCGACCCGAAAGTGCTGCTGCTCGACGAGCCGATGGCCGGCATGGGGCACGAGGATGTGCGCACGGTTTCCGACATCATCCGCTCGGTCGCCAGGGAGCGTGCGGTGCTGATGGTCGAGCACAATCTGACTGTTGTAGCCGATCTTTGCGACTGGATAACCGTCATGCAGCGCGGCGAAATCCTTGCCGCCGGCGACTACTCCACGGTCAGCCGCGACGAGCGGGTGAGGATCGCCTATATGGGCACCGCCGATGAGTGACGCCGCGCCGCTTCTCGCAGTCCGCGGCCTCAACGCCTGGTATGGCGAGAGCCATGCGCTGCACGGCGTCGATCTTGAGGTCTTTCCAGGTGAAACTGTGACGTTGCTGGGCCGCAACGGCGTCGGCAAGACTACGACATTGCGCGCCATTATCGGGCTGATCCGCCAGCGGACCGGCCAGATTTTTTTCGACGGCAAGGATCTGATGCGCCTGCCATTGCACCGGACCGCGCATCAAGGCATCGGCCTGGTGCCGGAGGAACGCGGCATCTTTGCGACGCTGACCGTGGACGAGAATCTGGTTCTGCCGCCGATCGTCGCCGAGGGCGGCATGAGCGTGCAGGAAATATTCGATCTTTTCCCCAATCTGAAGGAGCGCCGCAACAGCCCGGGCACCAGGCTGTCGGGCGGCGAGCAGCAGATGCTGGCGATCGCGCGCATGCTCAGAACCGGCGTGAAAATGCTGCTTCTCGATGAGCCGACCGAGGGCCTGGCTCCGGTCATTGTGCAGCGCATCGGCGATCTGCTGGCGACGATGAAAAAGCGCGGCATGACGATCCTGCTGGTCGAGCAGAATTTCCGCTTTGCCAGCCGCGTCACCGACCGTTTCTACCTGATGGAGCACGGCAAGGTCGTGGCGGGCTTTCCGGTCGGCGAACTGCCGGATCGCATGACGCTGCTGCATGAAGTGCTGGGTGTATGATGGCGCCATGACGATGATCTTCGGGATACCCGTTCAGGCATTCCTCGGCCAATTGCTGGTCGGCCTCATCAACGGCTCGTTCTACGCAATGTTGAGCCTGGGCCTGGCTGTCATATTCGGCCTGTTGCGCGTCATCAATTTTGCCCACGGCGCGCTCTATATGCTCGGCGCCTTCGTCGGGTACCTGCTTCTCACCCGGTTCGGCATCGGCTACTGGCCGGCTCTGATCCTGTCGCCGCTGATCGTCGGCGGCTTCGGCGTCGTGGTCGAGCGCCTGGCGCTGTCGAGGCTTTACGGCATCGACCCGCTTTACGGGCTGCTTTTCACCTTTGGCCTCGCGCTCGTGCTCGAAGGGGTGTTCCGTTACTACTATGGCGTATCGGGAAGTCCTTATTCCGTGCCGCCGCTGCTCTCCGGGGGAACCAATCTCGGCTTCATGTTCCTGCCCAATTATCGCGGCTGGGTGGTGGTCGCCTCGATGGTCGTCTGTTTCGGCACCTGGGCGCTGATCGAGAAGACCAGGCTGGGCTCCTATCTGCGCGCGGCGACGGAGAACCCCGGCCTGGTGCAGGCTTTCGGCGTCAACGTGCCGTTGCTGCTGACCCTCACCTACGGCCTCGGCGCCGCTCTTGCCGGACTTGCAGGGGTTCTCGCCGCGCCGATCTATCAGGTGAGCCCGCTGATGGGATCTGACCTCATCATCGTCGTCTTCGCCGTCGTCGTGGTCGGCGGCATGGGATCGATCCTCGGGGCGATCGTCACCGGTTACATGCTTGGCCTCGCCGAAGGCCTGACCAAGGTCTTCTATCCCGAAGCCTCCAATCTGGTGGTCTTCGTCATCATGGCAATCGTGCTTCTGGTCCGGCCAGCCGGCCTGTTCGGAAGGGATGCCTGAGATGGCCGAACTGACACTTCGCGAGACGCGTGCCAAGAATTCGGCACGGCTTGAATGGGCGCTGGTCGGGCTCGGCATCCTGGCGCTGCTGGTGGCGCCTTTCTTCGTCTATCCGATCTTCCTGATGAAGATGCTGTGCTTTGCGCTGTTTGCCTGCGCGTTCAACCTTCTGCTCGGCTACACCGGGCTGTTGTCCTTCGGCCATGCGACATTCTTCGGCGGGGCGGCCTATTTCACCGCATACGCGGTCAAGGTCTGGGGCTGGCCACCGGAAGCGGGCATCCTGCTCGGTGTCCTAGGTGCCGCGCTGCTCGGCCTTGTGATGGGCTTCTTTGCCATCCGCCGGCAAGGCATCTATTTCGCCATGATCACGCTGGCGCTGTCGCAGATGTTCTTCTTCTTCTGCGTGCAGGCGCCGTTCACCGGAGGTGAGGACGGCATCCAGGGCGTGCCGCGCGGCAGGCTGCTTGGAATGCTCGACCTGAACGTCTCGATGAACATCTATTATTTCGTGCTGGCGGTCTTCCTGATCGGCGTGTTCGCCATCTGGCGCATCATCAACTCGCCTTTCGGCATGATCCTGCGTTCTATCCGGGAAAACGAGAGCCGGGCCATTTCGCTGGGCTATTCCGTCGCCAACTACAAGCTGGCGGCTTTCGTCATGTCGGCAACATTGGCCGGGCTGGCCGGCGCGCTCAAGGCGATCGTTTTTCAGTTTGCCACGCTCACCGACGTCACCTGGCAGATGTCGGGCGAGGTGATCCTGATGACGCTCCTCGGCGGCATCGGCACCATGGCCGGGCCGATCATCGGCGCCAGTCTGGTCGTCGGCCTGGAAAACATGCTCGCCACCTCGAACTTTCCGGTGACCATCGCCACCGGCCTGACCTTCATGGTCTGCGTGCTGGTTTTCCGGCGCGGTATTGTCGGTGAGGTCTATGCGCGGTTTCTCGGGCCAAAGGGTGACGCGAAAGACTGAACGGCTCAGTTCCGCCTCGCTAGGCGATGCGTAAGCCTTGCGCGTCGAGAAGCACGCAGCCCAGCGGGTCGAAGCAGACATCGACCGCTTCGCCTTCACGCAGCGGCTGGCCGTCGATCAACGTGTTGGCGCGCACCAGCGTGCCGGCGCCGATGTCGATCTCGTAGACCGCATTGCCGCCGAGATAGGAGGTCGAGGCGATCCGTCCCGCCAGCCTGTTGGCAGCACCGGCGGTACCGACGGTAAGCTTCTGCGGGCGAACGACGACGGTGACCACGCTGCCGGTCGCGAGCGCCTTCGGCGCGGCCGCCTTTACGATATGGCCGGTGGCCAGCGCGATCGTCGCCATCTTGCCGTCCATCACGGTCACGCTGCCGGGCAGCATGTTGGCCTTGCCCAGGAAATTGGCGACGAATGCGGTGGCCGGCTGGTCATAGACCTGCGCGGGGGAGCCGATCTGCTCGATCAGGCCGGCGTTCATCACGACGATGTGGTCGGACATCGACAAGGCTTCTTCCTGGTCGTGCGTCACGAAGATAGCAGTGATGCCCGTCTCCCTCTGGATTTTCTTGATCTCGACGCGCATGTCCTCGCGCATATTGGCGTCGAGCGCCGACAAGGGCTCGTCCAGCAGCAGCACTTCCGGCTCGAAGACGATGGCGCGGGCCAGTGCGATGCGTTGCTGCTGGCCGCCCGAGAGCTGTGACGGCAGCTTTGTCTCACTGCCGGGCAGCCGCACCATATCCAGCGCCTTCTTGACCCGGCGCACGATTTCCGGTTTCGGCACGTTTCGGTATTTCAGGCCGAATGCGACGTTGTCGAAGACGTTCTTGTGCGGAAAGAGCGCGTAGTTCTGGAACACCAGACCAATGTTGCGCTTATAGATCGGGATGTCGTCGACCCGCTTTCCGCCGATCGAGATCTGGCCACTGGAGATGTCGACCAGGCCCGCGATCGAGCGCAGGATCGTCGTTTTGCCGCACCCGGACGGCCCCAGCAAGGTGACGAAACTACCTTTGCGGATTGCCAGTGAAAAATCGCGCACAGCGGCGAACTTGCCGTAGAAAATATCGATGTCGCGAAACTCGACCGCAGGCTTTCCTATCGGCTGCCGCTCGCTCTGGGCGAGCGGGTCGCCATCAGCCCCGGCCGAAGCCGGCCGGGGCTGCTGGTCGTGGCTGTTGTCGTCATGCACCTTTCGACACCCTGTCCCATTGCTTGGTCCAGGCGTCTTCGTTCTTCGCCCAGTAGAGCGGATCGGCGAAGGTCAGCGATTTCATCGATCCAGTCGGGTCGAAGGCCGGAAGCGCCGCGATCTTGTCGGTCAGCTTCACCTTGGTGGGGTCAAGCGATGGCGGATAGTTCTGGCCCTCGGCGACGGCGATCGAGGTGGCAGGATCCAGCATGAAGTTGATCAGTTCCTCGCATTCGGCCATCGGCGAACCCTTGAGCACCAGCATGTCCTCCATCCACGCGTATGAGCCGGCAGGGTCGAGATAGCCGATCGGCTGGCCCTGCTGCTGCAGGGCGGCGACACGTCCTGACCAGGCGTCGGTGACGACGATCTCGTTGCGCGACAGGAGGTCCATCAGTTCCGCGCCGGAACTCCAGAATTTCTTGGCCAGATCGCGGGTCTCGCGAACCTTGGCCCAGACGACGTCCATGTCCTGGATGTTGTTGGGGTCCTGTTTCGTCTGCAGCGCCGCATACCAGACGCGCGTCGTCATATCGGCGTAGCCGCCGATCTTGCCGGCATATTTCTTGTCGGTAAGCAGGTTGGCGCCCTTTTCCTTGGCTTCCTCCGGCGAGATGACCTTGTTGTTGTAGGCGATGCCGGTGGTGCCGTAATCATATGGCACTGCCGACAGCTTCGGCGTGATCTTGCGGAACGGCTCGATCATGGCGGTCAGGACATTCGCCATGTTCGGAATGTTTGCCTCGTTGATCTCCGAATTGAAACCGCCATTGACGTATTTGATGTAGTAGTTGACGCCGGAAGAATGGACGATCTGGAAGTCGCCTGGTTTCGACGTCTTGATCTTGGTGATGATCTCGTTCTCGTCGCCAAAGGTGCCCTGGACGACCTTGACCTTGGACTTGGCGGTATAAGGCTGGAACGCGTACTTATCGATCGCCTCCTGCACCACGCCGCCCCATCCGTCGAAGCGCACTTCCGAAACCGCGGCCAGCGCCCGTCCCATCCAAGGCATGGAAAGCCCGGTGGCGGCGGCAGCGGCCGCCGTCAGCGTCAGGAATGATCGCCGGCTGATGTCGCCATTGGCATAGCGTTCGTTGAGCCGTTCCAGTCGTTTGGTGGTTGTCAGTTTCATTTCCATTCTCCCATTTTCATTTTCACTTGCCTGCCTTGAACCAGGTGAGGCTTTGCAGGATGAGCCCGCCTGCCAAGGGAATGCCGACCGTCAAAAGGATCATGACGGTTCCGAGCGCGTTCACCTCAGGGCTGATCGAGATCTTCAGCATCGAAAGGATTTGCGTCGGCATGGTCTCGACGCCGGCCGGCCGCCAGAACAGGCTGGCCGAGGTGTTGTCGAACGAAATGGTGAAAGCGAGCAGAACACTGGCAAGCACTGCGGGAATGAGCAGCGGCAGCGTGATTTCGCGGAATGTCGACACGCGCGGCGCCCCGAGCGAAAGCGCCGCCTCCTCATAGGAACGTTTTATGCCGACCATGCGCGCCTGGACGATCAGCACCACGTAGGGGAGCGTGAGCATAATGTGGCCGAGCACCAGCAGCGTCATGCTGCGCGGCTGGTCGACGGCTTTGATCATGACCAGCAGGCCGACGCCGAGTATCGTTTCGGGGACCAGCGCGGGAAGAATGACAAGCGTGTTGATCGCCTGCTTGCCACGGAACTCGAAGCGCACCAGCGCCAATGCCGCCATGATGCCGAGCAGCGTCGTCACCGTTGCCGTCACCAGGGCAATCCACATCGATGTCCGGAAGGCGTCGAGAACCGGCTCGTTGGTGAGCAGCTTTTCGTACCATCGCAGGCTGAAGCCGGTGAGGGGAAAGCCGCCGAACATCGAGGCATTGAAGGAAAGCACGACCGTGGCGAGGATCGGCGCAAACATGAAGACGTAGACGCACACCGTGATCGCGCCGGTCAGCCGCCACACCCATCTGCCTTCGCGATCGGGATGATCCGCTCTCATGCACTGAGGCCCTTCATGATCTGCGATAGGCCCATATAGCGGCTATAGGCGGCCGCGGCCGCGCCGAGCAGGACGAACAGGACGATGGAAAGCGTGGCGCCCATCGGCCAATTGAGCTGCCCCATGATGGTGTCGTAGATCAAGTTGCCGAACAGCGCATCGCGGCTGCCACCGAGCAGCTGCGGCGTCACATAGGAGCCGGCCGCCAGCACGAAGCAGAGCAGCAGCCCGGCGCCCAGCCCCGGCATCGATAGCGGCAGGGTCACTTCGCGAAACGCCTGCGCGCTGGTACAGCCCATCGAGCGGGCGGCGGCGATCAGCGTGCGGTCGATGCTTTCCAGGCTGACATAGACGTTCAGGATCATATAGGGCAGCAGAAAATGCAGCAGCCCCATGATGACGGCGCCCTCGGTGTAGAGCATCGGCAACGGCTCGTTGATAATCCCCAGCCCGATGAGCACGACGTTGATCAGCCCCTGTTCGCCGAGAATATGGATCCACGAGAATGTCCGGATGGTGAAGCTGATCCAGAACGGCACGATGAGCAGCAGCAACAACAGCCATTTGTGCCTGAAGGTCGTGGCCCAGATGAAATAGGCGGGGAAATAGCCAAGGATCGCGCAGATCACAGCGGTGATGGCGCCGACGCGAACGGTCTTCCAAAGAAAACCGTGATAGTAGCTGTCGGTGAGGAATTCCTTCCAGTTGTCGAAGGTCAGCACCGCCGACTCCACCCCCGCGGTGACGAAGGTGAAAAACGTGTAGACCGTCATCATCGCGATCGGCAGCAGCAGAAGCAGGGTAAGCAGTAAAAGCACAGGCGCGACGAGGACCCAGGCCAGTCGCTGATCGTATAATTTCCACCCTTTGGTCACGACCCGTCCAACCGCTTTATGTGCAAGCCGCCATCACCGGGCTCGGCTCCGGACTAGATTGGGCGATCGGCGTTCAGGTGTCCACTCTGCATATGGCTCCTGCACAAATTCTGTGCAGGGCCCCCGCGCGACCCTCGCCCTGCCGGATTCAACAAATTGCCCGACGTTCCGCCTGCACATTGATTAAATCAGATATCCCGATATACAGGGTAATTTCGGATATGGATTTTACATGGGCCGGGCAATTTCATGAGTCGCAATTTTCTGGTGATTGAACCTGAGGAAGGCATTGCCGTGCTCAAGGGGCTTGCCTCCTCGGCGCGGATCTCGATGCTGAAACTGCTGCATGAGAAGGGGCCGATGAATGTCAACGAAATCGCCGCCGTGCTGTCGCTTCCGCAGTCGACCGTCTCGACCAACATCCAGGTGCTGGAGGATGCGGGGCTGATCCGCACCGAGAACCTGAAAGCGAAGAAAGGCAGTCAGAAAATCTGTTATCCGATGGCGGAAGAAGTGCTCGTCGTGTTCAAGAGCGAATATCGTGCGGTCAAGAACGACGCGATCGAAGTGTCGATGCCGATCGGGCTTTATACCGGCTTCGAGGTTACCGCGCCCTGCGGCCTTTGTTCGCCGGACGGCATCATCGGTCTGCTCGATGTGCCGAACACTTTCCTCGATCCGGACCGCATGAAGGCCGGTCTGCTATGGTTCACGCGCGGTTTTGTCGAATACCAGTTCCCCAACAATGCCAAGCTCGCCAATGCCGAGATCACCGGGCTCGAAGTTGCGATAGAGCTGTCTTCGGAAGTGCCGGGCACCAGCGCCGATTGGCCCTCGGACATCACGCTGACGATCAATGGCGTCGATGTCGGCACCTGGACGTCGCCGGGGGATTTCGGCGACAAGCGCGGCGTCTTCACGCCCTCCTGGTGGAAGCTCAAGGGCTCGCAATACGGTAAGCTGAAGAACTGGCGAATTGCCAATGACGGCACCCATGTCGACGGCCTCAGGATTTCCGAAACCGGCCTCGCTGCACTCGATCTGAAGAGCCATCATTCAATCCGCGTCCGTATCGGCGTCAAGGACGACGCCAAGCGCCCCGGCGGGATCAATATTTTCGGCAAGGGCTTTGGAAATTACGATCAGGACATCCTGCTCAGGATCAAAACTGGTTGATATCATGAAACCAGGTTCTGAAGATAACGCAGCGATTTCAACGATCTGGCATTCTGCTGTGCCAAGGCGTTCGTCTAATTGTCCTACATTTGGCTATTTTGGCTTGACGAAGGGCTGCCAATTCCTCTTTGATATCGGGCAAGATGATTTAAATCATCGTTTGTGATATCGATGGGAGGAATGCATGAAGGCAGCCGTTACGGCTCATCCGCACTATGTTGTCTCGGAAATCGATCCGAGGCTCTACGGATCCTTCATCGAGCATCTGGGGCGGGCAGTTTACACTGGCATCTATGAGCCCGGCCATCCGACAGCGGATGCCAACGGCATGCGTCAGGACGTCATCGACCTCGTCAGGGAACTCAATGTTCCGATCGTCCGCTACCCCGGCGGCAATTTCGTCTCGGCCTACAATTGGGAAGACGGCATTGGCCCCAAGGAACAGCGCCCAGTGCGCCTCGACCTCGCCTGGCACACGTCGGAAAGCAACGAAGTCGGCCTGCATGAATTTGCCGATTGGTGCACCTCCGCCAACACCGAGATGATGCTTGCCGTCAATCTCGGCTCGCGCGGCCTCGATGAAGCCCGCAACCTGCTGGAGTACGCCAACCATCCCGGCGGCAGCAAATGGAGCGACAGGCGCATCGCCAACGGCCGCAAGGAGCCGTTCGACGTCAAGCTCTGGTGCCTCGGCAATGAAATGGATGGCCCTTGGCAGATCGGCCACAAGACCGCGGACGAGTATGGCCGGCTGGCGCATGAAACGGCCAAGGCCATGCGCGCCTTCTCCAAGTCACTCGAGCTGGTGGTCTGCGGCTCTTCGAATGCCAAGATGCCGACCTACCCTGAATGGGAAGCGACGGTTCTCGACCATACCTACAACGAGGTCGACTACATCTCGCTGCACATGTATTTCGACAACGAAGCCAACGACGCTCCGAACTATCTCGCCATGAGCGAAAAGCTCGACGACTACATTGTCTCGGTCGCCGGCGTCATCGAGTATATCAAGGCCAAGAAGCGCTCCAACAAGCAGGTCTACATCTCGTTCGACGAATGGAACGTCTGGTACCATTCCAAGGAGCAGGACAGGAAGATACTCGGCGGCAGCAACGGCTGGCCGTTCGCCCCGCCGTTGCTCGAAGACATCTATAATTTCGAGGATGTGCTGCAGGTCGGCCTGATCCTCAACACCTTCATCCGCCGTTCCGATGTCGTCAAGATCGCCTGCCTGGCACAACTGGTCAATGTCATCGCGCCGATCATGACCGTTCCGAATGGCCCGGCATGGCGACAGACGATTTTTTATCCCTATCTGTTTGCTTCTAACTATGGTCGCGGCAATGCGCTGGATCTCAAGGTGGAAAGCCCGACCTACAAATCCAGCGTTGCGGGCGACGTCGCCTATGTCGATGTTGCCGGCGTGCACGACAGGCAAACCGGCCACGTCACCTTCTTCGCCGTCAACCGCCATTCGAGCGAGGCAATCGAAACAGTGGTCGACCTCACCGGCTTCGGCGCAGCGGAGATCGTCGATCACCAGGTGATGGCACACGCCGATCTGAAAGCCGTCAATTCGGCCGAAAACCCTGGCAATGTCGGCCTCAGGAAGGGTGAGGGCGCCTCGCTCGCCGGCGGCAAGCTGAGCCTGTCACTGCCGGCCTATTCCTACCAGGTCATACGCCTGAGGCTCTGAGTTCAGGCGGATCATCGAGAAAGCGCAAACGCTGAGGAGGAGCGTCGACGTGACGGCCGATATCGAGATCAGGAACGTGAGCAAGCAGTTCGGTGCCATGACGGTGCTGGATCATCTGTCGCTCTCCATAAGGGCACGCGAATTCATCGTGTTCCTGGGCCCGTCCGGCTGCGGAAAATCGACGCTTCTTCGAATGATTGCCGGGCTCGAAGCTGTCGATAGCGGCGAGATTGCCATCAACAACGAGCGCATCGATCATCTGCCACCGGGCAAGCGCGGCATTGCCATGGTGTTCCAGTCCTATGCGCTTTATCCGCATATGACGGTGCGCGACAACATGGCCTTCGGGCTTGCGAATATCGGCGTACCAGGCAAGGTCATCGAGGCGCGCATCAACGAAGCCGCCCGCATCCTCGAAATGCCGCATCTGCTCGATCGCAAGCCGGGCCAGCTCTCCGGTGGTCAGCGCCAGCGCGTCGCCATCGGCCGTGCGATCGTCAAGGAGCCGAAGGCCTTTCTGTTCGACGAGCCGCTTTCCAATCTCGATGCGGCGTTGCGCACCCGCACCCGCATCGAGCTTGCCCAGCTTCACCAGCGGCTGCAATCGACGATGATCTTCGTCACCCATGACCAGGTCGAGGCAATGACGCTGGCCGACCGCATCGTCGTCATGAACAATCGCAAGATCGACCAGATCGGTACCCCGATGGAGATCTACGAACGCCCGGCGACCAAATTCGTCGCGGGTTTCGTCGGCGCGCCGGCGATGAACTTCGTCGATGCGACGCTTGACAGATCCGGCGAGAACGCCACGGCCAGGTTTGCGGACGGCGTCTCGGTGCAGACCGAGATCGCCTCCAGCCAACTGACCGATGGCAAGTACACTTTCGGCATCCGTTCTGAAGACGTGCGCATCGTTGCCGCCGGACAGGGCAATGCCGGCGGCGTGGTCGATGTGCTCGAGCGGCTCGGCGAACGCACCCTGATCTACGCGCGGCTGGGCGATGGCCAGCAGATCGTCGGCTCGGATGCCGGCAACAGCCGCGTCGCCGTCGGCGACAGAATCGGGCTCGCCTTTGACGGCCAGAAATCGCATCTGTTCAACGAGACCGGCCGCGCCTGGCATGCGAGAGAGGCCTGAGATGGCTGACCGGCTGGCGATGTCCCCGACCGCGACGCTTGCTGTCGGCGTCAGAGCCCCTACCGCCGACATCTATGCGCCGCAATGGCGAAACGTCATTTTCGTTGCGCCATTCTTGTTCTTCTTCACCACGCTGCTGCTCTTCCCGCTGCTCTGGGGGATGTGGCTGAGTTTCCACAAGGCCGACACGTTCTCGTCCGGAAATTTTGTCGGTCTCGGCAATTACGCCAGGCTGTATCACGACAAGGTCTTCCTGCAATCGATCTGGAACACCTTCTATTTCGTGCTTCTGACGGTGCCGACGCTGGCGCTGATCGGCCTTTTCCTGGCGCTTTGCCTCAACCGCCGCACGCGCGCTGCCGCGGTTTTGCGGACGCTGTTCTTTTCCTCGTCGGTGCTATCGGTCACCATCGTCACGCTGATCTGGCGCATCGTCTTCATTCCGAATGTCGGGCTGTTGTCGACGATTTACGGATGGTTCGGCGCAACGGCTCCGGCCTTCATTTCCGATCCCAGCCTGGCGATGGCCGGCATCGCCATTGCCACCATCTGGTGGTGCATCGGCCTGCCGATGATGCTCTTTCTCTCAGCACTCCAGCAGATCCCGCAGGACATTTACGAGGCGGCAGCGCTGGACAATGCCAATCGCTGGCAAACGCTGCGGTCGATCACGCTGCCGTCGATCAAGCGGACCTTCATCCTGGTGATCATCATCCAGATCGTGCTGCAATTCCAGCTGTTCGGCCAGGCCTGGCTAATGACGCGCGGCGGTCCGAACAATCTGACCAAGCCGATCGTGCTCTATATCTACGATACCGCATTCCGTCGCTGGGATCTCGGCCTGGGCGCCGCCGCATCGGAAATCCTGTTCATCCTCATCCTGGTCGCGGCCATGGCCCAGTACCTGGTGACACGCAGCAGGGGAGACCAGGCATGAGCGCCCCAGCAGCTTCCATCAAGGGCCGGGCATTTGGCGACCATTTGTTATTGGCCCTGGTCATCCTGCTTTCGATCGTCATGATCGCGCCGGTTCTGTGGGTCGTCGGTCTATCACTCAAGGACAATACGGAGCTGATGGCCGATCCGAACTCGGTGTTTCACGCACCCTATACGCTGAAGAACTACATCAACACCGTCGGCACCTCGTCGGTGTTCATCTGGGTGCGCAACAGCATCATCGTCTCGGGCGGATTGACGCTCGGCACGTTGATCCTGTCATCGCTCGCCGGCTACGGCTTTGCACGGCTGAATTTCCCCGGCCGAGACGTGCTGTTCGTGATCGTGCTGTTCGGCCTGGCGGTCCCGGAACAGGCCGTGCTTGTCGCCCGTCACCAGATCTTCAGCATGCTGAAGTTCCACAACACCTATCAAGGGCTCATCCTGCCGGGCCTTTCAGCTCCGTTCGGCGTCTTCCTGATGACCCAGTATTTCAAGGCCATCCCGAAGGAGCTGGACGAAGCCGCCATGCTCGATAACGCCAGCCGGCTCAGGATTTTCTGGAAGGTGCTTCTGCCGCTCACGCTGCCTGCGCAGGCGACGCTCGGCATCTTCACCTTTCTCGGCGCGTGGAACGACTACTTCTGGCCGCTGATTTCGGCGACGAAGAAGGACATGTTCACGCTGACGGTCGGCATGGCCTCGACCCAGACCAACTTCGCCCAGTCCGAAGGCATCGGCTTCCTGATGGCGCAGGCGGTGTTCGCCGGTGCACCGATCCTGATCGTCTACCTGTTCTTCCAGAAATACATCGTCACGGCGGTCTCCGGCGCTGCGGTGAGATAACGAAGATTGCCTGACGGCCGGGGGAATGCGCAGCAATTGAAGCACGAAAGCCAATCCAGGGTGGAGCGGCGGAAACTCAGTAGGAGGAACTAATATGAAACTGAAGAAAATACTGTTTGCCGCAGTCTCTGCGGGCGCAATGATGCTCGCAAGTCCAAGCTTCGCGGCCACGGAGCTGAGCGTGCAGCGCTTTTTCGGCGCCTGCGATGCCGATTTCGGCACCAACACCGATGCCACCAAGGCCGTTGGCGAATGCGGCATCATCACCTCGCTAATCAACAAGTTCAACGCCGACAATCCCGATGTCCATGTCAACGTCACCACCGTGGAATGGCCCGGCTATGATCAGCTGACCGCGCAGTTCGCTTCAGGCGACGCTCCGGACATCGTCACGATCCATGAATCCGTACTGTCGGATTATCAGTCGAAGGGCCTGTTGATGCCGCTCGACGATCTCTTGAAGTCGGTCGGCGTGACACCCGACGCCTTCACCGACGCGGCACGCAATGGCGCCACCAAAGACGGCAAGGTCTATGGCCTGCCGATCGACAGCTGGACGATGCTCTATCACGTCAACATGGATCTTTTCAAACAAGCCGGCCTCGTCAATGCCGACGGCACGCCGATTTTTCCAAAGTCGCCCGAGGAACTGCTCGCCCAGGCCGAACAGTTCAAGCAGAAGACGGGCAAGCCTTATTTCGTTCAGAACCTGACCAATGAGACTGCACTCTACACACGCAACCTCTACACCTATCTTTTCCAGCAGGATTCCGATTTCTTTGCCGATCCGAAGCACGTGAAGTTGAATACGCCGGAAGCCAAGAAGGTCGTCGAGATGTACAAGGCGATCTTCGAGAAGGGCTACACCACCAAGGATCTCGATTATGGCGGCTCGATAAACGCCTTCCTTGCCGGCGAGGGTGGCGTCCACCTTAACGGCACCTGGGTGGTCGGCGATTACAACGCCCAGTCCGAGACCAAGGGTACGGCGCTCAACAAGGGCGGCTATGCGGTCTATCCGTATCCGCAGCTGTTTGGCGGCGCCCATGCGCAATATGCCGACGGCCACACTTGGGCCGTTTCGCAGAAAGACCGCACGCCTGAACAGATCGCGGCCATCGGTAAATTCCTGAAGTTCTTCGCCGACAACGACTTCGAATGGTCACGCACCGGTCACCTGCCGGCCTATAAGGCCGTCATCACCTCGGACGCCTTCAAGGCCCTGCCGCATCGCAACACGATCTCTGCGGTCGCCGATCTCGGCAAGCCGCTGCCGTCCGCCGTACAGCGTCAGTTTGCGATCCAGGACATTATCGGCGAAGAGATGAGTGCAGCAATCAGTGGCCAGAAGGACGTCGACACCGCCCTTGCCGACATGGAAAGCCGCGTCAACGAATTGCTCGCCAACATTTGATCACGGGTTTCGAAAGGCCCCTCCCAAGGCCCCCCGCGGCTGGAAACGGCCGCGGGTTTTTGGTGAGGCAGTGATTATTGTCCTCGAATTGCGCGACTTGCCGGTGGCGACCGGGTCAAACACGCCAACCACGGCGCCGCAACCTCGGCAGCAGCCGACGCAGGCCCTGGCCGGAGGATTCCGTTAGCTAGAACGCCGCGGCCATGGGCATTGCGACCTTGTTGGGGATCTGGATGTCGATCTCCAATCTCGACGTCGTTTCGCCGTGATCCATGCTCACCTGCAGGAAATCCTGGTCGACCTGAACATGCCGGGCGATCACCGCCATGATCTCCTCGCGCAACACCGAGACGAGATCGGGCTGGTTGCGGCTTCGACGCTCGTAAGCCAACAGCAGTTGCAAGCGTTCGCGCGCCACCGGCGCGCTGCCGCGGCGCTTGAAGATATCGAGCAGGTTCATGCTGCCCTCCTTCCCAACAGCCGGTCGAGGAGGCCCCTCCGCTCGAAAGGCAGAATGACCGGCAGGTCCTCGCCCTCGAGTCTTCTTGCCGCGTCGATATAGGCGCGTGCGGCGGGGTTGGTGTTTTCGCTGAGCGTAACCGGCGCGCCCACATTGGATGCGCGCAGTACGTCCTGGCTCTCGGGAATTATTCCCAGCAGAGGCGTGGACAGGATCTCGAGCACGTCATCGATGCTGAGCATCTCGCCGCGGGCAGCGCGGGCAGCGTCGTAGCGCGTGACGAGGACGTGTTTGGCAATCGATTCACCTTGCTCGGCTTTCATCGTTCTGGAGTCGAGCAGGCCAATGATGCGATCGGAATCGCGGACCGAGCTCACTTCCGGGTTGGTGACGATTACCGCCTCGTCGGCAAAGCGCATGGCAAGTTGCGCGCCCCGCTCTATGCCGGCCGGGCTGTCGCAGAAGACGTAGTCGAAAACCGAGCGCAGCTTGTCGATGACGTCGGCGACGCCTTCCTCGGTGAGAGCATCCTTGTCGCGCGTTTGCGAGGCCGGCAGCAGGAACAGCGTTTCGAGTCGCTTGTCACGGATCAGCGCCTGCGAAAGCTTGGCGGTTCCCTGAATGACGTTGACGATATCGAAAACAACGCGCCGCTCGGCACCCATGATCAGATCGAGATTGCGCAGGCCGACGTCGAAATCGACGAGAGCCACCCGCTTGCCGGTTTTCGCGACCGCGGCGCCGAGAGCGGCCGTCGAGGTCGTCTTGCCGACACCCCCTTTGCCGGATGTGACAACCACTACCTTGCCCATATTTGTGCCTCCAATGTTGTTAGTTGAGCGGTGCGACGCAAAGTGCGCCGTCCTCGAGAAAGGCCTGTACCGGCCTTCCTCGCGAGGAGGCGTCCATCTCCTCGGCAGTGCGGTACCAGCCGTCCACCGCCAGAAGTTCGGCTTCGTTTTTCCGGCAAAAGATGCGAGCCGCGGAATTTCCCGTGGCGCCGGCGAACGCACGTCCACGCAGCGTGCCGTAGACGTGGATCGATCCTCCGGCGACGATCTCGGATCCGGAACTGACGGAGCCGACAATGACCACATCGCCATCGGGATGAAAGATCGACTGGCCGGAGCGGATCGGTGCCTTGATCATCAATGAGTTCGGCGCCTGCGGCTCTTCCGTCTTGGCCTCAGCTGCGGCCTTCGGGTCCGGCTGCACGTAAAGCGCGTCGGCGGTGGCCTCCTTGGCGCCAACGAGGAGCGGCGGCAGATCGGCACCGAGAGCAACATTGCCATCGGCCTCGATCGCGTAGATCCGAATCCCGCGCTCCGCGAGTTGTAAGACCAGATCCCGCATCTCGCCCACCTCGGGCTTGAGTATATTCAGATCGAGCACGACCGGGCGGCCGGCAAAGAAGCCGGGAGAGTTTTCGGTCCAGTGATCGAGGCTTTGCAGCCATTCCCCTAGCGGGGCCTCAGGGGTGAGGGTGAAGGCTACAAACGAGCGCGCTCGAAAGCGTATGGACTTGTTTTGGATGGGGGCGACGCAGGTCACAGAGGCGAGTCCTTACTGATTGGTTAAGGCTAGCCCGGCATGGTTAACGAAAAGTTAATGGCGGCTTCCCGAGGCGTTGGCGGAGGCATTCTTTTTGCCCCTGATCGCCCCGCCGGCGCCCTGCTTCCGGTGCACACGAGGTGGTCCTCGCGGCTGCCTGGAGGCGCCTCCAGTTCACGAGGTCGGCCGACCGGTATATTGTTGTCGGAACGGCGGGCCTATTAAGGAGTTATCGATTTGACAAGTGTTGCCAAGGGGCCTGTGGCGGATCGCGGTCGCGCTACCTATGACCTTGGCGCGACCGCCATCTTTGCTTCCAAATCAGACGCGCGCTTTCACTATTGCCTGTATGTGCCTCCCGCGGTTGGGAAAGGGGCCAAAGTCGATCTGATGGTCGCTGTCCATGGCACCGGCCGCACCTCTTTTCTTGGATTCCGCGACGCGTTTTCCGAGTTCGGACGCTGGAACGGCTGCGCCGTTTTGTGTCCGCTGTTTCCAATCGGCGTTCTCGGGGATGATGCCCGCAGCGGGTACAAATATTTGCTCGAGGGCAACATACGCTACGATCAGGTGCTGCTCGCCATGGTTGAGGAGGTCAGCGCCAAATACAGTCAGGATTGGAGCCGCTTTGCCATGTTCGGATTTTCCGGCGGCGGGCATTTCACGCATCGTTTTGCTATCCTGCATCCCGACAGGCTCTGGGCGGCCTCAATCGGCGCGCCAGGCTCGGTGACCTTGCTCGATCCGAGGCATGACTGGTGGGTGGGCATTCGCGATCTGCCGGAGAAGTTCGGCATCACCTTCGATGCCGCAGCGCTGGCAAAAGTGCCTTTCCAGATGATCGTCGGCGACGCTGACCTGGAGACTTGGGAAATCACTCATGTCCAAGGTAGCATCCATTGGATGCCAGGCGCCAACGATGCCGGGCGAACACGGCCGGAACGCCTCATGGCATTGTGTCGATCGTTCGAGGAGGCGGGTGCGCGCGTGCGCTTCGATTTGCTGCCAGGCATATCTCATGAACGGGACGCGGTTCTCGATTCGGTCAAGGATTTCCTCGCCCAACAACTCAAGGAACGAGGGAACGCCTCACGATGAATTCGTTGCGCCCCAGCCCGTGAAGAGATTATCGCAATCAAAGCCCGACCACGTCGACCGCATCCAACCGCGATCTGCTGGCAGTGCGTAACGACTAGAGCAACGCTTCGTATTGATCGCCAATCTTGTCGACTGTGAAATCCACCGCCCTGTTTTTCAGCACGGCAGCAGGGGTGGGGTGGTCCAGCATCTCGGCCATCGCCTTCGCCAGGGCCGCGGCGTCACCGACCGGCACCAAGGTGCCGAAGCGGCCGTCACCGAGTATTTCGCGCGGGCCATGCGGAGCATCGGTGGAGATTACGGGGACACCGGCGGCCATGGCCTCGACCAGCACATTGCCGAAGCCCTCGCAGGTCGATGACAGAACGAACAGATCGGCCGCGGCATAGCAAGCCGCGGGATCGTTGACGTAGCCGGCAAAGAGTACGTCCTGGCCAATGCCGATCTGCTCGGCACAGGCGTGCAATTCGGCAGCCAGCGGACCTTCGCCGAAGATGACAAGCCGGGCAGGGCGGCCGGCGCGCAGGGCAGCGAAGGCCCGCAGCAAAGTCCGGTGGTCCTTGACCGGCACCAGGCGTCCCGCGGTGGCGATGACCGGGCCATCGCCCATCGCCGCCAACGCTGCCTGCCAGGCATAGGAATTCCTCTGCGGTGCTACAGCTGGCGGCAGCGGGTTATTGATGACGACAACCTTCGATTCGGGGAAGCCTCGGGCGATGATGTCACGGCCGACACCCGCCGAAACGGCGATGGCCTTGGTTGCGCGCGCTGCAACCAGCGCGGAAAGCCAGATCGCCAGCCTGGCGCCGAGGCCGCTGGCAGGCAGCGAGGCCGCGGCATGGAAGCTTGGAAAGAATTTTGCCCGGCTTCTGGCCAACATGAGTGACAGCGCCATCACCAGATTGGCGAATTCCGGGGCGCTATAGACCGCATCAGGATCAAGGCGGCGGAACAAATTTGCGCTTCGCACGATGCCTTTCAGCGTCGCCGACTTGGCGTAACCCTCGCCGCGCAAGGGAAGGCCGAAGTCGACCAGATGCACGGCAGCGGAACGCAGCGCGGCGTTAGGGCCTTCCGCGTTCCAGGTAAAAAGCGTGACCTCGTGGCCACGCGATGCCAGTTCATTTGCCATCAGGACGAAAACACGTTCGGCGCCGCCGCCCCTCAGGCTGGCGATGTGGAAAACGATGCGCTTCACCATGCCTTGCTTCAGGCTCGGCTGGCGGCAACGCCTGATCGGTTCGGCGGCCGGCGCATGTCGCGGATGATGCCCATGCCGATGGCCAGCAGCATCCCCAGGGCAAAGCCTGCGAACGCTCCGGCGCCTGCCACCAGGGCAGTGCGCGGGGGCCATGAGCGTGCGGGCGGGGGCACTGCGGTCGAAATCACCTGTACGTTTGTGGTGTCGATCTGCTCGCGCTCGCTGATTTGGCGCGCACGTGACAGGAAGCTCTCATAGACCGCTCTCTTCGACGCGGCATCGCGTTCAAGTTCACGCAGGGCGACTTCGGATTCGCTGTCGGTGAATACATTGCCCTTCAGATCGTTCATCCTGGCGTTGAGAGAAGCCAACGAGGCCCGGGCCTTGTCCAGGCTGGCCTTTGCCGTGCCGACGGTGCGGGAGAACTCGGCCCGGAGTTGCGAGTTGACGGTCTCGAGTTCCGTCCTGAGCCTGACAATCGTCGGGTGGCGCGGACCGAAGGTCATCGACTGTGAGTCGATCTGCTGCCGCAGGCTGTTTGACCTGTCGCGCAGCGCAGCGAGCGCTTCCGAAACCGTGGGGTCGGGATTGGCCCCGTTGATACCGGAGGCAACCAGGGCGTCGTAGCTTGCCTGCGCGGCGATGACACGCGATTGCGCATCGACGATTTCGCCATTGAGCTGCGTCAGCGTCTGCGAACTGACGAGCTGGCCATTGCTGGACGACAGGTTGTGGCTGCGCCTGTAGCTCTCGACCTTCTCTTCGGCTGCCTGCACGTCGCTCTTGAGTTGGCCAAGCCGGCTGTCAAGGGCAGCCGCGGCACGGCTGGCGCCGGCAGCTTCGGCCTTAGCCAGTTCTTCCTGGAAGTTTTTGACTATGGCCTGCGAGATCAGGATCGCCTTGGCGGTGGTTTCCGCAGATACCGAGAGGGTTGTGACAAACGAGGTCGGATCCGCGATGGCGTCTACCCGGTCCGCCAGGTTCTTCAAGGCGATGAGCCTCGGGTCGGGCTTCGCCACAGCGCCGGACGAGGATGTGCTCCGGTCCGGATCGAAAAACTCCGGATCGTGAGTCAGATTCAGTTCGTCCACCACACGGGAAAGCACGTTGCCCGAGGTCAGGATGCGCTGCTTGCTGCGCGTGCTGAGCAACTGGCTATCGACCTGGCCCGGTTGCGAGTAGAGGTCGTTTTCCACAACCTGCAAATTGGATGGGTTGATGAGGACCTCGGTCGTGACGGTGTAACGCTGCTTGCTCAGCAATGCATAGGCGCCGCCGACAATGCCGCCGACTACCGCCAGCATGAAGGCCAGGGCGAGGCCGGCCCGCAGCCAGACGAACAGACGCCGAAAATCGAGCTCAAGGAAATCGCCGATCTTGTCCAGGGTCACCGTTGCGACAGGCTCTGGAGGTTGCGGCGTCACCGGCGCGGAGCTTAGCCCCGCGACTGGGCCATGCTGTTGCAGCAATGCCCTGCGCCGTGCATTGGCGATACGCTCGAATGCACTGTTATTGGAAGCCGTCGCGGAGATAGGGGGTGTGCCGGAACCGGCAGACATGGTGACAACCCTTGTTAAATCATTACGCTTGGCCTGCTCTACAGAAACATCGTTAACATCTTATTTTCCAAGTTGGCCCATTTTACCGCTCTCGCTGTCCGTCCGGCGGACGTTGAAGGGGTCTCGTTGCCCGGAATGCTGTTTGAATACCTTCACCTGGATGGGCCATGAGCTATCCCGCTGCCGCATCGGAACGATTGTTGCCCAGTCGAGCGCGCCGTGAGAACGCGCTGTCGCTGCTGTTTTTCCTATGCGCCGCCTTCGCGCTCCTGCTTCGCTTTACGGTGTCGCCGCAGGTGATGAACATGGTCGTCGACTATACGGCCCAGGGGGGCTCGTTCTACGAGAAGCTGCATTTCGGCACCTATGCGATCTTCCTGGTCCTTGCCGTCGTTCTTTTCAGCCGACCGTTTCTGCTGCAGGGCGACGAAATTGGGATATTCAAAGCGTTGATTCGCTTTTCGGTGCTGATGTTCGCGCTGGTGCCCTATCTGTTCGTCACCGGCCGTGCGGGCTCCTCCGGGTTCATCATCGATTCTTATCTGGTGGCCGGCGCCGCAGGCCTGTTGATGCTGGCCTTGAACGCGGAAGTGCGGCGGGCGTTGGGCGACGTCGTGCTTGGAATGGTGATCCTCAGCGCTGTGCTCGGCACGATCGAAGCGGTGACTCAACATCGATTTATGCCTTACGGTCTCAACGAACTGCAGTTCAGGCCAATTGGCCTATCGGCGCACCCGCTGGCGCTAGGCGCGCTCTGCGCCACAGCCATCGGATTCGTGCCGCTGACGCGCTGGCGCATATGGGTGCGGGTGGCATCGATTCTCGTGTTGCTCGTCGGTTGTGCTGCGTCAGGCGCCCGCGCCGCCCTGATGCTCGCTGCGGGAGAAACCCTCATTCTGCTGCTGTTCGTGCCTTGGCCGCGCCTGACTCTCAAGCACCAGCGGCAGGCCAAGTCCGTCGTGCTGCTGTTCGCCCTGGTGAGCGGCGCAGTGCTGGTGGCCATACTATTTTCGGGCGGGCTGCTGAATCGATTCGGCAACACGATCTTTGACGAGAATTTCATGGCGCGGGTGACGATCTACCAGATATTCGGACTTGTTAGCTGGAAAGACATCCTGTTTGGCATGAACGTCGACGACCTCCTGGCGATCGTCAAAGAGAAGCTGCATCTGCCCTATATCGAGAGCGCTCCGGTGGTCATCACCATGCTCTTCGGCTTGCCGATAGCTGTGCTCTTCATAGTGCTGGTATTCTGGTTCATTTTTCGGCTGCTGCGCGCGGCGCCGCTGCCGGCATGGATCGGCACCATGACCTTCCTGCTTGCTGCGCTGTCGAACAACGCGCTCTCGTCAAAAGCGCCGGATATTACGACTATCGTGGTGTTGCTGCTTGCCTATAGAAACGTGCCGTATAGAAACCAGCCGAAGAGCACGTCTTCGACCGCTGTCGCATCCGAGCCGAAACTGGATCGGCTTGGATAAGCGCAGGCTCCAGACGCATCAGCCGGCGCTATCCACAACCTCGACATTGCCTGCGCGATTGAGCGTGTGGATGCCCGCCCGCGCCCATGCCGGTCCTGGGCCGATCGGGTGGGGCGGTGCAAACAGGACATCGAAGTCGTCAAGGCGATCCAACCGCATCAATCCCAGGCCGCCGCCATAGGCTCTAGACCCGTTTTGCACGGGCAGTAGCAAAGCGTCGCCCTGGCGGATGAAAGCGCCGCCCGGCCGAGTGGCCGAGTGATCGACGGCGACGGGATTGAGCGCGTGCGCAGCCCACGGCCCACGCAGCGCCGGGGCGGAATAGACGGCCATCGTGTCGGACGCGCTGCCGTAACCGAACCGCCCCGTCCCCAACAGCCAGAAACGGCCGTCGGATTCGAGCAGCGTGGCGTCGTTGAAATCCCTGTCCGTCATCAGCACCGTATCGCGTACCCAGCGATCCGGAAACTGCACGGCACGGTAGAGCACCAGTTCTCGCGCCGTAGCGCTTTCAGGGATCATGAAAATCTCGCCGGAGTGAGCGAACACCTGCGGATATGACAGATGATGCGCTTCCTCCAGCACCACTTTCGGTACGCCGAAAGTGCCGTCGGTGCCAAGTTCAGCGACGGAAATCACCCCGCGGCCGGTGGAGTAGGGAAACTCCTCGACAAACAGAAAATGACGGCCGTCGCGCTCGAGAACGAACGGATCGGCGTAGAAGCGCTGCCCGTCATCGGCAAGCACGGTGAAGGGCTTACCATCCAGCAGTCCGGTTTCGGCGACGCCTGGACCGTCGATCAGCCGATAAGCAACCTGCCAATAGAAGGGACGCCGACCACGTCGCAGTTTTTGCACGGCGCGGTCGACTAACCCCCTGCCGAAAAAGGGCAGATAGTGCCCGATAAATCCGCCTTTCTGCAGGGGCGGCGCCGGGCTCTCGGCAATCGGCGCAAGTTTGCCCGCGGAAAAGCGGGCGACACATTGGGCAATCAGGGAGATGGCGCCGGCGAGCAGGTCGTTGCTGGTTCGGGACAGCCACAACCGGTCGCTGATCATCGGCCGCGCCCTGGCGACGGCAACGCCGTCGAGGCGCGCGGTGAGTTCGGGCAGCCGCCCGCTCGCCAGCATCTCGGTCATGCCTGCGGCAAAGCTGCTTTGGCCGCAAAATTCGAGCGTCAGGACAGGCGTGCCGCGTCGTGCGGCGGTAGCCGTGAGATCGACTATAAGATCGACTGGGCCGGTGTCGCCGGACGGCAACGGCCGGGAACGGCTTGCCAGTGAGGGGCCGAAGCGCCGGCCCTCGAGCGCCAGCACATTATCCATCGTGCGCGCATTGGGTTCAGGCGTCGGCGCGCGGCAACTCGAAACCGCATGTCCAGCCGCACTCAACCGCGCCAGAAGCTCATTTTCCCAGCGCCGGGATGGGTCGGCGTGGCCGATGATTAAAATATTAGTCAATCCAATATATTCTTTTTCAAGACTACTGCCATAGACTACTTGTCAGCCCAACCTTTCACAAGAGTTAAACCGGGAGAACGCGGCCTTGGTTGTTAATCATATATTAAGAATTGAGATCACGAAGGCGCTTTCCGGCGCTATTATGACTCTTGCGGGCAATAGTCGGCATGTCCCGAAGGCTGCAGGCGACCAGGATCAGCGATGAACGTCCTTTCACGTCCAAAACTGCCATCCAGGCAGAAACTGCTGATCGTGTTCGGCACTAGGCCGGAGGCACTCAAATGCTTTCCAGTGGCGCGTGCCGCCCTCGCTCATCCAGGCTTCATCACCGAAATATGCATAACCGCCCAGCATCGTGAAATGGTCGACCAGGTTGTCGAGCTGACCGGCTTGCCTGTGCACCACGATCTCAACATCATGCAACCCGGCCAGTCGCTGTTCGATGTGACCTCGCGCGTGCTCCTGGGCATGGCCGAGGTGTTGGACAAGGCGAAGCCCGATATCGTCATGGTACAGGGCGACACCACCACGGCAATGGCCGCGGCTCTTGCTGCCTTCTACAAGCGTATCCCCGTCGCTCATGTCGAAGCAGGATTGCGCAGCCACAACATCAACTCGCCGTTTCCTGAAGAACTGAACCGCAAGATTGCCGGCGACATCGCCACCTGGCATTTTGCGCCGACCGTTCAAGCGCGCGACAATCTCATCGCCGAAGGAAAGGCCGAAAGCACCATCTTCGTGACCGGCAACACGGTGATCGACACGCTGTTGCATTTTTCAAGCGCGATCGATGCCGACAGGCTGATGAAGGCGAAGCTCGCTGCCAGCTTCCCCTTCCTCGACCCTTCCAAGAAGATGATCCTCGTCACCGGACATCGCCGCGAGAATTTTGACGGCGGCATCCAGCGCATCTGTACGGCGTTGAAGGGATTGGCGGCGCGCGGAGACGTGCAGATCGTCTACCCTGTCCATCCAAACCCCAATGTGCGCTCGGTGGTCAACGCAGAGCTGGAAGGCGTGCCGAACATCCATCTGGTCGAGCCGCAGGACTATCTGCCGTTCCTGTACCTGCAGAAGCAGAGCTATCTGGTGCTTACCGATAGCGGCGGCGTGCAGGAAGAAGCGCCTTCGCTCGGCAAGCCGGTGCTGGTGATGCGCGAAAATACCGAGCGACCCGAGGGGATCGTGGCCGGCACCGCCCGCCTTGTCGGCACCGATGTCGAGAAAATCCTGTTCAACGCCAATCGCCTGCTCGACGATCAGGCTGCCTATCGCGGCATGGCGGAACGACACAACCCATATGGCGATGGCCGGGCCAGTAACCGGATTGTTGAGGAACTGCTGCATCATGGCTGAAATCAAAACCGTTTCCGTAGTCGGCATGGGATATATCGGCCTGCCGACCTGCGCCATTTTTGCCAGCCGCGGGCTCAACGTCATTGGCGTCGATGTCAACGGAGCGGTGGTCGAGAAGGTCAATCGTGGCGAAATCCACATCGTCGAGCCGGACCTTGACGGTCTGATCCAGAAGGTCGTGGCGAACGGCAAGCTCATGGCCTACAGCACGCCGCAGCCGGCGGACGCCTATATCATCGCCGTGCCGACCCCGATGACCCACGATCATAAGCCGGACGTGACCTACGTGCTCGCGGCGGCACGAAGCATCGCCCCCGTGCTGAAGCGCGGAGACCTTGTGGTATTGGAATCGACATCGCCGGTTGGAACCACGCGTATCATGACCGGGCTGCTTGCCGAGTTGCGGCCTGATCTCAAATTTCCTGTCCAGCATGGCGAAGACGCCGATGTGCTGGTCGCCTATTCCCCCGAGCGTGTGCTGCCGGGAAAGGTGCTGACCGAGCTGATCAACAACGATCGCTCGATCGGCGGATTGTCCCGCAAATCGTCGGAGCGGACCGCGGCACTCTATTCGACCTTCGTCACCGGCGACCTGTTCATGACAACGGCCGAAAGTGCTGAGCTGGTGAAACTGACGGAGAACGCGTTCCGCGACGTCAACATCGCCTTTGCCAACGAGCTTGCCGCCGTGTGTCAGGATCTGTCGCTCAATGTATGGGAAGTGATCGATCTCGCCAATCGACACCCTCGCGTGAACATCCTCCAGCCGAGCCCGGGCGTTGGCGGTCACTGCATTGCGGTCGATCCATATTTTATCATCGACGCCGCACCCAACAGCACGCGGCTGATGGCTTCGGCACGCCGGATCAATTCCGAACGGCCCATGTCGGTGGTCAGGGATATCGAGGCCTTGCTCGACCCCTCCCGCAAACAGACGATCGCCTGTCTTGGCCTCAGCTTTAAAGCCAACATCGACGATTTGCGCGAGAGCCCGGCCGTCGAGGTGGTGAAACTTCTGTCCGATATCCCCAATGTGAAGATCATTGCGGCTGAACCCAACACAAATGCGCTGCCGCATGAGCTCGAGGGCAGGGGCATCGTGTTCACCGACGCACTTTCGGCCATCGACAAGTCCGATATCGTCGTCCTCCTGGTCGACCATCGGCAGTTCAATCTGGTCGACCCCGAAGCGCTCAAGGATAAGAAGCTCGTCGATACGAGGGGTCTGTGGACATGGCGCAAGGCACGCAAGCCCGACGCCCGCATCGAAGGCAAGAAACCAGAGGTCGCACAAGTGACACTTGCAAGGGAGCAGGCCGCATGAACGCGCACGCCCCGGCATGGGCGCAGCATTCCCTGTTGGCATCACGGCGCCGGGAGTTCCTTGGCGCACCGATCCATGCGCTGACCATGGCCGAGACACTGGCCATCGCCGACGAGGCGATGACCCTGGGGCGGCCGCTGCATCATGTGGTCGTGAACGTCGCCAAACTGGTGACCATGCGCCAGAATGCCGAGCTGCGCGAGGACGTGGCCGGGGCGGACGTGGTCAATGTCGATGGCATCGGCGTGCTTTGGGGTGCACGTCTGTGCGGCGTCGCGCTGCCCGAGCGGGTGGCGGGCGTCGACATCATGATCAATCTGCTGAGCCTCTGCGCGAAGCGTGGATTCAGGCCGTATCTGCTGGGGGCCGAACAGCACGTTCTCGACGCGGTTGTAGTGAGACTTGCCAAGGACCATCCGAGCCTCGTCATAGCGGGAATGCGCAACGGCTATTTCAAGCCGGAGGACGAGGCCGGGATCGTCGCGGCGATCAACGCCTCGGGCGCCGACTGCCTGCTGGTGGCCATGCCGACACCGCGCAAGGAACGCTTTCTCAAACGCTACCGCGATGAACTCGCCTCAAGTTTCGTGATGGGCGTGGGCGGCAGTTTCGACGTCTATGGGGGCAAGGTTGCCCGCGCGCCGAAGCTGATACAAGCGGCCGGCCTGGAGTGGCTGTTCCGCGTCGTCCAGGAGCCGCGACGCTTGTGGCGCCGCTACTACGATACCAACACTGCCTATGCGGGACTGCTGTGCCGGGAGTTCTGGGAGCGTCGCTGGCGCCGAAACGCCGGTTTATAGTTTCGCCTACGGGGCTCCAGCGGCGCGGCGCCTAATGTCCGGAACGCAGGCGTCGCCCCCTTTCGACCACAGGCTTAGGATCGCGAAGACTGTTCCAGGCCAGAGCGCTTTCCAACGCCGTATATTTCCCGGTTGCGATCTCCTGGCATATTTTCATTAGTGCTCCGCCAGCGGCGCGCGCAAGTGAGCCGCCCACGCTTATCCGCCGTACACCGGCCTCGGCAATCTGCTCGAATGTGAGACCGGAAACACCTTGGCCAAGGACATGATTCACTGGTGCACTGACAGAGCTGCAAATCTGCTCGAGAGACGCCAGGTCCGGGACGCCCGGCGCATACAGCACCTCAGCGCCAAGAGCTTCGAAGGCCTTCAGGCGGCGAATTGCCTCGTCGAGACCATATACGCCTTTACCCATCCCATCGGCGCGGGCGGTGAGTACGATGTCGTATTTTCGAGCAGCCGCAACCGCCGCCGCTACACGTGCCATCGCGGTATCAAAATCGCGTATTGGCTGGCCGGGATTTGGTTGTCGATCTTCGATCGAAAGTCCAGCCAATCCCGCTTCGGCGGCAAGCCGGACGGTTTCAGCCACGCCTTCTGGTGTGTCTTCATAACAATCTTCCAAATCGGCAGTGACCGGCACGGTCGTCGAGGCTGCGATCTCGGCGGCATATGCCAAGCTTTCGGCGCGGCCGACTTCCTTTGCTCCGTCCTTCTTCCCCTTCGAAAAGGCGTAGCCCGAAGAGGTGGTCGCCAGCGCCCTAAAACCCAGACCAGCCATCATCCGCGCGCCGGCTACGTCCCAAGGGTTTGGGATCACGAAGCAGCCGGATTTATGAAGAGCGCGAAATTGTTTAACCTTCTTGGATCGGGAAATCACATTGCCCCCTCAGACTTGGACAAGAAGCCGGGTTCGACTAAATGCCGATGATTGCAGCTTTTCAATCATCCGTTTCTCGCCCGACTGCGATCCCGCGGATTCGTTGGCATTTTTCCGCCGAGCGCGACGTGCGGACCATTATGGCGCCTCGCTCTCATGACCCGAACACCCGGAGACCGAATGTCGGATATGCAACGAGCCCGTCCCCGGCAAGGTACACCATGTGTTGTAAGCCTCAGAAATACCTGCTTACAGATCGCTTGGAAATTACGCGATCCGTAGCCGCGCTCGCAGCTGGGCGACGAATTGCGTCGCTGCCACGGGGTGGAACAACGAGGTCAGCCCGAAGAAAACCGCGGCGCCGGTGGTGCCGCCGGCGACAAGCGAGAAGATCGCCGGCAGGTCGCCGGCCACCATGCTGGCAAGCTTGGCGGCCACCCCCGTGCTGAGCGAGATGATTACCGAAACACCGATGTCGCGCCACGGCACCGGCACCGGTGTGAGCCGCTCGCTGATGATGATGCAGGTTATGGAGCCCACCACCGAGCCGCCCGCCAGCGCCAAAGCGGCGCCGATCTCCGCCATCGGGGGGATCAACAGCAGGGACAATGCGATTGTTGCCACCGAGCCGAAGAGATTGGCGATGATCAGCAGCCACGGCCGCTTGTGCGCGTGCACCACGACGCCATAGACGAAGCTGGTGAGGTTGGCGCACAGCACGCTGAAGGCAATGATCGGAAACAGCAGGCCGAAGCGGCCGTGATATTGCGAGGGCAGCATGAGCTCGGTGATATCGCTGCTGAGCGCGACCAGCATCGCTGCAATCGGCAGGCAAAGCCGCATCATCAAGGCCATTAACTGCGACAGCAACCGACCCGATGCCGCGGGCCCATCCTCGTCGAACCGGCTAACCACCTCGGGAAAGGCGCCCATGTTGATGGCGTTGGCGACCATATCGATCGGCTGGCGGGCCAGCGCATAGGCTGCGGCGAAGATCGCCACGGCGCTGGCATCGTAATAGAACTTGAGGAACAGACGCTCCGCGCTGTTGAGCCCGAAGCCAACCAGCGCCATGATGATCAGCGGCACACCGAGCGCAAAGAAGTCCCTGTGGGTGAAACGCGGCGGACCGGCAACGAGCCGTCGCGATGCCATGATGCCCGCCACGATGCCGGCAATCAAGGCGCCGAGGCTCGAGCCGAGCGACACCGTCAGAAAGCTATCCTGAAAGACAAGGATAGCGCCGATCGGTAACGCGAGTTGCAGCAGGGCACGCAGGGCTTCTAGCATCGAATAGACCGAATGGCGCTGCTGCATCTGCAGCACCGTCAACGCGAAGCGGCTGATGGACCCGGCGACCAGATAGCCGCAGACTGCGATCGCGAACTCGATCCAGCGTTCAGGCACGATCACCGCCGACGCGCCTACCGATATGACCAGCGCCAGTGCCGTGGTGGCAAGCAACACCTGCCCGGCCAGCATCAGGCTGCCGCGGCTGACTTCGCCCTTGCCGCCAAGCCTGAGCAAGGCGATGCGCAGCCAGTTGGTGACGGCAATGTCGGTCATTTCGCCGACGGTCACCACCAGGGTGAGCAGGCCATACTCGGTCTGGTCGATCAAACGCGTCACGACGACCAGCAGGAGCAGCGCCGAAATTCGCGTCAGCAGGATCGCCGGAGCATAAATGAGCGTGGAACGGAGCAGCAAGGGCGTGTCCCTGGAAAACTCACCTTCGACTAGCCGCCGACTGGCGGAAAATCCAGCCCGATGACGCCGAAGGGTGAACAGATTCAGTTTGAACTAAAAGATTTGCCGTAAAACTTATCGGGAACGTTTGCTTTGCAGTTACCCGGTCTGTGTTATTTAGAGTACCATCATGTTGCAGCGCCTCATATCCGATCGAAAAATACATGTCCTGGTCGCGACGCCCTCGGGCGTTTCGGGGCAGGGCGGCATCGACCGCATCATGGGCGCGCTGAAGCAGGAGTTCGAACGGCAAGAAATCGCCGACATCGATGTGTGCTTCCTTGCCAGTCGTGGCCCGGGGCATGTCGGACTTTCGATCTTCTATATGCTCGGTTTTTGCTTACGGATGCTTAAAGCGCGTCTGGCTGGACGCGCCGATGTCATTCATATCAACATCTCAGTTTCCGGCAGCACCTACCGCAAGATGGTGATCGCCGCCTGCGCACGGCTGCTGTCGATACCCTATGTCCTGCATTTGCACGGGGCGCAGTATCAGACATTCTGGAAAGCCGACCGCGGTTTCATTAGCCGCCGTATCAAAGCTCTGTTCGAGCATGCCGATCGGGTGATCGTTTTGGGCAGGCTTTGGCGCGATTTCGTCGCCAGCCGGGCGCCGGGCGCAGCCGGCAATATCGTGATCGTGCCCAATGCGACCGAAGTCCCGTCGCTGGCGCATGTCGGCGGCGGCGACCATGTGCATATCCTGTTCCTGGGCCGCATCGGCGACCGCAAGGGCGTACCGCAATTGCTCGAGGCACTGCACCGCATGAGCCCTGTCAAGAATTGGCGTGCCACGATTGCCGGCGATGGCGAAGTCGAGGCGGCACGGGCAAAATCGGCCGCGCTGGGGATTGCAGACCGGATCGCCTTTCCGGGTTGGGTGGGACCGGACGATGTCGCATCGCTGATTTCTTCGGCCGATATTCTGGTTCTTCCATCCTTCGCCGAAAATCTGCCGATGTCGGTGATCGAAGGCATGGCAGCCGGTTTGGCGGTGGTGGCGACCCCGGTTGGCGCCGTCGAAGACATAATCACCGACGGGCAATCCGGGCTGCTGGTGCCGCCAGGCGATGTTACAGCGTTGACCGAGGCGCTGAGCCGCCTCGTGGAGAACCCGGCACTGCGGGCAAGGCTTGGTGCCGGTGCCATGGCCGTGCATCGGGAACGGCTTGAGCTCGCCCCGTTTGTTGGCGCAATCTGCGATGTCTGGCGGTCGGCCGCGTCAAGCCGTCAACCGGTCAAGCGCTGAGGCCGACGATCGCGGCGGCGCGTCGAGCCTGAATTCGCGGTGGAATATCTCCAAATTCAACAGCGCCCATATCAGCTTTTCGTGGTCTGCAGCACGCGTTGTGTGTTCCGAGACGATTTGATCTAGCTGTTTCGGACTCAGATAGCTGCGAATGACGGAGTGAGGCGAGCAAAGATGGTCATGCACGTAGTTCCTCATCGATCCGCGAAACCATTCGGCGACCGGTACCTTGAACCCGACCTTGCGGCGGCTGAGAATTTCCTCCGGGAGGATATTGGCCATGCTGTCGCGCAGGATCTGCTTGCTGTGCAACCAACCCAGCCTGTAGCGATCGGGCAATTTGCTAACGAATGAAACCAGGTCTCGATCGAGGAACGGCATTCTTCCTTCGATTGAACCGGCCATCATCATGTGGTCGCCTCGTTCCAGGAGATTGTCAGGCAGCCACGATGTCTGATCGAAAAACAGCACGCGGCGAAGATGGGAAGCCGCAGCGCTTGACGAGAACGGAAAGTCGTTGCGCTCATAACGGCGATTTGCGGACGCGCCGATCAGGCAGGCGCTCTGCTGCGCCGAAACGGCTCCAAACCAGGAGACCATCCGGGCGGCAAAGTCCCTTTCGCCCGCGGTGCGGGCAAATGTATCGACCTTGGCCGACGCGCCCGGCATGGCGCGTGCCAAAGGGGAAAGGACGTTATCGTGCAGCGAGGCTGGAACAAGCGACTGGTAGATCCCGGCCAGTGATTCCGCGCGATGCTTGGGATAGCCGCCGAGAATCTCGTCGGCTCCTTCTCCGGTGAGCACCATCTTGACGTCTTGCGAGGCTCGCTCCGACATCAGGTAAATTGGAATATCGCTGCTTTGCGAAACAGGTGCCCCGCGTTGGCGAACCATCGTCGGCAGATGATCCATCAGATCGCCTGGCTGGATTACAAGTTCGCAATGATCGGTCTTGAAATGATCGGCAACGCGTCGGGCGAATGCAAATTCGCTATAGGCTGCGTTGTCGAACCCGACGGAAAACGTGCGAATGGGCGTGGCGCTGTGCCTGGCCATCAGCGCGACGATAGCCGAGGAGTCGAGCCCTCCGGAGAGAAAGGCCCCAAAAGGTGCATCGCTGCGCATCCTGATCTCGACGGAATGGTCGAGCAATTCCAGAAATCGCCGCTTGGCGGTTTTTCCGTCGATCCGCTCGGTAACGGCCGCCTGGTCCGGAGGCGTATAGTAGCGCGTTTCCTTGACTACCCCTTGCGACCAGACAGCATAGCTTCCGGGATTGAGTTTGCGGATCTGTTTGAAGAGCGTGCGCGGTCCCGGCACATAACGCCAGTTCAGATACTCGTGCACGGCATCCAGATCGAGTTCCTGAGCATCTTGCTGCGATGACAACAATGCGTTGATCTCCGAGGCAAATAGCAGCAATTTTTCGCTTTGCATGAGGTAAAGCGGCTTTTCCCCGAAGGGATCCCGGGCGAGGATCAATTCCTGCCTCTGAGCATCCCAGAGTGCAAAGGCGAACATGCCGCTCAGCCGGTCGAACATTGACAAGCGCCACTGATCGTAGGCTCGGAGCAGCACCTCGGTATCGGAGCGCGTTCGAAAATGATGGCCAAGGCCGATCAGTTCCTGGCGCAGCTCGATGTAGTTATATATCTCGCCGTTGAAAATTATTTTGAGACGACCGTCCTCAATCTGCATCGGCTGATTCGACTCGGGCGCTAGGTCAATGATCGCCAGACGGCGATGAACCAATGCCAATTGTTGCTCGCCGGTATTCAGGTCCAATATCTCGGTGCCTTCGGCATCGGGACCGCGATGCCGCAATGCGTTTGACATTTTGGCGGCCCGCTCTTGTGGATTTTTAGCCCTTCGCCCGATCCATCCGGCAATTCCACACATTGTTCCCCCCTAGGCGCGCGCATTCCCCACTCAGTACAACAAATGTGTTAAACACTTCGTGCCAATACAACCCAACCGGGAGAAAGCTGCCACGGGCCGTTCCTCGATCGAGTCTGGCCGTCAGGGGTTGCCACCGGTTGTTCGCTGGTGAGGGCGAGTGATGGCACCTATGGCAGGCCCAATGCCTGCAGCATCTCCGGGTCGGGAACTGGGGGACCATCGGGCGGGATGAGGCTCATCCCATAGGGATTGGAGAACTCCCAGGCAGACCATGGGATCGCGAAGCGTTCGGCCTCTTGGCGCACTGCCTTGAGATAGCGCGAACGGTCGGCCTCAAAGGCGCCCATGCGGCCGTCCGCGGACATGAGGATAGCGCCGAATTCGCCCATGAAGAGCCGCCGGCTGGGAATGCCATGGCCTTCAGCCCAGTCGACAGCCTGGCGAAAGCTCGCCTCCAGTTGGCTCTGGCCCCAGTTCTGCTCGAAATAGTTCGCGATTGCTTGGCGCGCGGTGGCCATGTTCATGACCTGCTCGACCCTGCTCAAGCCGGCAGCGTCCATCCGCGCTCTAAGGGTTTCGGTCACCACTTCGGGTGTACTGCTGTCGGCCGGCCAGGGAAGTCCCGAAGCAAAGCTGATCGTGTCATCGGGCCGCTGGTGGGTGAAGCTGTGCGGCTCATACATATGGAAGCTGTAATAGAGGTTTGGGTCATCAAAGCCGGGGCTGAGGTTGACCAATCCGGCAATGCTGCCGCCGCAGGCGCCGGTTGCAACGATGGTAAGTTCGCTGTTGACCGCTCGAATGTCGTGGACGGTCCCTGCCATGATCCGCTGCCAGTGATCGCTGCCGCTCGCATCGCAAGGGTAGTATGCGGGCTCGTTGTAAGGTTCGAGGGCGACTTTGTCGGTGCCTATCTTGACCAGCATGGCGGCGACCGCCACAACCATGTGACGATAGCGGGCAACGCCCTCGCTGTCGGCGCCGCCATAGATCATCTCCATGCTGTAGTCGGGAACCTGAGTGACGCCATGCAGGTCGAAAACCACCTTGAGGCCGGTCGACGTGATCCGCTCGACGGCGGCGGCAAGTATGTCCAGCGCCTGCTGCCGCTTGGCGTCCCCGCTGGCAAGCAGCGGGCCGGGATCGACGCTCAGCCGGACGAAGTCGAAGCCCATCGATCGGATGTGGGCAAACACCTCCCCGGCCGGCCAGTCGGTGAGCGGCCTGCTTTCCGCAAGCCACTCCTTTTCGCTGCGATAGGGCGGCCAAACGTAGGTTCCGTCTTTCGCCACCGGCGACCAGTTGAGCCACTGATGCACGCCAACGCCGCGCTTGAGAGGGATGGGCTCTGCCTCGGCCGCCACAAGCAAGGCGAGCACCCAGGCAACAAAATACACCGCTTTTCGCATCGCTCCCTCCGCATGCTCGCGGGAGATATTAACCGCAACGAACGGGAAAGAAGATTGCCGGCCCGCAGCTTTTCGACGGCATGGTATACAAGGACCGAAACGTTGACGGGGCGTGCATGAGAATCGGCTGGTACATCAACCGATTGCGCAGCATGGGACCGGCCGAGGTGTTGCACCGGCTGGGCGAGCAACGTCGAAGGATCGCGTCGCGCCGCCGCGATGATGGGTGGGAACGCTATCCATCGCCGCAGTTGCACCCAGTGCTGCCCGGATTTCGCCATGCTGCGCTGGCAGCGACCGACGCTCAACGGCAGGCCATAGCGGCGGCCGCGCAAGAGATGCTTCATGGCCGGTTTTCGGCACTCGGGCGGACATGGCCAAAGCGTGAGCCCGATCGTTTGTTTCCTGCTGAGCTTTGGCGTCTTGATCCGGTAACCGGCAGGCTTTGGCCTGGCGCCGAGGCTCATACTTTCGATATCGATTTTCGCGATGGCGGCGACCTTGGCGATATAAAATATGTCTGGGAGATCAACCGGCTGCAGCAATTGCCAGTACTGGCTGCACACCTGCTCCTCAGCGAGGACAATCGATCCAGGAGTGCCATTGAGGCGGCAATCGGCAGTTGGCATTCCGCCAATCCGCCGTACCGAGGCATTGGCTGGGCTTCCGGCATCGAAGTAGCGCTGCGAGCCATCAGCCTCATCGTCACCCTGGACCTTATCGGTGACCGGCTTGACCCGGCGACGCTGCGGAAAGCCGGTGAGATACTCGCGGCAAGCGCCTATTGGCTGCCGCGGTTTCCGTCGCGATATTCCTCCGCCAACAACCATCTCGTCGCAGAGTTGGCTGGCGAATATCTGGTTGGCCTGGCGCTCGGGGCCGAATCCGAAATTGCCCGCAGCGCCCTCTTAAATGAGACGCACAAGCAGATTCTTGCCGACGGCGCCGGTGCCGAGCAAACGCCGACCTATGCAGCCTTCAGCGCCGAACTCATCTTGCTGTGCGCCGCCGCGGCGCGCCAGGCGGGAACGCCGTTTCCCTCGGCCGTCGAAGCGCGTCTGGGCGCCTTCGCCAATTTCGTCGGCTGGCTGCCACAGAAAGCCGCCCGCTTCGGCGACGACGATGAGGGCCATGTGCTGAAGCTGGGCGACGAGCCGAACTATATCCGATCCGTCGCGGCCGCCATCCACGGCTTACTGGGGACGCCGGGCAACGCGCCGGAGCCTGACGATTTTCGTTCGCTTTTCTTTGGTGCGCCGTCAGGCCCGGCGCCCGCGGTGCATGGCTTGCAGACATTCACGCAAGGCGGGCTCTCCGTCTGGCGCGGAGCAATGAATGGCCGCAATGTCGAACTGACGTTCGACCATGGACCGCTCGGCTATCTCTCGATAGCGGCGCACGGCCATGCCGACGCGCTGTCGCTCACCCTGTGCATCGACGATGAGCCGGTGCTGGTCGATCCCGGCACTTGGCTCTACGGTTCGGGAGGCGCATGGCGCGACTGGTTCCGCTCCACACCGGCGCACAACACGCTGAACATCGAGGGCAAGAGTCAAAGCACCATCGCTGGAAATTTCAACTGGTCGCACAAGGCAGTCGCAGCGCTGGTGGAGAGCGAACCGGAACCGCACTGGAGGCTGAGCGCCCGGCATGACGGCTATAGAAGCCGCTTCGGCGTCGTGCATCAGCGCACTTTGGCGCGCCAGGCCGATGGCATCCTCATCACCGACCAACTGCTCGGCGGCAGGCGCCAGTCCGAGATCGTCTTCCAACTGGCCCCCGGCCTCCATGCCGACCGGCACGAAGATACGGTCGCGGTATTGCGCGGCGACGAGGTACTGTTGGCCATCCGCTTTCCTGATGCTGTGCTCGATATCGGCGCCGGCGGTGACATGCCGGGCCAAGGCGGTTGGGTTTCACTGCGTTTTGGCAGCAGGCAGCAAGCCGAACGCCTCGCCTGGCACGGTGAAGTGGGCGAAGCCGGGATCGATATCCATCTTGCCCCAATTCACCCGCCGCGACAGCAAAAACCGGTGCCAACGTAGAGTTGCCGCGTGAGTTCCAGCCGTATTCGACATTAATTACGTTTGGACATTTAGCGGTTTCGTTACCGTTGATCTGCTAGTCTCGCACCATCCAGCCTGCTTTGCCCGCTGCGCCCCGCAACAGCCACTGGTTGCAGGCGGCGTAGCGAGTTTGGCGGGAATTTTGTGCTTTGCTATTCGCCAGATCGCCTTCTTACGACCCCCAGACTGCCTTCTTACGACCAGGAGCCGCTGCATCAATGTTTTCCGAATTTGCCAGAGCGATTGTGGAAAAGCTTTCGAACGTCAATCTGACCACGCTCGGCCTGCTTCTCCTCACCGCACTGGGCAGCGCGGTGATCGCCTACTGGCGAACTGCCGAACATAAGTCCCTCAGGGACTTTTTCGACTTCGCCTTCCCACAGGAAGTCATCCTGCACCCGTCGGCGCGAGCCGACGCCATGTTCTGGATCACGAAACGGGCGATGATGCCTTTCCTGCTTATTCCTGCCGGCGTCACCTTCGTCGTCGCGGTGGGCTATGGCACACGCGAGGCAATTGGCTGGCTCCTTAACATCCACGCGCCGCTTCTCGGCGCCCCGGCGGGACCGGTGACGATCGTCATCTTCACCGCAACCATGCTGGTCGCCTATGATATTTCATACTACCTCTACCACGTCGCCCAGCACCGTTTCCCGTTCCTGTGGGAATTGCACAAGGTACATCATTCGGCCGAGGTGATGGTGGGGATCACCAAGGACCGGGTTCATCCGCTGGACGATCTGATGAACCGTATGTGGGATGGCGTCATCCCGGGCATCTGCTTCGGGATCTGGAGCCTGATCGCACTCGATCCGGTAGAGGTCGCTATCTTCGGCATCAACGTCTACGTCATCCGCAACATCCTGATGATGGACTTTGTTCGCCATACGCATCTCAAGATATCGTTCGGCCCGTTGAACAACATCATCCTGTGTCCGCACTGGCACCAGGTGCATCACAGCATCGACCCTCGTCATTATGACAAGAATTTCGGCCTGCTTTTTTCGTTCTGGGATCGTCTGTTCGGAACGCAATTTGTCCCGGAGCCCGATGAAGACCTGAAATTTGGCCTGGTCGATCGCGATGTGCGCGATTACCAGTCGCTCTTTGGGCTCTACATCCTGCCGCTCAAGAAGATGGCAAGGCATGTCATGCGACTGTTTCACAGACGGCCCAATGTGGTCGCGCAGCCACAGGACAGTTCTCCTTCATGAACACCGCTGTTTCCATCGACGTCCTAAGCGCGGAGCGCCTGGAAATCGTCCGTTCGGCGGATCGCCTGGCTGCGATCGAAGCCGCTTGGATGGAGCTTTGGCATCGTACCGACGGGCTGATCTTTCAAAGCCATGCCTGGATTTCGGCATGGTGGAGTACCGTACAACGCCGTGACCAGCGCGCGTTGCGGATCGGCCTGGTCTGGAAGGGCGAGAGACTCGTTGCTGTCGTTCCGCTGGCGATCGGCAGGCGCAGGGGGCTGCGGTTTCTCGAATGGGCGGCCGGCAGCTATACCGACTATGGGGATATTCTCGTTGCTCCGGAATGCTCGTTATCGGCGCTGCAGGAGCTATGGACCCAACTCTGCGATGCCGGCGGCTTCGACCTTGCCTTGATCAGTCGTCTCTCGCCGGATGCGGCGGCCCGCAAAATTTTCACGCCGGGAGCTTCCGGCGGCATCAGGCTTCGTCCGTTTCACCGAACGGAAGTCAGCTATCGCGTTGCCGGACAATGGGAAAGCGGAGCGGCATGGTTCGCGGGCCAGTCGAAAAAGACGCGCCAGAACTATCGGCGCGGCATCAAAGCGCTGGAAGAAACCGGAGAGGTGAGATTTCGCCTGCTTGCCCCCGACGAGCCGCTGCAACCGGTACTGGAGCGCCTCGCGGCCTTGAAGCGGAAATGGCTGACCGAGCGCATGCGTGAGTCAGACCTGTTCGAAGAGGGCGTCCCGGTACTCGCCGCGCTCGTCGGTGCGTTGGCGCGCGCCGGCGTGCTGCATATCTTCGTCCTCGAATGCAATGGCGTGATGGTCGCGGTGTCGATCAATTTCGTCCAGCACGACGTGATGATGGCCTTCGTGACGACGTTCGATCCGGATTTCGGCCGGGCGTCGCCGGGTGTGATCCTGTTGATGGATTACGTGCAGTGGTCGATAGATCACGGTTTGAGCATGGTCGATTTCCTCTGTGGCGCAGAGTCGTTCAAACACAAATTCTCAACGCAGGCGGTTACGCTGGAATCCGTCATCGGGACGCGCACGGCACAGGGCGCGCTGGCATTTCTTGCCGATCGTGTCCTCCAGACGGTCAGGCATATGCGCGAGCGGTCATCGGCACCACCAGAGGGACGCGATGCGCCCGCTCAAGCCGAAGCAGCCTTGGACTAAAGCGCGTCGCGTTCGATCGGCCTCATGCAACGCGCTTTAGATTCTTGTTTTATACATGTCGTTATCGCAAAACCGCTGCACACTTTTGCGCGACATGCTTTAGAACGGTTCATCGTTTCACGGAAACGGCCCGCTCGCAAAAAGCTCAAATGAAGCGCGGTATCGGACCGTTTTGCGGCGTGGTGCGGTCGCCGAGGTCGAGGAAGATTTCGTCGATGTAGCACCATCCCCAACCTTCCGGTGGATCGTAGCCTTCGATGACAGGATGGCCGGTTGCCCGAAAATGCTTGGTGGCATGACGGTTGGGCGAGTCGTCGCAGCAGCCGACATGGCCGCATGTGCGGCAGAGCCGCAGATGCACCCACTGCGAACCGCTCTTCAGGCATTCCTCGCAGCCGAGCGCGCTCGGTGTCACGTCGCGAATGTGCCCGGCGTGCCTGCATTCGTCTGCCATCATACGCTCCTGACCAGTTGTGGCGCCACGGCAAGACTGCCGTTTCGCGCGAGATATGCATGCAGCGCTGCAACCACCTGGGCGCCTTCGCCGACGGCAGCGGCGACGCGCTTGATCGAGCCGGAGCGGACATCGCCGATGGCGAACACCCCGCTGCGGTTCGTCTCCAGCGCACCACGTTCCTGGCCAATGTCAGGCCCGGTGCGAACGAAGCCCTTCGCGTCCAACGCCACGCCGCATTGCGCCAACCAGTCGGTGTTCGGATCGGCGCCGATGAACAGGAAGAGGTGGCGGATCGGACGTGCTGTCTCGGTGTCGCGGTTGCGCCAGCGCACTTTGCCAAGATTGCCGTCGTCGCCTTCCAGTGCCGCAATCTGCGTCTCAGCCAGCACTTCGATGTTCGGCTGTGCCCTGACGCGCTCCACCAGATAGCGCGACATGCTCGCATCGAGGCTGCTGCCGCGCGCCAGCAGCCATACCTTCTTCACATGCGCCGCCAGGTAGACGGCAGCCTGACCAGCCGAATTGCCGGCGCCGACCAGGGCTACCTCTTGCCCGGCACAAAGCTGCGCTTCGATCGGCGAAGCCCAGTAATGCACGGAGGTTCCCTCGAATTGCGCCAGGTTTGCCATGTCGAGGCGGCGATAGCGCGCTCCGCTGGCGATCACCACCGACCGTGCCCGCACGGTCTCCCCGCCGCCGACGGCGAGCGTATAGTGGGCACTGGACGTGTCACTTGCGCTGCCCAGCCACTTCGCCTCGTCCGGTATCACCATCTCGACGCCGAATTTCTGCGCCTGGTTGTAAGCGCGCGCCATCAGCGCCATTCCCGAAATGCCGGTCGGAAAACCGAGGTAGTTCTCGATGCGCGAGGAGGCACCCGCCTGTCCGCCGAAGGCACGGCAATCGAGCACGATCGTCGACAACCCTTCGGAAGCCGCATAGACGGCCGCCGCGAGGCCGGCCGGTCCGGCGCCGACAATGGCCACGTCGTACAGCCTGCCGGCGTCGATCGGCCTCACCAGGCCGATGCAGCGGGCAAGCTCGTTCTCTCCGGGATTGAGCAGCAGCTTGCCGTTCGGACAGAGCACGATCGGCAAATGGTGGATGTCGACATGGAAGCGTTCGATCAGGGTCCTGGCGCAGGGATCGGCAGCCGAATCGAGAATGCGATGCGGCTGACCGCTGCGAGCCAGAAAACCTTGCAGCCTCAAAACGTCGCCGCTGTCGACCGGTCCGACAATGATCGGGCCGGCTGTGCCGCTCTCGAGCAGGCCGACACGGCGCAGGATCAGCGCCCGCATGACGCGCTCGCCGAGGTTTGCTTCCTGCACCATCAGGTCCCTCAGTCTTTGCGAGGGGATGACGAGCGCCTCGACCGGCTCGACCGCCTCCACATCCACCAGTGAGGGTCGGGCTGAAAGCTGCGCCAACTCGCCGACGAAATTGCCAGCACCGTGCGTGACGATTGTTTCGCGCCGGCCGAAGCTGCCGCCCTGGATGATATCCACCTTGCCGGACAGGACCACGATCAGACCGGGCGCCAGCTCGCCGGCTTTGACGATCTGTTCGCCTGCAGCATAGGACACGGCTTCGCCGAAACGGCCCATGCGGTCCAGGTCCGCCTCAGCCAGCACTGGAAACATCTGATCGCGACGGGCAATGGAGATCGGATTGGCGGGTTGAGACATGGTTCGAACCTATCGCCGGTTTCCGACAGTTTGAAGCGGTTTTTGCGGCTTGCGGCCGGTAGGAACCTGGCCCGCCTGTCGGTAAACGCTATGTCCTTCGCTTCGCAGTTAACTGATCGCAGCCGTGCGACGGTGTCGTCGCGACGTGCCTCACGATCCGTTGCATCTCCTTGATTTGTTTGATTTGCGCATCCCGGCAAACCCGGCGCATGCTGCTTTAGCCGGCACCTGCCTAAGCCGGCCAGGCCCGGCGGGCCGTCCTGTGTCAAACTCTCGGCCGCCGGGCTTCTGGACAGCAGAAAACGGCCTGTGTCCGAGCACTCCGCAAACTGGCCCGCGGCCTGTTGTTCGGCGAGTGCTCAGGCAGCTACCTGAAGCACAATCTTGCCGCGCGTGTGCTGCTTCTCGAGCTGTTCCTCGGCCCTGACGACTTCCTCAAGAGGATAGATTGCCTGCACGAATGGCCTGACCTTCCCGGCGTCGATGAGGCGGCTGATCTCGGCAAGCTGCGCCGCGTTCGGCTTGGTCAAATAGGAAACGCCGCGAGCCCGATGCAGGCGGGCCTTCTCCGCCGACGGTTCGGAAAGCGTTGAGACGAGCGTCCCGCCGGGCTTGAGCACGTCCCACGAGCGGTCCTGTGTTTCACCCGCTACCAGGTCGAAGACGAGGTCGACGTCCTCGACAAGCTCCTCGAAGCGCTGGTTCTTGTAATCGACCGCCTGGTCGGCGCCAAGCGCGCGGACGAAATCGAAATCCTGCGCGGACACAGTCGTCGCGACAAACGCGCCCGCGGCCTTTGCGAACTGCACCGCCAGATGACCGACGCCGCCGGCGCCGCCATGGATAAGGACCCGCTGCCCGGATTTGAGGCCGCCGTGATCGAAAAGGCCTTGCCACGCGGTAAGGCCCGCAAGTGGCACGGCGGCGGCTTCGGCGTGGCTTAAGCGTTGCGGCTTCGCCGCCGCCTCCGTTGCCTTCACGACGACATATTCGGCGTTGCCGCCGCGGTCGTTGCCGAGCATGGCATATAGCGGATCGCCCTTCTTCAGCGTATGGGCCCGCGTGCCGCACAGTTCCACCACGCCGGATACGTCGCGGCCGAGCGTGATGGGCAGATCCGCGCCCGAAGAGCCCTCGCGAACCTTGTAGTCGACGGGATTGACGCTTGCCGCGTAGACCTTGAGCGTGACCTCGTCGTCATGCGGCTGAGGCAACGGAACCGCGTCCAGCGAAAGAACCTCCGGTCCACCAAAATCGTGGATACGGACGGCCTTCATCGTAATCATGGCTTGCTCCTCGTCGGGTTGCAGTCCAGTTCGCTCTGAACAGTTTCGCCGGCAGGCCGGCGTCTATCCAGCCGGCGGTTCGGTCGTAGCAAAGGCCGGCCGGTGGTGCGCCGTCAGTGTATCGTTTGCGAATGCTCGCCGCCGGGTTGCGAGATGCCGCTCAGCGCTTCACCTGCTGTCGCCGTCTCGCTGTTGGTGGCGAGGTCGCCCAGCGAAACGATGCCGACCAGGCGCTTGTCGCGGTTCAGCACCGGCAAGCGGCGCACTTTCAGGTCAGCCATGTTACGCAGAACATCCTCTGCGTCTTCGTCTTCGAAGCAATACCTGACCTCGGTGCTCATCACTTCCCGTACCTTGGCGTCAGGTGTCTTGCCTTGGGCGACGCCGCGGATTGCGATGTCGCGATCGGTTACCATGCCGACAAGCCGATCGTTCTCGCCCACCGGCATTGCGCCGGCGTCGAGGCGACCCATCATTTCAGCCGCATCGCGCAGGGTTTGCTGCGGACTGGCGATCTCGACGTCCTTTGTCATGCAGTTGCCAACTTTCATTTTAACCTCCCTTGGTTGCAGGGCCCGCCGCCGGTTTCCAGGATGAAAGGGTGAATGAGCGCCAGCGCAAAACGTTCCATGGCAAGACCCGTTTCGAGCGCTTCGCCGAAATCACCCTTGCCATCCTCCACCCGACTGCCCTTCAGGCGGTCGGCCCGGGAAAGGTCGGTTCCGAAGGAATTTCGGAAGGCGTGCCGGGAGGAACTCCGATCGGCTCCTGGTCCGGCGTCGGAATTGGATCCGGCGAGGGCGGGGGTACGCCTGGAGGTTCTCCCGGCGGAGTCTCCGGCGGGGCAGGCGGCCGGGCCGGCTCCGGATTGGGATTGTCCGGCAGTGGATTCGGGTTGTTCGGATCGGGGTTGTTCATCGATCACTCCCTGACATCTGTGGCCTGATCTCCGCCAGAGCGGGGGTGCCGCAGCGGCGAGCAGGCTCTCTTGTCCTAAACCGAGGGGAAGCAAAAGCGTTCCCGCATCCGATGCCAAGCGCGGTGCCAATCTATCGGGCTATCGGGCGGTTCCCAGGCTGGCATACATCCCGTTGGTGCGGAACTGCGTCGGGTTGATGCCGTAGAGGCGGCGGAAGACCTTCGAAAAATAATTGGCATCCTCGAAGCCGCACATGATGGCGACTTCCTTGACCGGCAGGAAATCGGCCTTCGTCAGCAACTTCGCCGCGAGCTGCAGTCGCTGCTGCAGCACGAATTCGGCGGGCGGAAGTCCCTCGCTCTCGGCGAAGCAGCGCGAGAAATGCGCGCGGCTCAGGCCGCTGATCTCAGCGAGATCGGCAACGCGGAGCGGCCTGTCGAGATTGGCCCTGATGTGATCGATGACCGGCTGCATGGCGCTCTTGTCGTCGGTGACGGCATGCGAGCCGAAGACATCGTCGTAGAGCGCCATGGCTGCTTCATAGGCGACGGCCGAGGCGGCTCCCGGCGAGACCGCGCCCGTGATCAGGCGCACACTGCAATCAGCCAGATGATCGATCGTCGAGGGCTGCAGCCGCAGCACCGGACCGACGGCGGCAAGGATCGACTTGTGGATGCGCAGTGCCTCCTCGCCGTTCATCGATATCCAGAAGAACTCCCAGCGTTCGCCCTTGGCCAGCCAGTAACGGTGGTTGTGCGGCACGAGAACCAGCAAAGTGTCGCCCTTTTGCAGGCGGTAGTTCCGGTTCTCGTAGCGCAATCGGCCGGTGCCGCTGATCGTATGCTGGAGCACGGTAAACGGCGTCAGGCCGCGCTTGCGCCCATCCCAGTCGTAGACCTCGTTCTCGCGCACTTCATAGCCGGTGCTTGTCGGCATGGTGTGTAGGCGCTGGCGCCCGCGCGGCAGCGATACCGTCCTGCCCGCCGGCCCGATGTCGATCAAGTTCCGCAGCACAAAATTACCCCTAAAAGCATAATCCTTCTCTGGTCGCGTGCCGAATAAGGCGCATAATCCCTCGAGAAAAGCAAAAGAAACCGCGGTCAAAGAGCGGATGGGAGGAAGTGCTGGATTCCGGCCTGCATAGCGTCGCAGGCGGGCCAGCCTCCTTTCGCCGCCTTTGCCCTAGCGTTCGATCAGGTCGAGGTGAGGCTGATGAGTTTCAAGATCGCTATCATCGGTGCGGGAAGCGTCGGGTTCACCAAGAAGCTCTTCACCGACATTTTGTGCGTTCCTGAATTCAGGGATGTCGAATTCGCATTGACCGATCTCAGCGAGCGCAACCTCCAGATGATCAAGTCGATCCTCGACAGGGTCGTCGAATTCAACAGGCTGCCGACCAAGGTTACGGCAACGACAGACCGCCGTGCTGCCCTCGAGGGCGCACGCTACATCATCAGCTGCGTTCGCGTCGGCGGTCTCGAAGCCTATGCGGACGACATCCGCATTCCCTTGAAGTATGGCATCGACCAGTGCGTCGGCGACACGATCTGCGCCGGCGGCATCCTCTATGGCCAGCGCAACATTCCGGTGATCCTCGATTTCTGCAAGGATATCCTCGAAGTCGCCGAGCCTGGGGCGAAATTCCTGAACTACGCCAATCCGATGGCCATGAACACCTGGGCGGCGATCGAATATGGCAGGGTCGATACCGTCGGCCTCTGCCACGGCGTCCAGCATGGCGCCGACCAGATCGCCGAAGTGCTCGGCGCCAAGTCGCGCACCGATCTCGACTACGTCTGCTCCGGCATCAATCACCAGACCTGGTTCATCGACCTGCGTCTCAACGGCCGCAAGATCGGTAAGGACGAGCTGGTTGCCGCCTTCGAGGCGCATCCGGTCTATTCCCAGCAGGAAAAGCTGCGCATCGATGTCCTGAAGCGCTTCGGCGTCTATTCGACCGAAAGCAACGGCCATCTTTCCGAATACCTGCCCTGGTATCGCAAGCGGCCGGACGAAATCACCCGCTGGATCGACATGTCCGACTGGATTCACGGCGAGACCGGCGGCTACCTTCGTTATTCGACCGAAACACGCAACTGGTTCGAAACGGAGTTCCCGCAATTTCTGGAATCCGCCGCCAGGCCGATAGACCCCGCCAAGCGCTCCAACGAGCATGCCAGCCACATTCTCGAGGCGCTGGAGACGAACCGCGTTTACCGCGGCCATTTCAACGTCAAGAACAACGGCATCATCACCAACCTGCCGCAGGACGCGATCATCGAGTCGCCCGGCTTCGTCGACCGCTTCGGTATCAACATGGCCTCCGGCATCACGCTGCCGGAGGCCTGCGCCGCCACTTGCATTTCCTCGATCAACGTCCAGCGCATGTCGGTTCATGCGGCGATCTCCGGCGATATCGACCTGCTGAAGCTCGCGGTCCTGCACGACCCGCTGGTCGGCGCGGTTTCGACGCCGGAAGAGGTTTGGCAAATGGTGGACGAAATGGTCGTCGCCCAGGCTCGCTGGCTGCCGCAATATGCCGATGCGGTGCCGGCCGCGAAGGAACGGCTTTCGAAATCCAGGATCAAGACCCGCGAATGGGCCGGTGCGGCAAGGCGCGACGTCCGTTCGATCGAGGAATTGCGTGCGGAAAAAACGGCTCTCAAGCAGGCCGTCTGAATTTCGCCAGAACGGATCGCGGCAAGCTTTCGGGAGGATTTTCCGCACCCGTCTGTACATTCGTTCGAGGAGAAATGGAGCGGCGTCAACGCGCTCCTGAACAACAGGGAGGAGAGACGATGAGGAATTTTCGAAACATTGGCATTCTCGCCGGGCTGGCGCTTAGCGTCTCGGCCTCGGCGCTGAACGCGTATGCATCCGAGCCGACCGTGCCGCCGGTGCCCGCGCAATTTCCCGCCGAGGGAAAGATCAAATACGTCGCGCGCGACTCCATCCTGGAGTTCAAGGCACTTCCGGAATACCACGAACCCGATTGGGTCACCGACAAATACGTCAAGGCAGGCAAGCTGCCGCCGGTCAAGGACCGGCTGCCGAAGGAGCCGCTGGTCTTCAAGACCGGCAATATGCCGGACGGCGTCGGTGTCTACGGTGATACGATGCGTCATGTCATCGGCGGCCGGCCGGAGGGCTGGAACTACGGCGCCGGCCAGACGCAAGGCTGGGGCGGTATCGACATCGGCCTTTCCGAATGCCTGACGCGCACCGCGCCGCTGTTCCAGGTCGAGGCCAAGGACACGGAGCCGCTGCCGAACCTCGCCAAGAGCTGGAACTGGTCGAAGGACGGCCACACGCTGACGATGCATCTGGTCGAAGGCGCCAAATGGTCGGACGGCGTTCCGTTCAACGCCGACGATGTGATGTTCTACTGGGACGACGAGGTGATCGACCCCAATGTGTCGCCGCTGAACGGCGCGACGCAGGAGACCTTCGGCGTCGGCACGACGTTGAAGAAAATCGACGACTACACCGTCGAGTGGACGTTCAAGGACGCCTTTCCGAAACAATACCTTTACGCCATGGCTTACGGCACCTTTTGTCCGGGCCCGTCGCATATCCTCAAGCCGCAGCATCCGAAATATTCGAAGAACACCTACGAGCAGTTCAAGAACGCGTTCCCGCCGGAATATATGAACATGCCGGTGATGGGTGCCTGGGTGCCGGTGGCATACCGCCCCGACGACATCATCGTCATGCGTCGCAATCCGTACTATTGGAAGGTCGACGAGAAGGGCAACCAGCTGCCGTATCTCAATGAACTGCACTACAAATTGTCGACCTGGGCCGACCGCGACGTTCAGGCGGTATCGGGGGCGGGCGACTTCTCCAATCTGGAGCAGCCAGAGAACTTCGTCGCCTCGCTGAAGCGCGCGGCGCAAAAAGACGCACCGGCACGGCTTGCGTTCGGCGCGCGGCTGATCGGCTATAATCTGCGCATGAATTTCTCAGCCAATGGCTGGGGCAACCCCGACGAGCGCGGACAGGCGATACGCGAGCTGAACCGCAACGAGGACTTCCGCAAAGGCGTCACCATGGCGCTCAACCGCAAGGCGCTCGGCGACTCGCTGGTCAAGGGTCCGTTCACTGCCATCTATCCGGGCGGCTTATCCTCGGGCACGAGCTTCTACGACCGGAAGTCGACGGTCTACTACCCCTTCGATCTCGAAGGCGCTAAGGCGGAACTCGCCAAGGCAGGCCTGAAGGACACGGATGGCGACGGCTTCGTCAATTTTCCTGCAGGTACCGCCGGCGGCAAGAATGTCGAGATCGTGATGCTCGTCAACAACGACTACACCACCGACAAGAGCCTTGCCGAAGGTGTCGTCGCCCAGATGGAAAAGCTAGGGCTGCGGATCGTGCTGAACGGACTCAACGGCACCCAGCGCGATGCCTCGCAATACTCCGGCCGCTTCGACTGGCTGGTACGGCGCAACGATCAGGAGCTGACTTCCGTCGTCCAGAATACCGATCAGCTGGCCCCGGTCGGTCCACGAACCAGCTGGGACCATCGTGCGCCGGAAAACGGCGAGGTCGATATGATGCCTTTCGAGAAGGACCTCGTCGACATCGTCAACAAGTTTGTCTCGTCCGCGGACAATGACGAGCGCGCCAGCCTGATGAGAAAGTTCCAGAAGATCTCGACCGAGCACGTCTACAATGTCGGCCTGACGGAATATCCCGGCGCGCTGATCATCAACAAACGCTTCTCCAACATCCCGCAGGGCACGCCGATCTTCATGTTCAACTGGGCCGAGGATTCGATCGTCCGCGAGCGGGTCTTTGTCGCTGCCGACAAGCAGGCCAAGTACGAGCTGTTCCCCGAAGAGCTTCCCGGCAAGCCCGGAGACAAGGGCCCGATGAACTAGGTTTACCTCCCCTGACTGAGAACTCCGGGCGCCCCCCGTGTGGGGGGGCGGCCCAAACAAAACCACGAAACGGCAAAAAAAACCCCCCGCCCCCAACGACACCGCCCCCCCCCCGGTTGGGGTTGATGGAAACCCCCGAACCGCGGGGCGCAC